>CANEVR010000013.1 GCA_947442505.1 Flavobacteriales bacterium | reverse complement strand
TGAATTTTGATTACACTTTGAGCAATGGATTGTATTTGGTGGAATTGACCAATGGTCAGCAAAGCCAAACCATGCGCATGGTGGTGAATCGATAATGTAAATATTACTTTTTGAGAAAAACCCCCGTCGAGAGATGGGGGTTTTTTTGTTGGATAAGAATATTAGAGAATCCACTCATAAAATATTTATATTTGATTCATTATTTTATCAGTTATGAAGAATTGTTACCGTTTTTTCTTGATGGTTTTGGCATTGATTGGTTTGAATTCAAACGCTCAGGTGTTTATCATGAATGAGGATTTTTCTGATGCGGAGGAGAATGTTGCTCCTGCAGGTTGGTCTAACCTAACGATTACAGGAGATCCCACATGGAACAAATGGAATTTTAATAACCCTGGTGGGCGGTTGGTTAATTTTCCAATATCTGGTAACTCAGCGATATTCGATGCTCAAGTATTATCCAATGATTCTTTGCCTGAGGAAGTGTCGTTAGAAACGCCAATTTTAGATTGTTCTATAAGTCCAAATATTTTGTTGTTTTTCGACCATGAGATTAATGATATAGCGGGAGCACTGTGCAAGGTTGAGTTTTTTGATGGATTTACATGGCAATTGGCAGGAAGTTATAACAGTTCAACCAATGGGTCTGAATCGATTGTCATGAATCTGAGCACTATGATTGGTGGTATTGCGAATGCAAAAATCAGGTTTACATGGTCTGGAAATGGTGAGGGCTATTGGATGATTGACAACGTGAAATTGTTTTCTCCATTATCACTTGATTTGAATATGGCCGGCCTAGATTCTCCATTGCGTCCATTTCAAACTGGAAATGTCCCAGTATCCATAACCATTCAAAATCAGGGATTGCAAAACATCTCCAGCGCCAATATCCAATGGTCGGTTGATGGTGTTGTGCAATCACCTTTCAATTGGTCGGGGAATTTGGCCATTGGTCAGGAAGCAGAGAATGTTCAAATTGGAAATTTTCTTTTTGAAGATGGAAATGTGAAACGCCTGAAGATTTGGGTCAATTCAATTAACGCTCAGATGGATTTGAATCACCAAAATGATACATTAAGCATGCGTGTTTCAGCGGGACTGTGCGGTTCTTATACTATTGGTGGTTCGAATCCGGATTTTTTAGATTTTTCAGAAGCGGTTGAGGCACTTGAAATTGGCGGGGTAACTTGCAATGTTTTTTTCAATGTTAGGGACGGTGTTTACAATGAGCAGATTCTCATCAACAACGTTGCAGGAACTGCTGCCAATAAGTGGGTTACCTTCAAGGGACAATCTGCAGATAGTTCACTGGCAGCGCTACATTATCAAGATGTTAATCCCAATGATTATACTTTGAGCCTGTCTGGCACAAGTTTCATCAAATTCAAAGACTTGGGTATTTTGAGAACCAATGGTTCGAGTGATGTTATCCTTCAAAGCGGAGCCAATAACATCTTTTTTGATCATTGCAACACGGGGAAAATAGAAGCGTCCGAAGAGTCAAATAACTACTCGATTTCTATTGTTGGTACACATTTGAATGGAAGTGCGATTGACATCAGACAGCCTGCCGATGCCGATCATGGAGCTATTTTGGTAGAGGATTGTTGGGTTGGTGACATCTATATCAATAACGCCGGCCCTGTATATTTAAATGGTAATCAGTTTAGCGCAGATACCAGCAACTACACTGGTTTTTATAAAGTAGAAGGTTGTGATCAGGTTGTTGTAGAAGACAACAGAAGTCGAAGGGTTGATTTTGTGAATTGTCGAGATGTCAACATGCAGAACAACAAATTGCAAAGTGCTGATTATTTGGTAAATGTTGAAGGTTGTGATACTGTTTTTGTTCTGAATAATCAACTGAAGTCTTTGAGTGGATGTGATTCTAGAGGGGTACGATTAATCGATGTTCAGGATGGTGTTGTGGCCGAGAATGAAATTTTAATGACCGGGGATTGTGGAATGCCATTGGGAATTCACCTTGGAGGTGGTAATTCGAGGAGAATATCTTTGCGTGACAACAATATTTCCAGATCTTTTAATTATGGTCCTGATTCCGAGGATACGTTTATTGGTATATATACCGATGGAGGAGGAGATAGTATTTACATTAAATCCAATGAGCTGAATGGTTTAACCATCAATGGTTTGAAAAGAGGCAAAGGAATGTTCTTGGGCGGAAGTTATTTCACCTTAGAGGCGGACAGCAACGTAATCAGTAATTTTCAAAATTCAGGTATAGAGGTCAATTCTGCTTTTGGTACAACTTGGAAAGTGAGAAAGAACACGATTTCAACAGTTCGCGAAGCTGGGGTTATTGTTTCAGGCTCCGGTAGTTCAATCGTAGGAAATAAAATTTCTAGAGTTAAAGCAGGTGTGGGAATTAATGTTCTAGGGTCTGAGAATTTGGTTGCCAATAATTTTGCTCATGTGGAAGGAGCCGGATTGGCAAAGGGGTTGAGCATTGGCTCAGCATCAAGTAATAATCATGTCCTACACAATAGTATTTACTTGACAGCGACTAATTTATTTACAGCTGTAGGGATTGAGCTGAACGGAGGGACCAACAATGCAATAAAAAGCAACTCGATTTACAATGCCAAGAAGGGCTTGGCCATTTCAATGGGTTTGGATTTTATACCGGCCAATAATGCGATGGATTATAACAATCTAAGAACCCAAGGGGCTGTGTTTGGAAGTTATGGAACGCAGATGTTAAACTCCTTTGAAGACCACAAAACCCAGACAGGACTCGATGAACATTCGGTATCTGTGAATCCTTATTATCAGAGTATATCCAATCTAAAACCGAATCATGTAGAGTTGAATCAAGCTGCCATATCTGATCCCTTGGTGACAAGTGACATAGATTATACACTCCGCGCGTCGTTGCCTGATATTGGCGCAAAGGAGTTTACACCATGTGCCCAGGATGCTGGGATCTCTGAAATTTTAAATCTATCGGGCTCGGTGCAAGTAGGAACCCAAGTTATTCAAGTCTTGTTGCAAAATCATGGTCAATCAAACTTAAACAATGTTCAAATCCGTTGGAGTGTCAATAATGTAGCAATGCCCACATTTAATTGGACTGGATCCTTGAGCACAGCGCAAACCAGCCCAGTGAGTTTGGGCAGTTTTAATTTTGCATCTGCTAGCCAATACAACATTGAAGTTTGGACAGCTCTGCCCAATGGACTGGCTGATTGTAATTTAATCAATGATTCATCAAGTGTATATGTTGCTACCCCATTGTGTGGAAATTATACCATTGGCGGATCCAATCCTGATTTCTTAAACTTCAATGAGGCCATTGAAGCGTTGAATAATTCTGTAATCACTTGTCCAATTGTTTTTGATGTCAGAAATGGGGTGTACAATGAACAGGCAACACTTTATGAAGTTGCAGGATCTTCTGAAATCAATACAATTACTTTTAGAGGGCAGTCAGCAGATAGTTCCTTGGCGCAATGGAAGTATTCAGGAATTAATTCTGAGAATGATTTTACTTTGAATTTGTTTGGAACCAAACACCTTTATTTTCAAGATCTAACCATTTATAGAAATGGGTCAACTGCGGTTAAAATTGAGGGGGAATCTGAAGATATACACTTTAGCCATTGTCGTTTAAGTAATGTTGTAACATTAAACAACAGCAACAATAAGGATTTGTATTTTGTAGGCAATTCATTTAGAAGCTTAATGTCTAATCAGCCTGGTTTTGGAGTTTCCATTTCAAATCCTGATGGTGTGGTACGTGGAGCTGCCGTTTTTGAAAATAACATTATTGCTTCCATCAGTGTGAGCAATGCAGATAGCGTGGTCTTATATGGTAATAGAGCGGTATTGGATACCCTGGTTGAAGATTCAAGGACAGTGGCATACATTGAAAAATCAAGGAATGTTCAAATTGCTCAGAATCGATTGTGGTTGTTGAATTTGCAGAGTGATACCATAGTTGACATTCAAGATAACTTTATTCGAAATGGAGGAGAGTCGGATACACGCGTATTGGGATTATTGAATTGCGCGCAAGCTTTTGTTCAGGATAATCTGGTATTTATGAATGACGGTTGTAACACCAAAGCTGTGGAGATTGGCAATTCACAAGAGGTTCAATTTGTTTTCAATGATGTATATTCTAGAAGCAGCTGCAATACATCTTTTGGTATTTTGATCAGTGGTGGCCAGTCATCCGGCATACATTTGGAACACAATCAGGTTCGCCGACCATTGGATGGGATAGGCAATCAATTGAATTATTGCATTGCTGTTCATGGTGCATCTGACTCTGTTTTTGTCAAGCACAATCTAATTGAAGGCATTTCTGAGAATACCAGTGGTATCGGAATATCGATTGTAGGAGGCATGAATACCTTAGATGTCGATAGCAATCTTGTTAAGAACATCATGGATGCGGGAATTGAGTTGTACCCTTCGGCATCCAACAATTGGAGGGTGCGTTCCAATAAAATAGAGCATGTAAAGAATAATGGTATTCTGATAGAAAGCCATGGTTGTTTGGTCAATGGCAATACAATCACTTATGTCAAAGGGGGAAATGGTATTACAATTGACGGCGACTCAGCATTGGTTTCCAATAATGCAGTTCATACTGTCGGTATAGGGATTGCCAATGGAATTGTTATTCGGGGTGATGCAACGGGTTCCAAAGTCTTGTTCAACAGCGTTCAAGTATTGTCCAGGGATATTGTTAATGCCGCGGCTTTAATGATTGAAGATGGGACGGAGGTTGAACTAAAGAACAATGTTTTTTCAAATCAAGGAGGCGGTTATGCCTTATCGATTTCAGCGCCTGTTTCAAGCATGGTTCTAGATTATAATGATTATTACAGTAGTCGGGATAAGGTAGCCTATTATTTGGCAGAGGATTTTGCTTCGATAGCTGATTTTAGCGCAGCACATGGTTGGGAAGTTCATGGAAAAACCTTTAATCCCTTTTACAGTTCCGATACCTTATTGTATGTTAATCACGGGATGCTGAACAATATGGGGATAGCCGGTACGGGAGTTTCGCAAGATATTATCGGAGTTAACAGAGGTGTTGCTCCTGATATGGGGATTAAGGAGTTTGGTCTTTGTCCAAAAGATGCTGGTGTAGAATCCTTTCTTGGTTTGGTCAATCCGCTGCCCGTTTCCAATCAGAGTATACAAGTGAGATTGAGGAATCATGGTTCAACCAATTTGACGAGTACCATGGTTTATTGGACAGTAAATGGCGTTGCACAGACTCCTTTTAACTGGTCAGGAAATCTAACGTCTTTGTCAAGTGTAGATGTTAATATAGGATCAGTAACTTTTGAGTCTGGTAAGGCCTACAAATTTAAAGCTTGGACCACAACTGTCAATGGTCTTGTTGATTGCAATCATTACAATGATACTTGTTCGGCCATTGACTTTGGTACCCAAATGTGCGGGTATTACACCATCGGGGGTAATGATCCAGATTTTACCAACTTCACGGATGTTTCAATTTTATTGAACAATGCGGGTATTGCATGTCCAGTGATTTTTGATGTACGAGATACGATTTTTAATGAGCATATTTTTCTTACTCAAATACCAGGATCTTCTTCTTACAATACAGTAACTTTTAGAGGAGAGAATGCCGATTCTTCTTTGGCTGGAATCCGCTATTCAGAACCGGATTTGGCTTCGGATTTTACAATCAATCTTATCGGGACGGACTATATCCACTTTGAGAATATCACTGTTCAAAGAGAAAATGGGGACATGGCCTTTTTGATTTCACAGGGTTGTCACAATCTGCATTTCAGTCATTGCCGATTATCTAAAGTGTTTTCTCCAGAAACCTCTGTAGATAGCTCTTTTGTTTTTTATAACAACAACATTGAAGGAAAGGATGTGATCATTAAGTCACCTGCAGGAAGCGATAGAGGGAGGTTTATTTTTCAAGGCAATGTCCTTTCAAGTTTGGAAGTGAACAATGCAGATCCTCTGGTAATTGTTGACAATAAGGGTTCTGTTTCTGGATATGGTCATGCGGTTTATTGTTCTGTGACCAATGCTCAGAATGCACTGATGTCTAACAATTTCTTCCGCAGAATGCATGTGTATTCCAGTCGGAATATTCAATTGTTGGACAATAATATTTATCATCTAGAATGGAACAACGGTGACCAAGGGATTAGAATAGAAGGATGTCGAGATGTTGTTGTTCAAGACAATGTAGTCACAATGAGGGAGGGGTATGATAACAGAGGAATAGAATTGATTGCTTCTAGAGATGCCGTTCTGAGCGGCAACGATATTTTATCCAATGAGGCAGGAAATACGACAAGTTATGGGGTGTTGATTGGTTCCAATTCAAGGAATGTGACCATAGATCAAAATGTGATTGGTCGCAACCCAGATCAAAATTGGTCTGAATTAGAGACATTTGTTGGTATTCAAGTCAGTGATGGGGATAGTATATCTGTGACTCGAAATGCCATCAATGGTTTATCCATTGTGCCCAACAAAAAAGGAGTTGGCATATCCTTGAATGGTGTAACCACAACATTGCTTTGTGATAGCAATGTGGTGGAATTGGTGCAGAATCATGGAATTTACTCTAATTCT
Organism: Flavobacteriales bacterium; assembly: GCA_947442505.1. Classification (GTDB taxonomy): domain Bacteria; phylum Bacteroidota; class Bacteroidia; order Flavobacteriales_D; family Sanyastnellaceae; genus CAMCTV01. Next base: position 38,778 of record CANEVR010000013.1, on the reverse strand, counting down.
CCCAACCAATCCAATTGGAAGATTACAAGAAATATCATTAAGAATGTCCGAGACAATGGTGCGACACTCGATGGTCGAAAAGTGAGATTTGATTCAAATCGTATTTTTGACACGGAGGCTGGAAATGGCATTGTTGTCAGTGGCAATCAACATGTGGTAGCCAATAATTTTGTTCATGCCAAAGGAACAGGAAATGCCAAGGGAATCAGTTTAAGATCGAATGGAAGCAATTCTAAAATTGTCTTCAATAGTGTTTCCATTACAGGGACCAATGTGATCAATGGTCGTGCATTGGAGATTTTGGGAGGAAACAATTATTTGATCAAGGACAATATTTTCTCTAATACCGGTGGAGGTTACGCCGTTTACATTGTAAACATGCCTTCGCAGAAGAATTTTGACTTTAATAACTACCACTCAAGTGGGGATCATTTTGGTTTTTTTGCCAATCAATCTTATGCGCAAATGGGCCAATGGTCATCGGTTGTGAATGGCGATGTCAATTCTTTGGAGTTAAATCCGTATTATGAATCAAGCACGTCTTTTTTACCATATCAAAAGCAGTTGAACGGAGCAGGAATCGCATCCGGAGGTATTGTATTAGATATTGAGAATGAAATCAGAAATCAACAAGCACCTGATATTGGCGCTGAAGAATTTATGGTTGATTTTGGTATTTCTGAATTGCTAAGTCCAAGCAATGCGTGTGAGCATACCAGTGCAGAACCTGTGACCATTTTGCTCAGACAATTTGGGGATATCCCTTTTCAGAATATTGAGTTGGCCTACCAAATCAATAATGGACCCGTGAAGTATGATGTTGTTCCAGGTTCCATCAATAACGATATCGAGTTTACGTTTAATGACACTGAAGATTTGTCTGATGATGGAGCCTATTTCTTTAAAATATGGTTGCTGAACAACGGTGATGATAACATGAACAATGATACATTGCGTGTTTTGAGAAAGACGGCTGAGTCTCCCGTTGTAACTTTTGATTACACTGCAGGATGCTCAAATGAGCCTGTTTTATTCAACGCTACGGCTTATGTTCCTGGAGGTGCAATAACACAATATGAATGGGATTTTGGTACTGGAGATAGCAGTTTGATATTGCCTGCACAAATTCAATATTTATACCCCAATTCTTTGACTTATTATGCAACGGTGCGAGCATATTCTGATCAGGAATGTTACACTGAATTTGGTGATTCAATATTCATGAATGAAACGCCGATTGCCCAATTTTCAGCTTTCAATCATTGCAATGGAGCTCCTATCAATATTGAAAACAGTACCGTAGATTATGGAAGCGCGTTTGATTACAGTTGGGATTTTGGAGATGGTTTTGCCTCTACCAATGAGAATCCAACTCATCAATACGCCCTACCCAATGACTATGAGATTACTTTGGTTGTGAGCAATGCGCTGGGCTGCAGTGATACGGCTGTGAGCATCGTAGAAGTATATGAGACACCGCAGTTGACTTTGAATTTACTTTCGAGTTATCCCAGAAATGTAGGAAATATTTATTTGGTGGGAGAACCTTATGGCGGCAGTTATAGCGGCGCAGGAGTGATGGGGAACATTTTTAACCCAATGTCTATTCCCAATCAGAATAACACTGTTATTCAATATCAATACACTGATCCGGCAACCGGTTGCTCCAATACGATAAGTCAAAATGTGGCCATCACTGCCAATGCCAACGGAACTGCAATCTTAATGCATCCTACTTCAGAAGTGGCTTGTTTGGGTGATATGGTTGTTTTATTTGTTCAAGCCTATGGTCCCAATATTCAGTATCAATGGTATAAGAATAATGTACTGATTCCAGGGGCCAATCAATCTGTATTGATTTACAATTCGGTGGGTTATAGCCACCAAGCCAATTACAAGGTTAAAATCACAACGAGTAATACGGTATTGTACAGTAATACGGCTACAATACAAGTTCTTTCCAATTTTAGCAACCAATTCGAAACAAGCTGTGATGAATTTACTTGGGATTTGAATGGAGAGACCTATTACGAGTCTGGAATTTATACTTGGGTTGGTGAGAATAGCGCAGGTTGCGATTCTACTGTGTATTTAAATTTAACATTGAATAAAGTTGTGTTAAATGCCAATGTTCCGTTTACCATTTGTGAGGGTATGACGGTTAATATCAATGCGCAAAATTTGGGTCAAGGAACCATAACATGGCCAGATGCAACAAGTGAAGATTCTTGGACTGCAACGCTATTGGCATCCTCTTCAATCAATGCTGTATCTATTGTCGATGGAGTGACTTGTTCAGAATCCATTTCATTCAATGTCGTGCAACATGATATTCCATTGAATTTTATCGCATCGGATACCATGGGATTTTGTGGTGATACCGCGGTGATTCAGTTGCCGTTTTCAAATTATGAATACAATTGGGAACATGGAAATTTTGATTCCCTTGCAGTCATGGATAATTCAGGTTGGTATTTCGCTTCATTGTCCAATGCTTTTTGCTCTGTCTATGATAGCGTTTGGGTAGAAATATTAAAGGCGGAAATTTTCACCAACGATACCTTGATTTGTGAACAGACGGAAGCCAATTTATTGTTGGGTGCGAGCAATATATCCTCTCTTGGGGATATCACCGTTTTCAATGGGGATACCTTATTTGTTGATGGTGTCAAGTCTGCCATTTTGAGCTTTAATGCCATAGGACAAAATGCTGTGCAAATAGACAATGAATACGGATTTGAAGGAGGTGATCATGTTATTCTTTTGCAAATGCAGGGCGCCAATGCGGGCGAATATCAGTACAATTTTATTCAAGCCATTGGAGATGGAATCATGGAATTGCAGCTGCCGTTGTCGAGTGATTTTGTGGGTGACGCCAATGCTAAGGCTCAAGTGCTGAAAATACTGCACTATGATCAAATGATAGTAAATGGAGTTGTTACTTGCGAACCATGGAATGGTTCTGTGGGTGGAGTCATTGCATTTTATGCAGAACAAGGAGTTGTAATAAATGACAATGGTAAAATTGAAGCAAATGGAAAAGGATTTGCAGGTGGAAGTGCCCTAACCTCATGGGGTGTGGGTAATCAAGGAGCTTCAGCAGTTTCAAATGGAACAGGTACCTATCTTTCCAATGGAGCAGGTGGAGGTGGAGGAAATGCTGAATGGTGTCATAGCGGACAAGGAGGCGGAGGCGGAGGATTAGTCATGCCAGGGGGCAATGGTGGAGCTCCTTGTATGCAATGTGGAGGTGGATGGGCAACAGGTGATTGCACCACAAGTGGATACGGAGGAGAAGGATTGATGAATGTAGAAGGTATTTATTTGGGTTCAGGTGGTGGATCAGGGGGGCAAGATGGCGACAATCCAGATGGTGGAGGTGCTGGCGGAAATGGGGGTGGAATTATTTTGATTCACACACCGGAGATCTCCGGCAATGGATTGGTTGAGTCTATAGGAGAATCTGGAAACGATGGATTTGGAGAGACAGGTGGTGGTGGTGGTGGAAGCGGTGGTACCGTTTGCTTTTATTCTGAAAATGTCAATGTTCCCTCTCTTGTTGATGGAGGAATGGGCGGAAAACAAGGTGATTCAAGATTTGGTGGAAATGGATCACCAGGTTTGCTGAACTATTACACCTTTGTTCCTGTTTCCAATGTGGATATTCTTTGGTCCACTGGAGAGGTCTCCAATATTATTTCTCCAAACCTGACCAGTAGTCAATGGATCAGTTTAAAAGTGTCTAGGAATGGTTTTGAATGTTGGGATAGCGTTTATATCGAAGTTCAACCCAATACAATTCCTTTGTCATTGCTTGATTTGGATAGTATGGGTGTTTGCGGAAATGAAGTGATGCTCGCTGCGGATGTTGTTGATTTTGATTTGGTATGGAATGACAATTTGGAAGCTGATTCAGTTCTTATTCATACGGATGACTGGGTTAATGTTACAGCGCTAGAAGGTGTGTGTTCTAGATTAGATAGCATTTATGTTTCTTTCCTAAATCCATTGGTTCAATCATCATCTACAGTGGTTTGTGAAGGCGGAACGGTTGAACTGATTGCTCAAAGCAATTGGAGCAATGTAAAAAATTTAGATATGACAATGGTCGATGCAGAATGGAGTGTGGGTAGCAATACGTTTATTAATGGTGATACTGTTTTGGGACCATTTGCAAATGTTGATTTGGAGTATCAGTTGCCATTGATTGATCATGACTCCATTGAAGTTTCATTTGATCTTTATCCTTATGATACTTGGGATTATGCTGAGCCTTTTGAAGTATATATCAACGATTCATTGGTCGCCAGTGCGGTTTTCAACTCAGGTGGATGCAGCAATTCAATGTTTGTCAATCAAGGTTGTGCAAATGGTTATTGCGCTTCTACAAGCACATGTTATCCTTATTACCGCTTTACTTATAGAATGCAGGATGATTCGGATAGTATTCATTTTAGAATTAATCAATACAACGGTCAAGAACTATGTGATGAATCATGGGCAATCGATAATTTCGAAATTGATATTTATAAGTCCAATCCTTTGATCTGGAGCACGGGACAAACCGATGCCATTGTGCAAGTTCAACCCACAAGTTCTACGGTGTATACCTTGATCTACAGCAATAATGGCTTCTCTTGCATTGATTCCATTTTGATTACAGTAAATCCTGTTGATACTGTTTATTTGACATCCATTGTACCCAGTGATTCTGTTTATATTTTGGGGACTCAATTGATCAGTATCCCTGGAGATTATACTGAGATTTTTTCATCAATTTCAGGATGCGATTCAATTGTTCATTTGCATTTGGAGCATGAGTTAATCTGCGATTTGGTTTTGAGTGCTGATTCTATTTGTCAAGGTAATTCGGTAACAGTGAATACTTCTTATGGTGGAGGGGATATGCTGAGTTATCAATGGCAAGTCAATGGACTCCAAAATCAGGCTTCCATCAATACTAATCCCAATGTCGATAGCACCTTTGTTTTGATTGTCACCAGTGGCATTCAGACATGTACAGATACCGCTTTTGTTGAGGTTTCTCCCGCTACGATGTATTTTGTAGATGCTGATTTTGATGGGTTCGGCGCAGGAAGCGCCTTGGGATTCTGTTCAGATCCAGGCGTAGGTTATGTTTTGAATGCCTTGGATTGCGCCGATAACAATGCCAGCGCAAATCCTTTGGGCGTGGAAGCCTGCAGCAACGGCTGGGATGATGATTGTTTGAATGGTGATTTGGATTGCGCGGATACAGGCCCAGGAATAGCCAATAGTATATCCAACATTGGGCAGTGGGGAACTGGTGTACAAACCAATATCAATGTTAATCAAAATTTGGGTGTGAATGATATCCAATCTGATGGAGATGGTGTGGACAATTGGTATCAGTTTACAGCCCAAACTAATGCCGTCCGTATTGCTTATCGCGGTTCTTTGAGTTTGACAGATGACAACCGTTTGATGCTCTATGATCATAATGATGATTTTGCAATGCAATGGATTCCATTGATCATTGAAGATGATGTTCATCCAGGAGATGTTGGATCGCTGAATGCAGATGGAGGAAGTGAGATATTGTATTTTGACCAGTTAAATGTTGGTTCAACATACTACATCTGCATCCAGAATACCAATGATGTTTATGGAACAGGTTTGCTGACCGTTTCCTATTTATACGGCAGTGCTCCGGACATTATGCCTTATACGAGTTATACGGGTATTTACAATAACACATGTCAGAATTTCAAGGCAAGGTTTAGACCAAATGCTTATCAATACACCGTTCACAGATGGTATAGTGCAGTGATGAATGGCAACCCAGAATGGGCATATAGCATCCCAAATTTGAGTTATTCAGTGAACGGAGTGGCAAGTACCGTTTGTCAATTGGGTAAAATTACGGGTGCTAATTTGACAGGGGCTAACCAGAATTTGAATATCTCTGTTGATGTCACCTATCAGCTTAAGGATGCCTATGGCAACAGTAATTGGATTGTCGGGCGTGCCAATGCTACAGGTGTTGTTGGTTTGGCCACAGAGTCAGACCTGTTTGTAAGGATAACGGATCAATGTCCAATATTCAAAAGTCCTGTACATGGCTCTGTAGCGACCAACAGAAGTGTTTGTGGAACGAAGAATTATGATTGGAATTTTGCCATGCAAGCACCAACCGTATCATTGCCTAATTTGGTTTCTGGTCCATTGGGTGGGTCAAGAGTATTGAGCTTGGCGCAGGTTCCAGGAATCTCTAATGGACAGCGATATGATGTGCAAATGAGATCCAATCATATTGATAATGTGACATCAACAGTTTGGGGTTCGGTAAAATGTGTAAGGACCATGGGATCCGCTGGTATGCCAACCCTCGAGAATGAAGGTGTTATTGCAGAGCGCTCTTTCAATGGCATCACAGCCAGTATCTACCCCAATCCCAATGAAGGAAATGTTGTTGCTTTAAATGTCAACGGAATGGAGGGCATGTTGCAAGTAAAAGTAACAGACGCCACAGGCAAATTGATTCAGCGCAGTCAATATGCTGTTGAGGGAAGTTTGAACACCAATTTGAATTTTGATTACACTTTGAGCAATGGATTGTATTTGGTGGAATTGACCAATGGTCAGCAAAGCCAAACCATGCGCATGGTGGTGAATCGATAATGTAAATATTACTTTTTGAGAAAAACCCCCGTCGAGAGATGAGGGTTTTTTGTTGGATTGAAATTGGTACTAAAGGAGTATTGTTTTCCAATTGCTTGAGGTATAGGTTTACCAAAAAAGTAAAGATGAAAATTTCAGTGTCCTCAAAACTATTAATGATGGTTGTTTTTGTGACAACCACAATGAACATGATGGCTACGGTTTGGACCGTTAGCAATGATCCCAATCGTCCTGCGCAATACACTGCACTTCAAGCCGCAGTTGATGCAGCTTCTCCCAATGATACCCTTTTGGTGACAGGATCAACAACGCAATACTACCCCGGAGCAACCATTGTGAAGCCTTTGGTAATTTTTGGTGAAGGCATTGAAGCTGGTGGTACTTTTCCACAAACGGATATCTATGGCCTTACCTTGGGTAGATTCAATAGTTCATTGTCGGCAAGTGGTACACGTGTTTATGGATGTAAAGTATATTCTTTGTCCATCAATTCTTCTTTTTCCGGCTCAAGTCCATCTCAACAAACAATGAGTAATATCATTTTCGAAAGATGTAAGGTGAACTACTCCTACATCTATGCCAATTGGAATATGAGCAATCTAACTTTTAGAAATTGTCTATTCAGTGAATATGGGGGTAGTAATTTATATTTTATGGGTTCTAATAGCGTGGGTAGTTGTGATCCTATTTTGGGACCTTATTCAAATGTAATAGTAACCAATTGTGTGTTTACTGGAAACTACTCTGGGATTTCCGGAAGTGGAGGTTTGGATATGAATGGAAATTTGGTAGTGAGAAATTGCTTGTTCCTCAACAATAGCTACTATTCACTTTACCAATTGCAAGAAGGTGTTTTCGAGAATAACATTTGGTATAAGGCTGAGTTGCTCAATTCTTCCAATCCATACGTAACCAATTGCACATTCAACAACAATTTGACTTACCTATGCAATGTGAATACCCTTCCCCCCGCGAATAGTATTGGAAGTGGAAATATTGTCAACCAGAATCCATTGTTCACTACTTATCCCGCTTTGGGAGCTGAATTTGCATGGGCGCATAATTATGCATTGCAAGCAGGATCTCCAGCTTTGGGAACAGGTACCAATGGAACAGATATCGGCATCAACAGTGGTAATGCTCCAGTGACCCAATTGCATAAGTACGCCAAGATTCCAGCGGTGACAGCATTGACAATTCCTGTCTCTTCTGTCCCAGTTGGCGGAACGTTGCAAATCAATATTCAAGCGGTTAGCCGCGATTAATTTTGATAGAAAAAGTGATTCCCCAACGCGTAAAGCTTTGGATTGTTTGGGCGTGCATCCTATTGTCAGGAAATGCAACGGCTCAGCTATTGACCAAGGGTGAATATTTCTTTGATAACGATCCTGGAGAAGGTTTCGGTACATTGATCTACGTCAATCCTCAGTTTTCCAATCCTACCATTACCTTTAATGCCCCTGCCAATGGTTTGGCGCCTGGTTTTCATTTTTTTTCCATGCGCTTTCAAGATCAATTTGGTCATTGGGGTATAACGGGTACGCACAAGATTTATATCAATCAACCTTTCTTTCCTTTTCCAGATCAAGTGTTGAGTATGCCTATTGTGGCTGCTGAATATTTTTGGGATGCAGACATTGGCTGCGGAAATGGAATACCTTTTTACATCCCGGCGGGTAACAATATCGTTTCCACTTTTTCAGTCATTGCTCCAAGCACTGCTGGTTTGCACATACTCAATGTGCGTGCTCAGGACCTCGATGGAAGATGGGGAATCACAAAATCTAAGTCTGTTCAAGTGTGGCCTGCCAGCGCCAATGTGGCCAATGTGGACTTTACATTGAGTCCATATCCTGCAGCTTTGAATCAGAGTATTTCCATGACTTCCCAAGTTACTGGCGCCTTGCCAGGTGCAATCTATGAATGGGATTTTGATTCAGACGGAGCCGCAGATGCCAGCACTACCAACGCAAATCACGCCTACAGCACAGCAGGATACAAACATGTTGCCTTGACAGTTTGTAATCCTCCTTCATCGCTTGCGCAAAGTGCGGATATGCGGTATTATTTTACCAATGCCTCACTAGTTGATGCAGGAGGTTTGTTGGGGAATTTGTCAGGATCTACTCAGTGGCAGTATGGTCGTCAAGGTGATTTGAGCGGAGCTCCCAATCATCCTGCCACAGCTCTGAATGCCACAGGTTCAAGCAGTCAATTGAATAGTCAATACACCATTTCCTACTGGATGAAAGGAAATAGCAACACTGGCACATCCATTCAACTTGGTTCAAGTGCATTGAAGTACAACGGAATTGACCTAGACGGTTATCACCGTTGGTCCAATGGGTATTCGGTGTATGCAAACAGTTACAACAATGGTGTCAATGGTTTGTATAATGGTCAGTGGAGACATGTCGCCTTGGTGGTGAATGGTTCGGATGTTAAAACTTACATTGACGGTACATTGACCCAAACCAGCACATCAAACAATATTGGCTTGGTAGTAAATCAAATTCAATTGGGACCAAGTGCTACGCAGTTAGATGATGTGTTGTTTTTTGATACAATATTGAGTGCTGTTGAAGTTCAGAACCTTTGGCAAGAGATGTATGCTTCGACCAAGGTTCATGAGATACCTGTAGGTCCAGTATTTAATCTTCAACTTTCCGCCAATGGCCCCTTGGAATTTTGCTCTGGCTCCAGCGTGATATTAACTGCGCCATTGGCCAGTTCTTATTATTGGAATACGGGTGAAACCACCCAAAGCATTGTTGTTACAGAGACGGGTTCATACCAGTGTGTGATGAATTTTGGAGCGTACAGCATCGCTTCAGTTCAAAAAGATGTTTTGGTTAGACCTACTCCTGTTGTTACTCCTTCCGTTTATCAACCCACAAACGGCAACAATAATGGAAGTGTTTTTCTCAGCGTTACAGGAGGTTCTTTTCCTGTTTACACTTATGCTTGGAACAATGGCAATACCACAGCTGGTTTGACTCAACTTTCCGGCGGTACATACACGGTGAATGTTTCAGATGGGTATTGCCCACAATCTTTAACCTTCCCAATGATCAATGTGGTTGTTAATCCACCTATTGGATTTATTGAAGCAGAGTTTTTTTATGGCAATGTGGACCCTGGTATTGGCAATGGTATTTCCTTCTTGGTTCCCATGAACGCGCTTACAACTGGTGGAGCATTTGATGTTCCCACAACGGGACTTGCTATAGGTTTCCATCTTTTGTCTGTTAGAACGCGACACACTGATCAGTCTTGGTCCATGACCAAAACACATTGGATTCACATCAAACCTGATTATACCAATCCAGTGAGTTATGATACATTGGATATGGTACATGGTGAATTGTTTTTTGATAATGTTGATCCTGGCACAGGCAACGGAATTCCTGTTGTGTTTAATGCCAATACAGCTTTGAGTTTTACCGCTAACAACATTTCGCTTGCAAGCTTATCACCAGGATATCATAAGGTTTCGGTGCGTATGCAAGATAGTCATGGCGATTGGGGTATAACCAGAACTACTGTGTTTTTGATTGATTATGTATTGCCACCTACTTTATCTCCATTGCAATCCCCAATGGTTGCAGCAGAGTATTTCTATGACAATGTAGATCCTGGACAAGGAAATGGTATCCCCATTTCAGTACCAGTGGATTCTAGCTTGAATGTGAATCGCGTTATTAATACTGCGGGATTGACCATCGGAACTCACCGATTAAATATTAGAGTGAAAGATTTGTCAGGAGTTTGGAGTACTACCAAAACGTCATTCATTACCATAACCAATCCTTGTTCATTGCCACAGGCCAACTTTGTAACTGCAGAGAGCAGCTTGAATCAATTGACGTTGACTTCAACCTCAACGGGAACAGTTGCAGGAGCAACTTATTCTTGGGATATCGATGCCAATGGAATTATTGATTATACAACCCAAAATGCGTTACATACTTTTGCAAATTCAGGGTGGCATGATGTTATGCTCACCGTGAGCAATGCTGTCAATTGTCAATCCAGCGTCCTTCAGACCATTCAAGTTGGAAATCCGTTGAGTAATGTTTTGCTGGCGAATGGACCATTGACTTTTTGTCAAGGAAATCAAGTTGTATTATATGCCCCTGCGGGAACTGGTTTTATTTGGAATGATTTTTCACAGGCGGATTCACTGTTGGTAACTGAATCTGGTTTGTATCAGTGCGCATATATTGATCTGAATGGGAATTATGTTTTTTCGACATCGCTTGAGGTTTTGGTTATCCCTTCGATAGATGTCGTCACCACTGTAGCGAACGCTACCAATGGTTTGTCGAACGGAGGCGCTTTGGTACAATTGTCTGGGGGAAGTGGAAATGTTTATTCTTATAATTGGAGCAATGGTGTCAACACTCCAGCAATAACAGCCGTTGCTTCAGCTAACTATACAGTTACGGTTTCTGATGGAGTCTGTCCTCAAACACTGAATGTACAAGTGGGCAATACTGTGATTCAACCGTTGACAGGTATCATCGCAGCTGAGTATTATTTTGATACAGATCCAGGTGTAGGAAATGGAATATCCATGATGATTGCTCAAGGAACTCCGGTACTGTCTTACGTAAATGTGCCCATTAACTTAGCCGCGGGCTATCACACGTTGTTTGTGAGAACCATGGATGCCCAATGGGAATGGGGTTTTTCACGACCGATGCCTTTTATGGTTTGGGATCCCAATGCCCTTTCGCAGAATACTCCGGCGGACAATTTGATTCGAGGGGAGTATTTCTTTGATAACAATGATCCCGGTGCTGGAAACGCAGTTTCTTTTGCCGTAAGCAATCCAGGAGTGAATGTTTTGGAATCCATTTCCATTAACACAACAGGATTAAATTCTGGGGTACACTTTGTTTATGTTCGTTTTCAAGATGCAGATGGACGATGGGGCATGATCGCGCGAAGCATGTTCATCATCGAATTTGTTCTGCCGCCCAACTTACCAGATTTTCAATTCCCAATCGTGGCCATGGAATATTTCTTTGGTGGTTCAGATCCAGGAGTAGGAAATGGCATAGCCGCGGATATCCCAATTGGAACCAGTGTGAATTCATCAGCGTCCATCAATACGGCAGGACTTGCTGTTGGCGCTCATAAATTGTCCGTTCGCGTAAAGGATCAGTGGGGTATTTGGTCCCATACCAAGGTTTCTAACATTCAAGTGGTTGCCCCAACTTGTCCTGTACCAGTAGTTTCATTTGATTTAACAGGTAGTAATCAAAACACGAATATTTCAGTAGTCAATACATCTACCAATACTTTGTTGAGTTCCGTGTATTCTTGGGATTGGAATGGTGATGGTATTTATGAATCTACTGGTGAATATGCTGCGCACAGCTTTGTCAATCCTGGAAATTATTTGGTTGTTTTACAAGTCAACAACGGAAATGCAACTTGTACATCGACCGCTTCTCAGCTGATTACCGTGGGGGCAAATCCTTCAGCGACACTCTCCGTCAATGGGGCTTTAGAAATTTGCGAAGGAGACAGTACGCAATTGACGGCGCCAATTGGGTCCAATTATATTTGGAGCAATGCTGCAGTGACTTCAAGTATTGTGGTGTCAGAAACAGGCGTATACAATTGTACTTTTCAAACCGCCAACGGCGTTTGGGTTCAGACCAATTCTGTCTTTGTTTTGGTTAGGCCATCTTTGGTGTTGAATCCAGCATTTAGTTCGTCTACCAATGGTTTGAGCAATGGTAGCGCAGGTGTGATTGTAACAGGAGGTTCTACACCGGCTTATGATTATTCGTGGTCCAGTGGAGCAACAACGCCCATCATTGCATCGGTATTGGCCGGAAATTATTCGGTAACGGTTACCGATGGATTTTGTCCTGAAACATTAAGTGTTGTAGTGGACAATACAATTGTGAACGGTGGCTTAGTGAGGGGTGAGTTCTTCTGGGGTACTACAGACCCCGGAGCGGGAAATGGAACTGATATTTTCATTACACAAGGTTCTCCTGTGAATGCTTTTGCAAACATTGCTACCACAGGACTTCCGGCGGGTTATCATTTGTTGTCAATAAGGATGATTAATACAGAAGGCAAATGGGGGATTACCCGCACGATGCCCGTCTATATTAGTCCGGCGCAAATCGAAGCCGTTTCAGAGTTGCCTGATATTACTGAGGTGGAGTATTTCTTTGATAATTCAGATCCAGGCGTAACCAATGGTGTTTCATTGCCATTAACTGCGAGTGATACTTTGATTACTGAAACCTATTCAATCAGCTGTGCAGCTTTGGGTCCTGGTAATCATAAGATTTCAATGCGCGTTAAAGATTCGTTCGGAAAATGGAGCATTACCAAAACAGCTGTGTTCAATACTTGTTTTCCACCAGCTGCTCCTGCTTTGACATTGAATGCTTTGGGTGATACCATCAATGCTGGTCAAGCTTGTTTGGGAAGCACTTACAATTTTGTCGCTCAGAATAATAGCTATAGCTTAAGGTGGACTTCGCCCAATGGTCTGCAGACCCATGTTGGGAATAGTTGGAACAGAACAAATTTGAGTATCCAAGACAGTGGTTTTTATTGGGTGCAAGCATTGGGCAATGAGCCAGGATGCTACAGTGAACCTTCGTTGTATCATTTGACAATATTGGAGCAGCCAGTAGTAACTGAGAATTTATCAGGACTTCAGGTTGTTTGTCCCTATGATGGTCCAGAGGCCTATTACATCAACCCTGTGGAGAATGCGGTGTTCTATACTTGGAACATGCCCACTGGAGCGGCCTTGCTTACAGGTAACAACACCAATAATGCTTCAATAACATTTGAGAATGTTTTGGCCTCCTCAGGTTCATTGTCAATAACAGCGGCCAACCAGTGCGGCTCTTCTACTTCTGCGATTTTGGCCTTGAATTTTCCATGTGTGGAGGAAGACTATGATGCCGATGGTACTATAAACTTGTTGGACAATTGTTACTTGATAGCCAATGCCGACCAATTGGATTCTGATGCCGATGGAATAGGAAATGTCTGCGACAATTGTCCGACGTATGCCAACCCTGATCAAGCTTTGGCCGTGCTTTATCAGGATGCGGATGGTGATGGTTTCGGAAATTCAGCAATTACAGTGATGGGATGTCCAGGGACCCCAGGCAGTTCTGCGGTTGGAGGAGATTGCAATGATGCCAACCCTTTGATGAATTCCCTATTTAATTTCTATACCGATTCAGATGGAGATGGCTATGGTGCTGGGAATGTGCTGACTCCTGTTTGCGCGCAGTCTGCATCCATCGCCCCTGCGGGTTACTCTGTTGTCAACACCGATTGCAATAACAATAACGCAGCCATTAAACCTGGCGCGGCAGAGATTTGCGGAAATGGCATTGATGAGGACTGTTCAGGGTCAGATTTGATTTGTCCAGGCAATGGTGATTTGAATACAGTGAATGTGATTTCTATCGGCAACTATGGAACAGGAACGCAAACCACATTGGCCATCAATTTTGGTTTGGGTGCTGACAACGTCGAGTCAACAGGAACGGGTATAGATCGTTGGTACCAATTCACAGCTCAAGCCAATGCCATTCGATTGGAGCTGATGGGCAGCACATCTGTCGGAGATGACAATGACTTGTCGTTGTATGATTATACAACCACCACCGGTCAGGCTTTGATTCCATTGGATATTGAAAATGATGTAACACCCACTAACATGGGTATCTCAACGGACGGAGGAAATGAGGTGTTGTATTATGATCAACTCGAGGTGGGTACAATGTATTGGATTTGCGTGCGAAACTTGAACAACAACTACGGATCATCATCACTGAGAATGGCTTACCTTAGGGGAAGCGCAATGGACATCGGCGCCTACACCAACTATTCCAATACGTATGGCAGTACTTGCCAAAACTTCAAGTGCAAATTCAAACCAGGGGCTTCTTACTATACGTTTAACTTGTGGAATGGGAACATTGCACAAGGAACAGCGAACTGGATTTACTCCACAGCACCCACCACAACGAGCAATGCCACCACGGTAGTGCAACTTGGTAAGTTGGTTGGAGCCAATATCAACAATGCACCAATTCAACACACGGTGAAGGTGGATGCGCATTATGCCTTAAAGGATGCCTATGGCAATACGGAGCAGGTAGTGGGATATGGCGTCACACCAGGGGTGTTTACGTTGAATGCGGAAGCCGATTTGAACTTAAGAACAACAGATCGTTGCCCAGTTTACAAAAGTCCTACTACAGGATCCATGGCGACCAATCGCAGTGTGTGTGGAACAAGCAGGTACATTTGGCAGCTGACGATGAATGCGCCCTCACCTGGTTTGCCCCAGGTAGTAAATGGACCTGTCGGAGGATCGCGTGTTTTTTCTATCAATACAATACCTGGAATCAATACCAATCAGCAATACAATGTGCGCATCGCATCATTGCATGTGGATCAACAGACGCAGAGCAATTACGGCTCAACACAATGCATGCGGACGTATGGATTTGCAGGAGCTCCGGTTATCGATAATGAAGATCCCACAACACAACAATGGAAAAGTAGAATGTTGATTTACCCCAATCCCAATCAGGGTGAAGGAATCACCATCAACCTCGAAGGAATGGAAGGTGATGTCAATATCGAGTTATTGGATGCAACAGGCAGGTTGTTAGAAAAGACAACATGGAATGTGGAGGAATACAAACAACGCGAATGGCGATTTGCTCAAGCATTGAGCAGTGGTTTGTATGAAATCAGAATCCAACAGGGTTCAATGCAAGAGTCACAACGAATGTTGGTGGTTAGGTAGGTTACTTTTGAAATAGGTTTAAGAAAAACCCCTGTCGAGAGATGGGGGTTTTTGTTGGGATTAAATTCTATTTTTTGTTCTATCCAACAACTCAACAACATTTTTTACATCAAACTTCCGCATCATGTTCTGTCTATGCGACTTGACGGTGAGTTCACTCAGGAACAGCATTTCTGCGATATCCTTGCTTGTCTTTCCTAACTTAATGAGATGGAGTATCTCTTGCTCCCTTTTGGTTAACACAATGGTAGATTCTGTATTGACCATGGTTTTTCCCCAAATTAGATCAGATTCAAAATGTTTTCTTTTTTGCTTTACACTTGTTAAACATTCCGTGAGTGTTTGTAGATCAGAGTTCTTCTGAACATAGCCCCAAAATGGAAAGTCCTCCTTTTGAAGTCCCAATTCATAAGGGTGAGAGCTGGTATATAAGACAATTTTTTGCTCTGGATTTTGAATTTGCAATAGAATTAAATCATCTAAAATGTGCTCGTCTTTTAAGTGTATATCTGCAATGACGATATCGCATTGTGCAATTTCCAGGAGTTCGTCTTCAATTTTTGGAAATGATGTGAAAATTTGTACGAGATATTCTTCCCAAATGAGATGAACCATGCCCTTGACGCCATTTGCTACAATGGGGTGATCTTCAATGATTCCAACCTTATTCATATGTCTAATGGTATTTCAGCATTCAATTGAAAACCCTCTCCAGGGTTACTCTCTATATTGCAGATGCCGCGGCATACGTTGATCATTTCTTTGATTTGCAATATTCCTATTCCGTCATTGGCCTCCTCGTTGTTTTTCATGCCAATGCCATTGTCTTGATAGGAAATGTAAAGGTGTTTGTTTTCTACAAAGCACTGCACTTGTATTTCCGTGGCTTTTGCATGTTTGATGGTGTTATTTAAACACTCCTGAATAATCAACATTACAACCAATTGAATATTGGTGGTTGTCTGATTACAGGCAGGAGTAATTTCGACGTAATTTTTAATTTGTTTGGTTTTGCAAATCTCTTTCACAAAGAGTTGTATACAATGAGCCAATCCAAACTTTCTCAATACTTGTGGAGAAAGAAAGTGGGCCGTGTTTCGAACATCCTCTATCAATCCTTTGGTGCGCGTATAGAGCCTATCATGCAATTCATTTGGAATCTCGTTTTTATTTTGCTCTAAGTTGTTTTTTAGGCCAATAAGTTCCATGCCAATATGATTGTGGAGAAGCTGACTAATCCGAGATAACTCTCTTAATTGGATGGAAGCGATGCGCTCATTGATTTCGATGTCTTTGTTCAATAATGCGAGTTCTAGGTGTTTGTTTTTCTTGATGTACTCGATGAATTTTAATGCAACAATGCCTCCGATGATCAGACAGTCCATTCCCAAAATAATAGGGACAAAATGTTGTTGAAAAACGGTATCATCGGTGATGCCAAATCGGTGGCTGATGTATTGAATATGCGTTAAAACAAAAAGAAATGAGGTGGTTAAAAAGGGAATGGCATAAGGCACTTTTCTTATTGCTAGAGCAATCGAACAAACAATGACAATAATCAAAGTCAGTTGTTGAAAAAGCAATGAAAGGGCTAAAGAATAGTATTTATAGGACTGATCATATAACCAAGGCGAAATAGACGCGGCAATCACTACATAGCTCAACCAAGTCCATCCATATATGCGAATCCGTTTGGACCATTTGGGAAAATGCTCTTGAAATGTTATGGTGTTCAAGAAGAAAAACAAATAGATGGGAAAGGCAATGGAGAGCGATAATGGACGGATGATATCGATGATCCAATTGGATTCATAGTTGATGATCCAATGTATATATCCAAAATCAGAAAGCATGTAAATGATGCAAAGTCCCAAGAATAGGCTGTACAAGTAGTTCAATACATTTTTGGCATTGAGTACAATGTAGATGTTGATAATGAAAGCGGCGACGAGTATTCCTAAAAGTATACCAGACAACAAGAAGTAATTGGTCTTTCTGCTGTCTAGCTCTTCATGATTGAGTATTTGGATCGAGGTGAAGAAAGGTTCATTTCGCTTATCCAAGTAAAGGAGCATATACTGCTGAATGGTGTCTTCTGAAATGGGGAAAATATATTCAGGAAAATGCACCGGCCTATTGGAAAACGCAATGTGATCTCCCATAATGAGTGTGCTGTCTAGTAATTCACCTTGGTCGTTGAGGTAATAGCATTGAATACGGTTGATGTGGCTGTTGGGAATAAGTAAAAAGAGAGATGGTTGCTTTGTTAATCCTTGAAGTGGTATTTTAATCCATAGTGAAGGATCTTGGTTGCTGAGTGTTTGAGGAGTGTTGGTCGTGAATAAGTCTTTGTTTTTTTGATAGACAGAAAAACCGGGTTCACCTTTTGGTTCCCAAAGAAATTCCGTTCCTGCAGGGAAAGACTGTAGCTTGTTTTGGAAGTAAAAATTGAGTTCACTTCTAGCCAAAATAACCATTGGCGAGATGGCAATGAGGATAGTCATCCAGGCATTGCTTAGGGTGGAAATCAATCTACTTTGCACAGTACTAAGCTACAACTTGTAGCAAAAGAAAATCTACTCCTTTAGGAGCAGTTTTCTTAATTCTTATTCTCCTATTATGGTTTATAAAATTCATTGGTCTCAATCTCATTGCTCTGATTAAGACTTCTATCTATCACATGCATTTTGAACTTGCACGTATCGTGATTACTGGGTAAATAGTAAATGGGATTAATGTCCAATGTAACATTTCCTTTCTGCGCTTTGTATTGTCCCTCGGGCACTGCAACAGGTGCTCGGTAATAAAATGGGATGATGTTCGGGTCTAGGCAAGGATCCAAACTCACTTTAACCCATGTGCCATTTTGCTTTTCATAATAATCACAAAAAACATTGTAACGGGTGGTGCAATCAGCAAACACTCCGGCTGTGTCTTCTTGATTCAATCCAAAGTTCCCATCACCATCCGTGAAGGAAAAAATAAGTTGTGCGCCGGTTCCGTCTGATTTTACAACAAAAGATTTGAAAGTGATTTGTGGCTCATCGGGAAAAGTTTCCAAATCCATACATCCCCAACAAAGGATGGATAAACTGAAAAGAAGGATTCCCATTTTTTTGCGCATAACACAAAGTTAATCAAACATGGCCTTGATGTAACTTTGCTCAGTGAATCGCGAAACATTTATTACATCTTTGTTTCAAGGACAAGTCTCCGATTATTTTGAGGAGCGTGCCTTGGATTTGTTTCGCTATCAATACCTACACAACGGAATTTATCAATCATTCACAGATGCTTTGGGTATTTCGCTTGAAAATGTGAACTCCATCGAGCAGATTCCATTTCTGCCTATTTCATTTTTTAAGACACATCGCGTGCTAGGTTCACCTGGCCCCGTGTTGCGCACATTTGAGTCCAGTGCCACGACGGGCCAGACAACTTCCAAGCATCATTTGTTGGATTTGAAGTTGTATGAGCGCGCTTTTTTGACTCATTTTATTCAGCGTTATGGTCATCCATCAGAATATGAAATGTTGGCCTTGCTCCCCTCATATTTGGAGCGCAATAATTCTTCGTTGGTATACATGGTGGATTATTTGGTCAAGGCCAGTGGTGGTGATGAAAGTGCTTTTTTTCTGTACGATTTTGATGCATTGAAAAAACGTTGGGAAGCCGCGTTGTCCGCAGGAAAAAAGGTGATGTTGTGGGGGGTGACTTTTGCGTTGTTGGATTTTGCCCAACAATTTCCCGGGGGCATGCGCGATACCATCATCATGGAAACGGGAGGGATGAAGGGTAGAGGCCGTGAACCCATCCGCCAGGAGGTGTATGACGCATTGTATGACGCTTGGCCAAATGTTGTGATTCACAGTGAATATGGCATGACCGAATTGCTGAGTCAAGCCTATGCTGCTGAGATGGACACTTTGGAGACGCCAGATTGGATGCGGGTTTGGGTTAGAGATATACAAGATCCGTTGGGACCATTGCAATCGCAGGGCAGAGGGAGCTTGCACATTATGGATTTGGCCAATGTGGACAGCTGTGCTTTTATTGCCACCCAAGATTTGGGAGAGATTGGCCCAGATGGCCGATTCAAAGTGTTGGGACGCCTGTCCTATGCGGAAACCAGGGGTTGTAATCTTTTGTATCAACCCTGAGGCAACCCTTTTTATTTTTCATCGTCTTTTGAATGCGAAGAGCAAATCGCACCAAAGTACTTGCGTTGGAATTAACAACGGTTAACCAACTTGAGAAACATGATTTCCTAAACAAACAACAAGGGAAGCAGAAATGCTTCCCTTGTTGCTTTATGCAGTGAGTGGGCTTTTATGCTTACTATAGTTTGTTTAATTATGACAAACGTTCATGATCTAAATGATGCTCCCAGCCTCTCTCAATAGCCCAGCGTAGGCAACCAATTTTTTTTTCATTCGTCTTTTTATTGAGCGCTGTTGCTCACAAATACCTTAAACCTATGGAATTCTTGCTCGCTTGGAGTGATATCTGGAAGCAATTCGCTCCTTTTATCATGACCTTTATTGTTGTTTCCGCTGTTGGTTTTTTAGGAAAAGTTGCACTATTTAGCAAAGCCAATCAACCCTTTTGGACGGCCTTTGTTCCCGTCTATGATGTGATTATTACCATGCGCATTGTGGGTCGTCCAGATACACACGCTTTTCGCATGCTCATCCCCATCTACAATATTTATTTTGCCTTTTTAATCTGTACAGAATTGTCCCAATCATTTGGAAAAAACAAATGGACCGACTATGCTTTGGCTGGTGTGTTCAATATTTTTTACATCCTTCACTTGGCCTTTTCCTACTCCATAGAATACCAAGGCCCCGTTTATCAGAGCGCTGCTAATTCATCCAATGTTGTAGCT
Source organism: Flavobacteriales bacterium (assembly GCA_947442505.1). Classification (GTDB taxonomy): domain Bacteria; phylum Bacteroidota; class Bacteroidia; order Flavobacteriales_D; family Sanyastnellaceae; genus CAMCTV01. The sequence continues at coordinate 18,412 of CANEVR010000013.1, read as the reverse complement.
TAGGCCTGGAATAACGTTTTGGCTTTTTCTACAACAGCCGTCAATCCGCTGACATCTGTTCCTCCACAAGTGGCAAAGCTGGGTTGACCTCCACCTCCGCCTTTGATTTCTTTGGCCCACTCTTTTACAAGTTGTCCTGCATGACAACCCCATCCTTGAACCGCATCTTCACTCAAGGCTACGGTAATCATGGGTTTTCCATTGTTTACACTGGTAATCAAAGCACCAAAGGATGGAAATTCTGCTTTCAGTTGGAAACAAACATCTTTGATGGATCCTGCGTCCAAATCGGTATCGACAAACAAAAGATTGCGTCCATTGTGGGTGGTAATCTGTCCTTTCCAAACTTGCTTCACCTGCTGAGCTTGCGCACGTTGCATTTCTTCCAGTTGCTTTTGCAAGTCACTTACCTTTTGCTGTAAATCCTTAACGGCCTTTACAGCATCTTTGTTTTTTAATGCAACGCGAACTTCCTCCAACTCGGCCAACTCTCCTGCAATGTGTGCGTCAGCTATTTCTCCCGCGATGGCCTCGATTCTTCTAATTCCTGCTGCTACAGCTCCTTCTGATTGAAGCTTAAATCGCTTGATCATGCCGGTACTTCCAACATGTGTTCCGCCGCACAATTCAATGCTGTTTCCAAATTGAATCATGCGAACCTTATCACCGTATTTCTCACCAAACAACATCATGGCACCGCTGTTTTTGGCTTCCTCTATGGTGGCCGCGCGATTTTCAATCAATGGATAATTGGATTGGATACGGTCATTCACCAAACCTTCAATGCGTGTCAATTCTTCTTCGCCGACTTTGGCAAAATGGGAAAAGTCAAATCGCAAATAGTTGGGATTAACCAAAGATCCCTTTTGCTCAACATGCGTCCCTAATACTTCTCGCAATGCCTCATGCAACAAATGCGTTGCGCTGTGGTGCGCTGTGGTATCTCTTCTCCAGGTGGCGTCAACTTTAGCCAAAACCATTTTCTCTGGTGTGGTGGGAAGTTCTTCTGTGAAATGGACAATCAATCCATTTTCCTTTTTGACATCTACCACATTGATGCGGTCTTCTCCAAAATACAACACGCCATTGTCTCCTACCTGTCCTCCACCTTCTGCATAAAATGGCGTTGTCTCCAATACCAATTGGTACATTTCTTTTCCTTTGGATTTGATGCGTCGGTATCTGAGCAATTTGGTTTCTACTTCCATTTCATCATATCCAACAAAAGCAGTATCACCTTCCGCCAAATTCACCCAATCATCTGTTTCCAATTTGGTTGCTGCACGACTTCTCTCTTTTTGCGCTTGAAGTTGTTCCTCAAATTCGGCTTGGTTGATGGTCTTACCATTTTCACCCGCAATCAATTGCGTCAAGTCAATCGGGAAACCAAAGGTGTCATATAATTCAAAAGCAATGGCACCTGAAATTTCTTTTTCACTGGTCTTTTGAATCACGTTATCCAATAGTTCAATGCCTTTTTCCAATGTGCGCAAGAAACTCTCTTCTTCTTCTCTAATCACGGATTGAATCAATGTTTTATTCTTACTCAACTCAGGGAATGCACTGCCCATTTGTTTTTCCAATACTTCAAAAACCTGATGTATAAAGGCTGTCTTGAACTGCAAGAAGCTGTATCCGTATCGCACCGCTCTTCTTAGAATCCTTCTGATGACATATCCTGCCCCAGAACTAGAAGGCAATTGTCCGTCGGCGATAGCAAAAGATACCGCTCTAACGTGATCGGCAATCACACGCATGGCAACATCTTTCTTTTCTGCTGTTGCAGTATAAGACAATCCGCTGAGTTGTTCAATTTTTTGAATCAATGGAGAAAACACATCCGTATCATAGTTGGATTGTTTGCCTTGCAATACCATACACAAGCGCTCAAATCCCATCCCTGTATCCACGTGCTTGTTGGGCAATGCTTCTAGGCTTCCATCCGCTTTGCGGTTGAATTGCATGAACACATTGTTCCAGATTTCAATCACCTGCGGATGGTCATTGTTGACCAATGTTTTTCCATCAACATTTAGGCGTTCCTCTGCGGAGCGAATGTCTGCATGTATTTCAGAGCAAGGTCCGCAAGGTCCCATGGCGCCCATCTCCCAGAAATTGTCTTTTTTATTTCCTTTTAAAATGCGATCCTCTGCAATGTATTTTTTCCAGATGTCATAGCTTTCCTGATCAAAGTCCAAGTTCTCTGAAGCATCGCCTTCAAAGACTGTAACATACAATTGATCCTTGGGGATTTTATATACATCTGTCAATAATGACCACGCCCATCCAATGGCTTCTTCTTTGAAATAGTCACCAAAGCTCCAGTTGCCCAACATTTCAAACATGGTGTGGTGGTAGGTATCCACTCCTACCTCTTCCAAGTCATTGTGCTTTCCACTGACGCGCAAACACTTTTGTGTATTGGCAATCCGTGGATGCACCACGGGCGCATTGCCCAAGAAAATATCTTTAAATGGATTCATTCCCGCATTGGTGAACATCAAGGTGGGATCACCTTTGATGACCATGGGTGCGGATGAAACGATTTGATGTTTTTGCTGCGCGAAAAAATCCAAAAATTGTTTTCTAATCTCTTGTGATGTCATAATGCCTATTGATGGGACACAAAACTAATCTCAAATTGCCTTGATTGTCCTAAATTTGTCAGAATCCAATACAAACGGAATTGCCAAAGTTTAAATACATATTCAATCCGACGACGCTCAACTTTGAGATGATCAGTTACACCGTGCGGGACTATGTGTGGTTGGTTTTGAAGTACCTCATCGTGGGATTGGTCATCGGTGGATTGGGTGTCATTCTTTACGCTTCGTTCTTCAAAGATCCAGAGACAAGTAGGCTTCAGAAAGAGTTGAAATACATGGACGCCCAAATCAGCGGCATGAGAGAGCAAATGGACTCATTGGATCAATACGTAGATGTGTTGCAGAAGAGGGACAATGAAATTTACAGAACCATCTTTGGAGCGGCGCCCATTGATCACAAATACGTGGGCGGGAATCGTTACAATGAAATAGCCAAATACAGCTCTGAAGAGGGCATTATTGAAACGCAAAATCGTTTGATGGCCATTCAACAAAACCTCATTCAGCAAAGCAAGTCCTACCAGGAGATCATGAAGTTGGCCAAGAAGCAGGATCAATTCTTGGCGGGTCTTCCAGCCATTCAGCCTGTAGACAACAAAGATTTGAAACGAATGGCGTCCGGTTTTGGATACCGCATTCATCCCATTTATCGTGTGGCGCGCATGCACACAGGATTGGATTTCACAGCGCCTATTGGAACAGAAATCTATGCCACAGGAGATGGTGTAGTGAAAAGTCCCGATGGTGGAAGTGGTTATGGATTACATATTGTCATTGATCACGGCTTTGGATACCAAACACTTTATGCACATATGAGCCGAATGGCAGTGCGTCCTGGAACCAAGGTAAAAAGGGGTCAAATCATAGGCTACGTGGGTAATACAGGGGTTTCATCTGGTCCCCATTTGCACTATGAAGTTATCAAGAATGGTCAAAAAGTGAACCCAGCTTATTATTTTTACAATGATTTGTCGCCCGATCAATACGCAGCATTGCTGGAGCGGGCGTCACAATCAGGACAATCATTTGACTAATGCTGAACAGACACACAACCATAGAAAAAATTTATTTCTCCATCGGCGAGGTGGCGGAAATGTTTCAAGTCAACGCATCATTGTTGCGCTTTTGGGAAAAAGAGTTTCCGCAATTGCAACCCAGAAAAAATACCCGTGGCAATCGCATGTACTCCAAAAAAGATATGGAGTTGTTTACACAGATCCATCATTTGGTGAGAGAGAAAGGGTATACCTTGGAGGGTGCTAAGAAAGTGCTAAAAACCAAAGAAAATGCCGCCAGCAAACAAGTGGTGGTAGAGCGTTTGCAATTGATTCGTAAAAAACTGGAAGACCTCAACGTCACGGTTCAAGGAGCATGAATGCTCGCGTCCTCAAGTCCACAGGTCATTGGTATGATGTCATCGGAGACGATGGGCAATTTTACAAATGCAGGGTCAGGGGTAAATTACGAACCAAGGGACTTCAAACTACCAATCCTGTAGCTGCAGGAGATTTTGTGGTTATTTCTCCTTCAGAGACAGACGAGGAGGGTGTGGCCAGTATCAATGAAATTCTTCCCAGAAAAAATTACATCATTCGCAAGTCGGTCAACCTTTCTAAAGAGGCACAGATTGTTGCCGCCAATATCGATATCGCTTTTTTGGTGGTGACCATCTCCAAGCCCGCTACCACCAAAGGGTTTGTCGATCGCTTCTTGGTGAGTGCTGAAGCTTACGATATTCCTGTTGTCTTATTGTTCCACAAAATGGACCAATACAATGATCAAGAATTGGATGAGGTGGCGGATTGGATGGCCTTGTATGAAGATGCCGACTACACCACATTGATGACTTCTCTTGAAACGGAGATGGGCATGGTTGAATTGACGGAAATGATGAAGGACAAAGTGGTTCTATTTTCCGGCAATAGCGGCGTAGGCAAATCTTCTTTGATTCAATATTTTGTTCCTACCCGTGAACTGCGCATCGGCGATATTTCGGATTGGAGTGAAAAAGGTCAACATACCACCACATTTGCTGAAGTCTTTCCTACCAAGCAAGGAGGCTGGATCATTGATACTCCCGGTATCAAAGGTTTTGGATTGGTTGACCTCAGTGCTGAAGATATTCCGTTGTACTTTAAGGAAATGTTTGCATTGCTGCCTGAATGTAAATTCAATACCTGCAAGCATTTGGAAGAACCCGGTTGTGCAGTGAAAAAGGCTTTGCAGGAAGGTAGAATAGCAGAGAGTCGTTATCAAAGTTATCTGTCCATGTTGGACGATGAAAAGGGCAAATCACCTTACCGATGAATACGTATCAATTTGTTTTTTGGGGAACGGAACATGCGGTCATTATTTTATTGACGGTCTTGCTCCCTATTGTTTCTGTCCGATGGGCCAGAACAAGGACACAAAAAGAAAGGGATGGATTGGGGAAAATATTGGGAGCCATGTTGGTACTCAATTGGTTTACCTATCAAGGTTATCGCTTGTACTCGGGATTTTGGTCAGTCCAATATGACCTACCCATGGAGTTTTGCAACTGGGCCGTTTTTTTAACGGCTTATGCACTTTGGTTTAAAAAACAACGAGCCGCAGAGCTCGCTTTCTTTTGGGTGATGGCAGGGAGTATCCACGGAATCATTACACCAGATATTCACCAACCCTTTCCGCACTTGACCTACATTACCTTTATGGTGGGTCATACTGGTTTGGTTTGGAGTGTGCTGTATCTGGCATTGGGAATGAATTTGAAGCCACAGAAAGGCGCGTGGTTAAGAGCTGCAGCCTGGAGTCAAATCTATTTTGCAATGGCCATTGTTATCAATTTTTTAGTGGGAGGCAATTATGGTTATTTAAGACAAAAACCAATTGGAGGTTCTTTTTTAGATGTCTTGCACGATTGGCCTTATTACCTGTTGGAGTTGGAATTGATTGGTGCCATTTCCTATGCACTGGTGTATCTTCCATTTTGGTGGTGGCGCAGAAAAAACGAGTCCATCCTTTAGTCTTTTCCAACCTTAGGGTTTACTTTTGTCAGGATGAGTGCAGCTTCAGATAAAATAGCGGAAACCCCGCTTATGAAACAATACAATGCTATTAAGGCCAAGTATCCAGATGCCGTTTTATTGTTCAGGGTGGGCGACTTTTATGAGACCTTTGGCGAGGACGCTGTTAGGGCTGCGCAAGTTTTGGGCATTGTTTTAACCAAGAGAAAAAATGGCGCGGCGGCTTATGTTGATTTGGCTGGATTCCCTCACCACTCATTGGATGCATATCTGCCCAAGCTGGTTAAGGCAGGGCACCGTGTGGCAATTTGTGATCAGTTGGAAGATCCCAAAATGGTCAAAGGCATTGTCAAGCGAGGGGTGACAGAATTGGTAACCCCAGGTGTTTCCTACAATGAAAAAACCATCGACGCCAAAGACCATCACTTCCTTGCTGCTATTCATGAAGGGAAAAAAGATTGGGGCATCGCTTTTGTTGATGTTTCAACTGGTTTGTTTGAAGTGGCTCAGGGTTCATTGGATTTTGTACACAAATTATTGAGTGTCTATCAGCCCAAGGAGGTGTTGTACCAAAAGCACAAAGACCTTTGGTTCAAATCCAATTTTGGTGAAGGCATTGCAGTTTTTAGAATGGATGATTGGGCTTTTACCACTGACTTTGGTCGTGATCAATTGAACAAACATTTTGGTACCCAAAGCCTCAAAGGTTTTGGCGTGGAAGATCAGGATGTGGCCATTGGCGCAGCTGGTGCCATCTTTCAATATTTATCAGACACCCAACACGATAAGTTGGCCCATATCCAAAAGATATCTCCACTGGATCAGGGTCAATTGGTGGGGTTGGATGCTTTTACCGTTCGGAATTTAGAATTGTTGTTTACCCCTTATCAGGGAGGTACCGCACTTGTTGACATATTAGACAACACAAAAAATCCAATGGGCTCGCGATTGATTCGCCGTTGGATGCGAACGCCCTTGAGGAATTTAACCGCCATTCAAGACCGTTTGCAAGCCGTGGAGCAATGGCTAACAGATCGAGAAGAATTAGAAGGCTTTCGAGATGAACTTCAAGAAGTAGGCGATTGGGAGAGAATGGCGGCGCGCATTGCGGTGCAAAAAATTACACCACGTGAGTTGGTTCAAATGTGCCGATCCTTGGAAAGGGCATTGTCTTGGAAAAGCCAAAAGGGAAACATAGCGAAACTCGGCAACGACTTAGAAGATCTTTCAGCATTTTATCAATTGCTCAAAAGTCAATTGCATGAAGATGCGCCACACGCCATTGGCAAAGGTTATACCGTGGCCTTTGGAGTAAACGAAGAGTTGGATGAACTGAGAGGTTTGCAAACATCTGGAAAAGATAAGTTGATGGAAATAGAAGAGCGCGAAACCGAACGCACGGGAATTTCATCGCTCAAGATTTCTTTCAATAATGTATTTGGTTATTATTTGGAAGTGCGAAATACGCACAAGGACAAGGTGCCACAAGATTGGATCAGAAAACAAACATTGACCCAAGCCGAGCGATACATTACCCAAGAGTTGAAGGAATATGAAACCAAAATCTTGGGTGCGGAGGAAAAAATCCTGAGCATTGAGCAACGGATATTTCAACAATTGTTGCAAGATGTAATGCCTTATTTGACGGCCATTCAGAGCAATGCGCAAAAAATAGCCCAATCTGATGTGTTGACTTGCTTTGCTTTCAATGCATTAAAGTATAAATACAATAAGCCCATTGTTGAAGACAGTGATGTGCTGGAAATCAAAGAGGGTCGCCATCCGGTGATTGAGCGTTTGCTTCCTACTGGTCAATCCTACATTGCCAATGATTTGTCTTTAAATGCAACGGAGCAGCAGATCATGATGATTACAGGTCCCAACATGAGTGGTAAATCCGCTTTGTTGAGACAAACAGCATTGATTGTATTGATGGCGCAAATGGGATCCTATGTACCTGCACAATCCGCCACCATCGGTATCGTGGATAAAGTGTTTACACGTGTAGGTGCCAGCGATAACTTGTCCAGTGGGGAGTCTACTTTCATGGTAGAAATGAATGAGACGGCCAGTATTTTGAATCAAATGACGGGTAGAAGTTTGATCTTGATGGACGAGATTGGTAGAGGAACCAGCACCTATGATGGCATCAGCATTGCCTGGGCCATTGCAGAGTATCTGCACGAGCATCCCCAACATCATCCCAAAACTTTGTTTGCCACGCACTACCATGAATTGAATGAAATGACTCATCGATTTGCGCGTATCAAGAATTTCAATGTAGCGGTCAAAGAAGGCAATGGTCAAATAGTTTTCTTAAGAAAATTGGTTGCAGGTGGAAGCAATCACAGCTTTGGTATACACGTGGCGCAGCTAGCGGGAATGCCAACTGCAGTGACCAATAAGGCTTCGGCCTTGCTCAAAGAATTGGAAGCCCAAAGAGGCGACCATTCACAGACAGCTCAGACGCTATCCAACCAAACCCAATTGGCCATCTTTGAAATGGAAGATCCGAGATGGAATAAAGTAAAACAGCAAGTTTCTCAGTTGGATGTCAATCAAATGACACCGTTGGAAGCATTGAATTTTATTGCTGAATTGAAAAAAGAAGCTTTGAAAAACTAGGATTTGAATGTGTTTTTAATCGGTTCAGGCGAAGATTCAGCTTTGTCTTCAATAACAATAGTGGTTTCTTTTAATTTCTCCTCCTTCATTTGATGCATGGTTCGCAATGCCTTGCGAATGCTGGCATTCAAATCAAAACCAGCTAGCAGAATAATGCAGTTGAGGTTCATCCAGATCAATAGAACCATCAAGGTTCCCAGAGAACCATAGAGCTTATTGAATTGCGAAAAGTTGTTGATAAAGTAGGCAAACGCCAATGATGTGATGATGAAAAGAGAAGTGGCCAAGATGGCTCCTGAATTCCAAAAACGCCAGCTGCGTCTTCTGCGCACACCCATGCCCACATTATACAATGTCGTATTCACAGAATAAACCAAGATCAGGGTGATCACCCATCGGGCAATGTCTAACATGAAAACAATGGCCTTGTCTGCCAATACATCCTTAGCGCCTATCATGCCAATAATCGTCTCACTGAAAACGATCAAGGTGATAGCAGAAGCCAAGAGCAATCCTAAAATGAAAATTAACATTATGCTCAAAACGCGTCGCAAAATGGGGTGGGTGTTATCCTCAAAATGATAGCTCTCGTTGAAACCCAATAGGATGGCGTTGATGCTATTGGAGGCGTAGTAGATTACCAAAATGAAACCTATGGATATCAATGAGCTGTATTTCTTGTTGATCAAATCGTTCAAGGTATCTTCCACCAATGAGAAAGTATCGCCTGGAAAAAATTGATGAATGTTGTCCATCAATTCTTTTTGGAAGTTGGGAATGGGGATATAAGGAATCAGTGATAGCAAAAGGATGATGGCAGGGAAGAAGGCCAGGAATAAGCGAAAAGAAATGGCAGCTGCACGTGTTGTGATGCTTCCTTTTGTGACAGACTCAATGAAAAAACGTCCCACCAAAAGCAACGACAAACCTTCGACACCAGGCCATACAACGCCATTCAATCGGCGTTCAAGTGCTTTTCTCAAGCGAAGATTGTACCGCTCTTTCTTTTCGGATACCATCTTAAAAAGATTTTAAGCTAAAATCCAACGCATGTATTTGGTGCGTTAGCGCGCCCATAGAAATGAAATCAACCCCTGCCTCAGCATAGGCTACTACATTGTCTTCTGTGATGCCTCCTGATGCTTCAGTGAGCACACGTCCATCAATCCAATGCACAGCTTCCTTGATTTTTTCAGGTGTGAAATTGTCCAATAGTATCCTAAACGCTACGCCACTTTCTACGATGATTTTCACATCTTCCATATTGCGGGCTTCAATTTCAATGGGGATTTCAAGTTGATTTTTATGACAATATTCTAAAGTATTGGCAATGGCCTGTTTCATTCCGCCAGCAAAGTCAACATGATTGTCTTTGATGAGAATCATATCATACAAACCAAATCGATGGTTTTCTCCGCCTCCAATGGCTACCGCCCATTTTTCAAATACACGGAAATTTGGAGTGGTTTTTCTGGTATCCAATAGTCTACAATGGGTATGGGCTATTTTGGATTGTATGCGGTTCGTATGTGTGGCAATACCGCTCATCCGTTGCATGATGTTGAGCAACAATCGCTCGGCAATGGTGATGCTCTGTGTTTTGCCTTTTAATACAAAAGCGATGTCTCCAAATTTTACAGCAGTTCCATCTTCCAGTAAAGACTCAAAAACCAAATCTTTATCCACTTGTCTAACCACTTCTTTGGCTGCTTCCACACCAGCCAATATGCCATCCTCCTTAATCAGCAAGCGGGCTTGACCCAAATGATGCGCCGGGATGGTGGCTAAACTGGTATGGTCTCCGCTTCCAATGTCTTCTGCTAACGCATCGGAAATGGCCTTTTTGATTTTTGTTTTGAAATCTTCACCCATAAGGGTGCAAAATTACGATGAAACTTAGTCCTTCAGACACCAACGGATAGGATAAATCTTTTCTTTTGTTTTGACCCATCTAGGCTGGGAAGCAGACGTGAGGAAAATACCGTTGGAAGTTGACCCCAAAAAAATACTTTGTCCCAATGAATTGAAAACGATGATTTCCCCGCAATATCCCATGTCATTGGACAACTGATTGGAGCAGAATAGCCATTCCATGTCCAACTCTTGGTGCTCGTCAATTTCATTTACCACACATAGGGTGGCTACGGGGAAGGTCCATGCGCATATGTTTTGGTATTGCAATACAAAATAGGTGGAATCATCGCAAGGGTGAATATTGTTCCACAAGTCCGTTCCATCTTCCCAGTAAATATTGAAATCGAAATTGCTTTCTAATGCAACATTCCAGGCTACCCAATTTTCGTTTATCGTGTATGCAGTATCCACCATAGGAATGGGTTCTTCTATCCAAATCAATTCTAGAGGATGTTCCATTGTGCAGCCATTGGGGTGCATGTAATGAATAATGAGGCTGTCTTCAGTTGTGTTGATGTCCCATGAAGTTAGCGTCCATTCATTGAACAACCACTGTTCTGTGAAACTCTCATAATTCAAATGTTCTGATGAGCAGAAAAAAGCACTGTCTCCCGAAAATGAAGGTAGTTCTATTTGCAGAGGGATATAGATCGTGTCTGAGATTTGACAGCCTGCAGCTGATGTAAGGTTGATGGGGTATGATCCTGCGGCCAAATTTCCGTTGATGGCGGAATCTCCAATTGCCCAAGTTACACTGGGTGAATTGGTGGTGTAATAGGGTGTTAGGCTGCCATTGTTGAGTGAGACACATGCCGCAGGCAGAACTTGCACACTGTCCAGAATTAGAACTTCTTGTTCCACCAAGAGGAGTGTATCCCTCCAGGTACATTGACCGTAATCAATTTCAATGGTGTGTTGCCCAGCATTGAGTGAGTCCAAATGGTTGTACCAAACTTCATCTGGAGTATACCAAGCAATTAATCCATCCTCACTGTCAGCACAAGTTGGCATTATGATGCTGACCAAAGGGACATAAGGCTCGTCAATGTGAATGGTGATGGGAACTTTAATACTATGAAAAACGCCATGCAGAAAATTCCAGTTTCCTGCGCTTGGCACCCAGTAAATATTGCCACCCATATTTTGAGTGATGGAATTCAACGTATATACATTAAAGAGGGGAAGAAATTGAATGTAAAACCCACTGTCTGCAGAACATGAATCAACCATTGAAACGGTATATTTAACTCGGTTTTCTGCCTCAATAAATGTATAGTTCGAATTCTCCTGTAATTGGTAATGCCTATCTATTATTCCGCTGGGCCAATGTATAATCAAGCTGTCAATGATAGTGTCTGCTCCAATGCCTATAATGAGATGCTGTGAATTTTGATTAAGATAGTTTTCACCGATTTGTAAAGTGGTTTGTGAAAACAATCCGCCATGGTGATATTGTACAATGCTACCAATGGCTTGTTGGTTGGAGTAAACGCCATTCAGTGTGATTTTGATAAACTTGTTTGCGTTATCTGTTTGATTCTCCAGCAGTCGCAAACTGTAGTTTTCTTTTGGTTGGTATGCAATGTCATAACGTCCATCCCCGTTGTAATCTCCTTTGGCGCTGGTGTAACCATCAATTTCGGCAAATTCACCAAGATCTAATGTGGTAAAGTTTCCAAGTGTATTGGTCAGCAAGTTGTTGCCAAAATTGGCCGAGTTGGTCCAAGGCAATTCATTGGTTACCCAAAGATCTTCCCAACCATTGTTGTCGTAATCCACCCAAAGTCCTGACCAGCACCATTGATTGATGGTGCAATTTCTTTCTTGCGCTTGATTGCTGAATATCCCAGAACCATCATTAATCATGAGTCGATTACCTGTTGACCGGTTGGTGATGTATATGTCCCAGTCTCCATCATGGTCAAAATCAGACCACGAATTGCTCATGGCGTCAGACGGTATGGCTAGTCCATTTACTATTGCGCTATCCTCGAAACCTCCGTCAGGTTGTGATAAATAACAATTGTTTCCTTGAAGAAAATCATTGATTACGTAAAGATCAGGTATGGAATCTCCATTGATTGGAATAAATGAACCTTGAAACGAATTGCGTAAATAATCTGGTGAGAAGTAATTGGTATTTAGTACAAAATTGAAATTACCCTGATTGATGAACGTCAAATTGGGAACGTTGGTATTGTAATTGCATATATAAATATCCAAAAGCCCATCTTGATTGATATCACTGCAGGCAGCTCCCCACAATTGATACTGAGGTTGAAACGACCAATCAATGCCGTTGGAGTAATTTTCAAATGTCCAGTTGTCAATATTTCTAAATAGCTTAATTCCTTGATCCTTGGAGCACGTTAGTAAATCATTCATGCCATCATTGTTCATGTCAAACCACAATACGGACTTGGTTTCTAGTCCAGATGGAATTTGCGCAACGGGGAAGAAACTACCTTCGATATTTTTGTAAATGGTGGTTTCGTAAGTGGGTCTGCTCAGCGTTAAATCGTCCCAACCATCTTCATCATAGTCATAGAAACTCATCCCATTGCCAAATTGACTTACTCCATACAGATAGTTCAATCCTTGCTGCATGGCTACATCTTGGAATAGGTTGTTTTGTCCTAGGATTGGATAAATACCAGATCCCAACACCATCCATATCACCAGGGCAAAGATTCTCATGGTTGTTGTAAATGAACTTTGCTCCATTTTTTTTCGTCGAAGATGAAAATGGGATATTGCCCAGTTTCTATTTTCCACTGATTCAAACCAATTGGTGTGTAGGAGATTCTTTGACCAAGAACATTGACAATCTGTTGTATTTCTTTTGGTGTATTTGTTGTTTTATTAAACAATATACCATGGTTCAATACCCACGCTTCATTTGTTTCTATTTCAGTAGTGTTTTGGGGTAGCTCAATTTCAACCCAAATGCTATCATCCCATTGACAATTGTTTTCAAGCAAAACAATCTCAATCCATTGACTTTCGGTGCAAAATATTTGTTCTGAACCATTGTTTTGAAAATAGACATCACCATTGTTCTGTGCTTGTAGATTAATCCATGAGCCATCTGGCTGCGTTTCTTGGGTTACAATGTATTGAGGAGGAATGGTGACATTGAAATGGAGGCTATCGATGATGCTACATCCTTGATCTGTCTCTACGACAATGGTCACGGTATTGTCCATTGTCATTGGCTCAATAGGCCAATTGCCATATAGAACAACAGGTAAATTGCTTTCAATCCAGTCTTCAGGTTGAACGATTTGTTGGAGACAAGTTTCAATGGTATCTGGAATAGATATTTCCCATTGTTGTTCAGGAAGAATGAAAATGGCAGTATCCAAAATGCATCCCGAGATGTTGAAAAAATGCAATTGATATTCTCCAGGCAATACTCCATTGGGATCAATGGTAGGCTCACTAGTATAATAAACGTCAGGCTGTTCTGGTATTTGAATGCTGCCGAGTGAACCCTTTTGACAAGCCGCCGGTGCAGTAGAAAAGAGTGGTTCAAAGAAATCTTCAGCATGAATGGCAATGGTATCATTGACAGGGCATCCGTAGGAGTTGTTGTACAATGCAACGTGGGGTCCGTCCGAAAGGTTGGTCATGTAGTACAACGTGTCACTGTTGAATTGTATGATTACTGCACCATCTAATGCGTTGCAATGTTCTCCTGTTACTGTGATTAATGATGTTTCATCATTGTACAAGGAAAGGGTAAATAATACTGTGTCAATGCTTGTTCCGTTGTATTGAATCAATACTGAGTGATTTCCGGGATGTAACCATATATTTTGTCCTGTCAGATTGTTGTCCCAGATGGCGCTGAATGCGGAGTTCATCACGGCCAGCACAGTGTCTTGATTGGAGCAAACTTTATCGGCACTTAATGATAATCCCCATCCACTTTGTCCTTCATACAAGATGTGAAATTGATCAATGCTCAAATCAAAGTATTTGTCAATGATGCCACTCGGCCAAATGAGAGTTAGACTGTCGATGTATGTGTTATTTCCTAAACCGAGGATTAAGTTCTGAGAATTTTGCCCCAGATAATTCTCTCCGCTTTGAGTATAGCCATATTGATGATTGTCTGATGTGTATAAGTTGTAATGTACACCAATACCGTTTCGATTGCTAATGGTGCCTTTGGGTTGAATTTTAATATAGTGATGGTCTGTTGATGTGGTATTCAGGTACAATTGAAAAAAGTCTTCATTGGCCGCATTGAGCGCAATGTCGTACAAGCCATCTTGGTTGATGTCTCCTTTGCAAGCGCTGTATGCACTATTAACGAAGATGGTGGTGTCTGGCTCACTGAATAGTCCATTGCCGTTACCCATGAATAAACTTCCCGGCCAATAATTGATAGGCCAATCTGCGTTGGCCGACGAGGCCAATAAGTCAGTCCATTGGTCATTGTTAGCATCTACCCAAAGCGAAGACCAGCACTGACGATGAACCGCGACATTGATTTGCTCTGCAATATTTAGAAAATGATTGTTCCCGTTGTTTTGCATGAGCCGGTTGCCTGGCTCTAAATTGCTGACGTATACATCCAAATCACCATCATTGTCGTAATCATTCCAACTGTTGCACATGGAGTTGACGTGAATATCTAAACCCATGTTTTCCGCGTCTTCAAGCAAGGGTGGAATGGCAGGGTCTTCCATTTGATTCCAATAAAAATTATTGCCTTGCTCAAAATCATTGGCAATGTATAGGTCGGTTCTGCGATCCTTGTTGAGATCAATGAAAGCTGGTTGAAAACTCGACTTCAAATCATATTTTAAACTATTGTTATGAAAGAGCTCAAATCCATTGTTTCCATTGTTCAGAAATAAGAAGTTTTGAAACTCATAATTGTAATTGGCGACAACCAAGTCCAGCAGGTGATCACCATTCACATCGCCAAGGCTCATCCCATAAAGCCAAAATCCTTGCGTTGAAGGAAAGACATCTGTCCAATTGAACGCGTTGGGCACCAATACAAAATATCCTTGGGGATTGGATTGGTACAAAAAAAGACCTTGATTTAAAGTTGA
Source organism: Flavobacteriales bacterium (assembly GCA_947442505.1). Taxonomy (GTDB): domain Bacteria; phylum Bacteroidota; class Bacteroidia; order Flavobacteriales_D; family Sanyastnellaceae; genus CAMCTV01. Next base: position 3,193 of record CANEVR010000013.1, on the reverse strand, counting down.
GAATATTACCTCATTGTCTCCATCGTTATCAATGTCAGCCCAAACGCAAGATTTGGCCTGAGGAACAATTAAGACCTGCCAAATTTCTAGAACCCCCTCTGTATTTCGATAGATGTAGGTTTCATTGTTTTGGTTACAAAGGGTTAAGTCATCCCACCCATCTTCATTGAAATCAAAGAAAGAGACTCCTTCTCCGTAAAGTGCAGATGTATAATAATTGTAAATGCCTTGATCAAAGGCGATATTTTGAAATGCGGCATTGTTCTGTGAAAACACAGAATGGGCCAACAAGCCAAACAAGCACCACAAAGTGGGGATAGGTTTCAAGAATCTTTAATTAAGGTATTGATATGACGAAGGAAATCATAGCGGTTGCCTAATTTCCACCGTGAAAACCCAAGTAAAATCGGTCATTTTCTTTTTTTTGTTCATAAGTCTGATTATTGCTATATTTGCACCCCTTAATGAGAATTTAAGATGCGTGTTAAACATCCCTTCATCATTCCTTTCGTAGGTTTAAAGCCGGGATCGCATCAATTTGAATTTCTCCTTGAGGAATCGTTCTTTAAAGAATTCGAGTATTCAGAAGTGGACAATGGTCGTTTTGTCGTTTCGGTTGTGTTGGACAAAAGATCCAATATGATGGAAATGACATTATCCTTGAATGGTGAAATGACTTGGCCTTGTGATGTTTGCGGAGACCCTGTCTCTGTGAAAGTAACAGGCAATGACCACTGGATCATCAAATTTGGCGACCACACGGAAGATCAAGATGATGATATCTGGACCTACGGACCGCAGGAACACCAAGTCGATATCCGACAACGTTTGTTTGAGCTGGTTCACCTTTCCCTTCCCATGCGCAGAGCACATGAAGAAGGAATGTGCAACCCCAGCATCATGAAAAAAATGAAGGATTACCGAATGGAAGAAGATGCAGATACCCAATGGATCGCTTTAAAGAATTTACAAATGGAAACCCCTTTGGACCAGTTGGAGGACATCGAAGACTGGGAAGAAGATGACGAATAAAAACGGAAAACGATGGCACATCCCAAACACCGAATTTCGCAGACGCGCCAAGCTAAGCGACGTACACACTACAAGTTGGAAGCTCCTAACGTAGCTACTTGCCCAACAACTGGTCAACCTCACCTATTTCATCATGCCCATTGGCATGAAGGAAAACTTTACTACAAGGGTAAAGTAGTGATGGAAAAAGAAAACGCATAAGTTTTTTTTGAATCAGATTGAATTTACATTGGCCCTGTTTTTCAGGGCTTTTGTGTTTGTTCTTATCTTAATCATTTGGTTTAAATTCGAAGTATGAGAAATAAAATAAAAATTTACTTGGGTCTGATTGTGCTCTCCCTTTTTTGGAATGCTTGCTCGGTGCAAAAATGCGTGTACAGCAAAGGTTTTAATGTGGACTTTAAAGGTTTCCATGGGGTAAAAAAATCAACCCACACCACATCAAACAAAAATGAGCTAGGTGATGCCGTTGAGTGCGCGGAGCACGTTGCTTCAAATGATATGGCCGAATCGCTTTCTTTACCCGACACCACACTGATGCCGGCTGTTCTCTTGGATAAGGCCGCTCCGGTGATGGAAAAAGCAATCGTTGAAATCAAGCCATTGTCCCATGTTGATGCAGCTCAAAATCGTCAAAGAATTAGAATCCCTCAGAACAGAATGCCAACAAATGTGCTGTCGCGCGCAGGCGCCGCTCCTTTGGCGCCGGACTGGTTGATTGTATTGCTCTGTATATTTATTCCGCCTATTGCTGTAGCCCTCATGTCCAATGGGAATATTGAGAAAATTTTGATAGCCCTACTGCTTTGGATTTTGGGAGTTCTTCCAGGAGTGATTTACGCATTCTTGGTTTTTCTTCATTATTTGTGATCCGATATTCAGTATTGAATTCATCATCGCATGTGAATAAAAATAAACATTGAGCCCTGTCCGCAGGGCTTTTGTGTTTACCTTCGCTCATCTTTGTTAACGCTAATTTAACGGAATGAAAATTACTGCAGCCATTACAGGTATCCAAGGGTATGTCCCACCAGATCTATTGACCAACGCGGATTTAGAAAAAATGGTGGATACCAACGATGAGTGGATTAAATCAAGAACAGGTATTTCAGAACGCCACATCCTGAAAGGCGAAGGTTTAGGTACCAGTGACATGGGCGCGGAGGCTGTTAAAGGACTTCTGGCCAAGAAGAATTTGCAACCCAGTGACATCGATTTGTTGATTTGTGCCACGGTTACTCCAGATCATCAATTCCCAGCTACAGCCAACATCATTTGCGATAAAATTGGCGCCAAAGATTGTTGGGCTTTTGATATCAATGCCGCTTGCTCAGGATTTTTATATGCTTTATCCACCGCTTCTCAGTTCATTGAAACAGGAAAGTACAAGCGTATCGTGGTGGTAGGTGCAGACAAGATGTCCTCCATCGTGGATTATACCGATCGTACTACATGTGTTCTTTTCGGTGACGGTTGCGGCGCTGTTATGTTAGAGCCATCCGTTGATGAAACAGGGATCAAAGATTTTATATTAAAGTCAGACGGCAATGGTCGCCACTATTTGCATCAAAAGGCTGGTGGATCAGTGAAGCCCGCCTCCCACGCAACGGTAGATGCCAAAGAACATTTTGTATTTCAAGATGGGCAACCCGTATTTAAAGCAGCTGTGGTAAGCATGGCCGATGTCAGCGCAGAAATCATGGAGAAGAATGGTTTAACGGCCGATGACGTGGCCTATTTGGTTCCCCATCAAGCCAATTTGCGAATCATTGACGCTACTGCACGCCGCATGGGTGTTGGTCCAGACAAAGTGATGGTCAACATTGAACGTTATGGAAACACCACTTCCGGTACCATTCCATTGTGTCTGTGGGAGTGGGAAAAGAAATTGAAAAAAGGAGACAACCTTATTTTAGCCGCCTTTGGTGGTGGTTTTACCTGGGGCGCCGTTTGGGTAAAATGGTCCTATAATTCCTAATATTAAAGTATATTTGAACCGATAAAATCAAATTAAAATGAATATCAAAGAAATTCAAGACTTAATCAAGTTCGTGTCCAAGAGTGGAGTGAGTGAGGTGGAAATCGAACAAAAAGATTTTAAAATCACCATCAAAACGCCAGTGATGGGTGCGCCTATGGCAGTTGCTGCTATGGCTCCTGT
>CANEVR010000012.1 GCA_947442505.1 Flavobacteriales bacterium | reverse complement strand
ACGCGAGTTGTACCTACCCATTGCAAACGTATTTGAATTGTGATGGATCTTGCATCAACGATACAGACAACGATGGAGTATGTAATGAGAATGAAGTATTGGGATGTACAAACGCTTTGGCTTGTGATTTTAATCCATTGGCCACTGATAGCGGGGTTTGTTCTCTTAACGCTGCAGAATTGCTCATCGGTCAAATTCAGAATGCTAGCTGCAGTGCAGGCCTTGGAACTGTACAAATATTGAATTTTGATCAATTCAATTCATATTACTTTGTGAACGAAGATCAAGAAATAGCAGCAGTTGCGAGTGTTTCTGGATTGAGTGATGGAGAGTACATGATCATTGGAAAGTTGACTGATGCTTGTGTTTCTGATACCGTTACTTTTGTAATGGGATACAACAACGATTGTTCTCCATTGGCAGTCAATGACTCTTTGTTTATAAACGAGGATGCAGGTACAATGCAATTGAATCTGGTGGCCAATGACACAGATGCAGATAACAATTTGAATATTGCGTCGGTTGACATTGATCCATCTGCAGCGGGTCTTCAAACTACCTCTTCAGGACCAGAAGGAAACTGGTCAGTGGATGCAAATGGCGTATTGAGTTTTACCCCAGCATTGAATTATTTTGGAACAACTACCAGATTGTATGTTGTTTCTGATGCTTCAGGTTTGTTGTCCAATACTGCATTAATAAATATCGAGGTTGCTCCTGTAAACGACGCTCCAGTAATTTCTCCGCAGTCTTTGATCGTGACTGTGGATTTGAATAGTACGACCACCATTTGTTTGGATGCCAGCGATGTAGATGGTGATATTGTTACTGTTTCATCATGGTTATTAATGGAAGGACTTGGAACAATAGATGACAATATTGCGGATGATTATTGCTTTGATTTTACAGCATTGGGCTGGCAGATTCCAACCAATATAATGGTTATTATGTGTGACAATGGAACCCCATCTTTGTGTGACACTGTCTGGGTTACTATCAATGTGAATGCACTTTCTCCAATTGCAGTAGATGATTACATTACTTCAAATGATGGATTGGTCAACATTGATGTTGTATTGAATGACACTTTGTATGGAGATAATAATTTCACCGTTACCATTATCGACTCAACTGATTTCGGTCGCGTAGATTTGGATACCAGTTTGATTTCTTATCAACCAGATTGGAGTTATTGCGGTTTGGATTCTATGACTTACAGCGTATGCAACAGTTTTGGCATGTGCGACACTGCGACCGTTTATTTTGAAGTTACTCCAGTTGATAGTGATTTGGATGGAATCCCTGATTACATTGAGACAACGACATCGGATATTGATGGGGACGGAATATTCAATCACTTGGATGAGGATAGTGATGGCGATGGTTTGACAGATGCAGAGGAGTCTGGAATGTCAGAGCTTTGCTCACCAACATTGAGTGATTGTAACAAAAACGGAATACCTGATTACATTGACTTCAACAACTGTATTCCTGACCTTGAAATCCCAGAAGGATTCTCTCCAAATGGTGATGGCGTCAATGACAGCTGGGTGATACCTGGAATCGAAAATTACCCCAACAACACCGTTGTCATCTTTAACCGATGGGGAAATCAAGTGTATAGTGCGGAGCCATACGACAATTCTTGGAGTGGTGAGTGCAGTGAGTCTGGAACAATAGGTGGATCAACTTTACCAGAAGGTACTTATTTCTTCGTCTTCAAGTCTGAGAGAAATGCAACTGCCAAACAAGGATATATCTACATCAAACGATAAAAGGATTGAATCATGAAAAAATTATTTTTAATACCCATTTTAGCTCTTTTTGTTGTGTCAGCATCTGCACAGCAAGAGGCTTTGTATACCCATTATATGTTCAATACCTTGGAGATGAATCCTGCCTATGCTGGCAGCCGAGGATGCATGTCTTTTGTTGCTTTGCACCGTTCTCAATGGGCCGGTTTTGATGGAGCACCAACCACCCAGTCTTTTGGGATGAATTCGCCCATTTTAAACGGTAAATTAGGTGTTGGTTTAAATTACAACGGTGATCGCATCGGTCCCATTCGCTCTTCCATGTTCTCCCTAGCTGGAGCCTACATTGCCAAGTTGAATGAGAATACCACCATGTCATTGGGTATCAATGGAGGTTTCCAGAGCGTGAACGCAAATCTATCAGATTTGAATTTGTATGAGGTGAATGATGCTTCCTTCTTGGGTAATGCAGCAAGTAAGTTAACCCCCAATTTTGGCGCAGGTATCTATCTTCAAAATCAAAAATGGTATTTTGGCTTATCCTCACCTCGAATTTTAGAAACCAAATTTTTGTCGGCGCAAGATAATGGGCTTGAGTTGCTGCAATCCAAGCGTCACTATTATGCGACGGCAGGTGCTATTTTGCCAATGACCAAGCAGGTCATGTTCAAACCTTCTGTATTGATGAAAACTGTTCCTGGCGCTCCTGTTCAATTGGATGCAACCGCGATGTTTGTTTTTAATGACAAATTTTGGACTGGTGTGTCTTCAAGAAGTGGAGATGCATTGGGTGCTTTGATAGGCTTTAATTTCAACGAGAATTTGCAAGTGGGTTATGCCTACGATTGGTCCTATGCCTTTGGTCAGCATGCTGGTCGTTCAGGCAGTCATGAAGTTGTGCTTCGCTATGAGCTTACTTATAAGCAAGTGGCAAAAATTAAATCGCCACGTTACTTTTAAACTCCACCCAGATGAGAAATATTACAGGAATACTATTATTGATTTTTGGCACCATCGCCATACAATCCAGTGCTCAATCCAAATGGGAGAAGAAGGGCAATAAATGTTATGAGTCATTCTCTTATCACTTGGCCATCAACAATTACCTAAAGGTTGATGAGAAGTCTTCTGAAATGCTCCGAAAATTGGCTTGGAGTTATTATCAAACAGAGGCCTTCAAGGATTCAGAAAAAATTTGGAAGGAGATTGCCAACCGATCAGATGCATCTGGTGAGGATTTCTATCATTATGCACAGTGTCTAAAGGTGAACAAGAAGTACGAGGAATCCTATACTTGGTTGCAAAAAGCAAGCAAAAAATTGACCAATGACTCTCGTTTGACAAGGTCCTTGGATAAATACGATCAGTTGCCATCCTATCAAAAAGATGATGGAAGATATGTTGTGAAATCATTGTCCATGAACACAGCAGACCAAGACTTTGCCCCAGTTATGGTTGGAAATCAGTTGGTGTTTGCTTCATCAAGACAGGGCGTTGAATCCGTGGAAAGAAAATGGAATTGGAATGGATTGCCTTTCTTGGAGCTATACGCGGGTGACTTGGGACCCAATGATGAAGTCATGAATATTAGGGCCTTTGCAGACGTTATGAAAGGTAAATTTCATGAAGGTCCCATTTCCTTCAATGGAAATGGAAACATTGCGATGTTTACCAGAAACAATTACAAGGAAAGAGATACACATGGATATACTTGCTTGGAATTGTTTGAGGTGAGAAAAGACAACAATGAGTGGTCGGAACCTATGGCATTGCCCTTTAATAGCGCCAATTTTTCTGTAGGTCATGCATCGCTCAATTTGTCTGGAGATGTAGTCTATTTTGTTTCTGATATGCCAGGTGGATTTGGTGGTACAGATGTATATTTTGCAAAGAGAAATGCAGACGGTACTTGGGGAAAGCCCATGAATTTGGGCAATGACATCAATACAGAAGGCAATGAGATGTTCCCATTCATTCACGAGAACGGTCAATTGTTTTTTGCATCCAATGGTCACTTGGGCTTGGGTGGATTGGACAGTTATGTAGCTAAACAAAAGGGTGATAACCATTGGCATGTTTTAAACATGGGATCGCCTGTGAATACCAATCTGGATGATTTTGGATTTGTACTTTCCTCAGACACCAAAAAAGGTTTCTTTTCATCCAACAGAAATGGCGGAAAAGGAAGTGATGATTTATACGTCGTCAATATTTTGAAACCATGGCAGTTTGATAAAGAGATCAAATTCGCTGTAACCAACAATTTGGGAATGGCTTTGGATTTGGCCAACCTAACGATTACAGATAAGAATGGTAAAGCAACCACGATCACAACAGACAGTTTGGGAATGGCGACCATCAACGCAAATGATTTAGAGAACGTTGTCATTGAGTGCAACTATCCTGTTCACCGCTCAATGAAAATAGATAAGAATTTGAAGCCAATGGAGCATGAATCGGTGATTGCATTGGAATTGGAGAAAATACCTGAGGTGTTATTGAAAGGGGTCATTACAGAAGCTGTAACCGGGCGCAAATTGAGCGATGTAAAAGTGGAAATGGAGAACGTTGTTACCCATCAAAAAACAGTATTGAATACGGATGCGTTGGGAGAGTTTGAGAAGGAGTTGAGTGATTTGGATTGGAATCAGAAAGTGAATTATTTGTTTCAATTTTCCAAGAATGGGTATTTGCCACAAACATGTAACTACTCACAATTAATCGATCGCGAAGGTGAGTATCTCATCAATAACAAATGCAATGTTCAATTGGAGAAATTGGAGGTGGGGCAAGATTTGGGTAAATTGATTGATATCAAGCCCATCTACTTTGACCTAGGAAAAGCCATCATACGTCCAGACGCTGCAATAGAATTGGATAAAATTGTAGCCATTATGAATGAGAATCCAACCATGCAGATTGAATTGGGTTCACATACGGATTGCCGCGGAAGCATTGAGTCCAATAGCAAACTTTCAGACAAACGTGCTAAATCTTCGGCGGACTATATCAAGGCGAAAATTACAAACCCATCCAGAATCAATGGTCGTGGATATGGTGAGATGAACTTGGTAAACCAGTGTGAATGTGAAGGCAAGAATGTCATTCCTTGTACTGAAGAACAACACCAAGCCAATCGCAGGACGGAGTTTAAGATTGTTAAGATTTGATAGGATATTTCTTGAAATAGAATAGTGAAACCCAATCTTATCGGATTGGGTTTCCTTTTATATACACCTGTTCAATTTTATCTTCTCCAAAATAATAGAACAATTCGCTTAGTCTTTCTAGCGGTTGAGTAATGATGAAATTGGCTGTTTTTCCTCGGGTAATGCTGCCCACTGATTCGTCTAACTGCATAGCAGCTGCGCCATTTTGCGTGCTTGCATTCAAAACCTCATAGGGCTTCATTTGCATTTGTATGCAGGCCAAACTATTGATCAAATTCATGTTTCCATTGGGAGCGGAGCCAGGGTTGAAATCTGTTGCCAATGCAACAGGAATATTATTGTCCATCAAATCGCGCATTGGGGTGTATGGAATTCTGGTAAACAAAGAGCACCCGGGTAATCCTGTGACGATGGTAGGATCTTTTTTTAACGCATCCCAATCAACTTCTGAAATCACTTCCATGTGATCCAAACTTAGCGCGTTATACTTTAATCCCATGGAAACTCCTCCTATGCTATAAAATTGGTTGACGTGGATTTTGGCTGGTTTGCCATTCGTCTGCGCTGCCACAAGCAATTGTTCCAAATGATGGAGTTGAAAGTAGTCCCGCTCACAAAAGATGTCCATGAAATCAAAGCCAATGGCCAATGCTTGCGGCAATAAATCCGTTAACAGCATGCTCATGTATTCATCTTTCAGCCCTTTGTATGCATCAGGTAGAGCATGGCCCAAGAGCAAAGTGCATTTTATAGGAATGGAACAGTTTGATTTTAATCGCTGAATGATGCGCAACATCTTGAGCTCATTGTCAACATCCAACCCATATCCAGTCTTGATTTCCAACGCACCGGTACCGTTGCGCACCATGGTTTGAATGCGCAATAGCGCTTCTTCATACAAACGTTCCTCACCAATGGTAGACATAGATCTTGCGGAGTTCAATATCCCGCCGCCGCGTTGCGCAATGGCTTCATAACTCAATCCATTGATTTTATCCTCAAATTCCAATGCCCGCGATTGGGCAAATACGGTATGTGTATGCGAATCACACCAACAAGGAAGAACCATCTTTCCATCGGCATCAATGATCTCAAGGTTTGCCCAATCAGAAATCCCTGGCCAGTCTGCCATCTCGCCATAATCGACAATTTTACCGTCTTCAATGGCCATCCAAGCGTTTTTGATGCTGGGACAGTCATTCATGTCCCTGCCTGCGATGGTACCTGGGTTTATTTCGAAAGTACTAAAAAGTTCTTGGATGTTTTTGATCAGTAGACGCATGCTGCAAGATGCATCAAATTTGTTATTTCAGCAATTGATTAAATATGTTTTGTAAATTGTGCCATGCATTGTTTTTACGTCCCTCAACTGGTAAGCATGGGTCCCGATGCCCTGTCCGATGACGAATGGCGCCACATCAAGGCCTTGAGGGTCAAGTCAGGTGAAACCATTTGTCTCATCGATGGCAAAGGAAATGCGCAGCATTGCGTTTTTCATTTACAGGATAAAAAGCCTGTACTGGAGGTTTCTACATCTATTTCGTTTCATGAAAGAGAAAGTGGAGTGCATTTGTACATCCCAATGACACAACAAACAGACCGTATTGAATGGATGCTTGAAAAGTGTGTTGAAATGGGATTGCATAGTTTGAACTTAATGACAACGCAACATTCAGAGAAAGTCAAGTATTCAATCGAACGATTGATTAGGATAGCGGTCTCAGCCATGAAGCAAAGTCAACGAAAATGGCTCCCAAGTATTGACATGATAGATTCTTGGGATGAGGTGCTTCATCGATTAAAAGGAAAGCCAGTTTTCATAGCGCATTGTGAGCAATCGGAGAAAATGCCTTGGACCAGTATTCAAGTCGACCATCCGCATGTTTTAATTGGCCCTGAAGGTGATTTTAGTCGGAAAGAGATTGGTGATGTGGAGGATTTGGGAGGTGTGCCCATAGCACTTGGAAACGCACGATTACGAACAGAAACCGCCGGATTATTGGTTGTATCAAAATACTACTCTTTATGAAGAAATGGATTTTTTTGACTTTCTTTTTTTTAATGGCTTTGTTAGTCTTGGCCAGGTTTACCAAGCCTACTGAGTCAGATTTTTTGCAGCTCGCTCAAGAAAAAATCAATGTCCAATCTGAGAAGATTTCCAGCGATCCCGTGATGTTGGATGTCGTGAAAATTCAAAAGGATTTTATGTTTCAAGCATTGAGCAAATTATTACAATCACGCGATTACTTTTTTTTTACCACACAAACCATTGTGCTCGGTGAAGGCAAGTATCGATACCTTGGCGTAATGGGTGTTTTTATTCCATTGCAAAAAGATAATCCACTTGACAAATTTTATCAAAATGAGACGCATTAACATCATTGCAGTTTTTGTTTTTCTTGGTTTGGTTGCGCAAGCCCAAATCATCCCCATGCCTATCAAGCAGTATGTTCCTGTGAAGGATCAATTGGAATTGTTAGATGGACAATGGGCGATTTGGACCGAGCAGGAATTCTTGAATGAGGCCGAGATATTGGCGCAACAAATACGCATTCACCGTGATTTTCAGCCCAAAGTAAATATTTGGAATGGTAAGGACGAAGTGAAAGGAGTGTTGTTGTCAAAGGCCAAATCGATGATGACAACAGAGGCGTATAAGTTGGAGATTGACAAGTACAATGCGAAAGTCACTGCAACTTCTCCTGAGGGTTTGTTGCACGGGGTTTTTTCTTTGGTACAAATGACACCTTTGAAAAAAGGATTAGAAGATATTGGTTTTTCTTTGGACGCTTGGGTGATTGAAGATGAACCTCACTTTAAACACCGTGGACTGCTCTTGGATTGCGGACGACATTTTATGAGTGTAGATAAAATCAAAGAAACATTGAGCACCATGGCCTTATACAAGTTGAATGTTTTTCATTGGCATTTAACAGAGGATCAGGGTTGGCGAATTGAGATTAAGAAATATCCAGAATTGACCAAAGTTGGAGCCTATCGCAATGTCAATGGTCAATCTTACGGTGGTTACTATACGCAAGATGAAATTAGGGAGATTGTACAATTTGCCAACAAGCTACACATTATGGTGATTCCTGAGATAGAGCTGCCTGGTCATAGTGTTGCCGCCATCGCTTCTTATCCATGGTTGAGTTGTACAGGAAAACAAATTCCTGTTGAGACAGAATGGGGTGTTTTTAAGGATATTTATTGTGCGGGCAATGATCAAACCCTTCAATTTTTAAAGGATGTTATGGATGAGGTTTCTGCACTTTTTCCTAGTCCATATATTCATATCGGCGGCGATGAAGCGCCCAAGGTTCGCTGGGAAAATTGTGATAAATGCCAAAAGAGAATCAAGGACCATCATTTGAAAAACGAAGCAGAGTTGCAAACGTGGTTGATTGAACAAATGGCCAGTTATTTAAAAACAAAGGGAAAAGATGTTATCGGTTGGGATGAAATTTTGGAGGGCGGAATTCCCTCCGGTGCAGTGATACAATCATGGCGAGGTATTCAGGGTGGATTTGATGCAGCCATGCACAATCACTCAGTTGTGATGTCTCCAACCAGTCATTGTTATTTGGATTATGGATTGGATGGCATCGATACCAAGAAAGTGTATGAGTTTGACCCCATTCCCGCTGATCTTCCTATGGATAAGCAATCCTACATTTTAGGAGCAGAAGGCAACATGTGGACAGAGCGCGCTCCTGAAGCAGAAGTTACGAGTAAAATTTTTCCAAGACTCATCGCCTTGTCAGAAGTTCTATGGTCCTATCCCAAGGAGCGAGATGCTTTGGAATTTCAGAATCGATTAAAGCGTCATTTTCCAATGTTGGATAAGCGCAAAGTGAAATATGGTTTTATGACCACGCCAGTTCAATTTGTATCCGGTATCGACGGGGAAGTATTGTGGGTGGATGTTCAGAAACAACAAGAGGACTTAACGTTGTTTTATACAACAACCCTTTTTGATTCCAATTCCATTGACGAGGTGAAGGAAGTTTTGGAGATCAATGAGCCCATAGAAATTAGAAGGGGAGAGAAAGTCAATTTGAAGGTAGGAATGAAATCCCAAGGAAGTGAGCAGACGAAATGGGAGACCAAGATTTACGCCAATCATTTGGCATTGGGAAAGGAAATTGAATTGAACTATATGCCAAGCAATGCTTATTTGGGTGGTGGTTCCAAGGGATTGGTCAATGGCTGTTTGGGTAGCGATAATTTCAGAGATGGCAATTGGCAGGCTGCGCAAGGCAGAGACATGGAAATGATCATTGATTTGGGTAAGGTAGAGAGCATCAGTGAATTGACGACGCGCTGGTTTCATTATGCCAACGCCTGGATTTTCCGTCCTGAGTCAGTATCCTATTACACATCCATCGATAAAAACAATTGGCAGCTGTTGAAAACAGATGAAGTAGGGAAGCGAACCCAAGCCAATGAATCAGGTGAGTTTCCTGTATTTTCAAAAGTGTTGGCAGAAGATACAACTCCATACGGTTTCTTTATGGGGCGTTACATCAAAGTGGCGGCAAAATCAATAGGGAAATGTCCAGATTGGCATGACGCTCCAGGTGAACCCAGTTGGTTGTTCATAGACGAGGTGATAGTTCGATGAAAAGATTTTTCTTTGTCGTTTATGGTCGATTGAATAGAAGCCGCTGGCCCACTGATTGTGTTGGTGAATTCATCGGGTTTACACCATTGTCCACAAATCTGGCGGAGGGTGGAATTAAAATTTTATTACCGAAAACAATTGCTTCAAAACCTTAATTATATTTGTAAATACTAAATCAATTAAAATGTCATATTTCTTTACTTCAGAGTCCGTTTCAGAAGGACATCCAGATAAAGTGGCCGACCAAATATCGGACGCACTGATTGATCACTTTTTAGCTTTTGACGCACAATCTAAAGTGGCATGCGAGACTTTGGTCACCACAGGTCAAGTGATTTTGGCTGGTGAAGTAAAATCCAAGACTTATTTGGATGTTCAAAGTATCACCAGAGATGTGATCAAAGAGATTGGTTACACCAAAAGTGAGTACATGTTTGAGTCCAACTCTTGTGGAGTATTATCAGCCATCCACGAGCAATCACCAGATATCAATCAAGGTGTAGAGCGCACCAAGAAGGAGGATCAAGGAGCAGGCGACCAAGGAATGATGTTCGGCTACGCCTCCAATGAAACAGATAATTTTATGCCTCTTCCATTGGAATTGGCGCACATGCTACTAAGAGAATTGGCCGTAATTCGCAAAGAAGGCAAGTTGATGAAGTATTTGCGTCCGGATGCCAAAAGTCAGGTGACCATTGAATATTCCGATGACCACAAGGCCCTAGGCATAACAGCCATTGTCATCTCTACCCAGCACGACGATTTTGACAAGGATGACAAAAAGATGTTGGCCAAAATCAAAAAGGATGTTCAAGACATTTTGATTCCTCGTGTGATGAAACAATGTCCTGCCCGCGTTCAGAAGTTGTTTAAGTCCCAATATGCGTTGCATGTTAACCCTACTGGTAAATTCGTTATTGGTGGTCCACATGGTGATACAGGATTAACAGGGAGAAAAATTATTGTAGATACATACGGAGGAAAAGGAGCACATGGTGGTGGTGCATTTTCTGGAAAGGATCCAAGTAAGGTGGATAGAAGTGCTGCTTATGCTACTAGGCACATTGCACGCAATTTGGTGTCTGCCGGTGTTTGCGATGAAGCGTTGGTGCAGGTAGCCTATGCCATCGGTGTTGCGGATCCTGTTGGTTTATATGTCAATACATATGGAACGTCAAAAGTGAAAATGACGGATGGCGAATTGGCCAATGCCATTCTGAAAATGAAAGAATGTAGCTTGCGCCCATATCAAATAGAGCAACGTTTTAAGTTGCGAACGCCCATTTACAGAGAGACCGCTGCCTATGGACACATGGGAAGAAAGTCTGAAGTAAAATCAAAGACTTTTGTAGATGGAAGTGGAAAGTCAAAAACAATGAAAGTAGAACTTTTCCCTTGGGAAAAAGACAACTTGGTTAGGCTTTTCAAAAAGACATTCAAAGTGAGATAATTGAAAGCGCCGCAAGGCGCTTTTTTTATGACCATTGTTTTATCGAAGAAGAAGTTATTTTCATAAATTAGTGATATGAAAATCCCATTCAAATGCTTGTTGCTGAGTTTAATCTTTGTATTGAACTTGGAGCAAATGTCATCGCAAAATAGTGTTCCTTATCAGTGGACAGAAGCCATGTTGACGGCAATCAGAAATGATTTTGCCCGCCCGCCCATGACAGCAAGAAACTTGCAACATTTTTCAATGGCCATGTATGACGCATGGGCAGCCTATGATGACGATGCAGCTACTTTGTTTTTGGGTAAAACCTTCAATGGCTTTACCTGCCCATATTCCGGTATTCTTCAGCCTGATGACAAATTGTCGGCGCAAAATATGGCCATGAGCTACGCCGCTTATCGAATCATCAGAAACCGCTACATCAATTCCCCTGGATGGGGCACTGTTACGTTGACTTATTTGACAACATTGATGGGCGAGTTGGGATACGACATGAATTTCTCTTCTGTGGATTATTCAACCGGAAATCCAGCAGCCTTGGGAAATTATATTGCCGCGCGCATCATCAGCTATGGCAATGGAGATGGCTCCAATCAGTTGATGAATTATGCCAATCAATTTTATACACCGCTCAATCCATCTTTGTTTCCCACGTTGCCAGGGACCAGCGGTATGGTTGATCCCAATCGTTGGCAGCCTTTGAGTTTGAGTGTTTTTATCGATCAGAATGGAAACTTACTTTCAGGAGCACCACCTTTTATGGGACCAGAGTGGGGTAATGTCAAGCCTTTTGCCATGGATGCTCAAGATTTGACCATCAAACAACGGAATGGATACAATTGGAATGTTTACCATGATCCCGGCCCCTTTCCACATTTGGGTGAGACAGGAGAGGGAGTCAACGATCTCTACAAATGGAATTTTGCATTGGTCGCGAAATGGGGAGGGCATTTGGATCCAAGTGATCAAGAGATGATAGATATCTCTCCTAAGAGCATTGGTAATGCCACCCTGCCACAAACATTCTCTGAGCAATTGGACTTTTATGATTTTGAAAATGGTGGTGACAATGGAACAGGACATGAGGTTAATCCCATCACAGGTTTGCCCTATGAAGAACAGTTGGTTTACCGTGGAGATTACACAAGGGTATTGGCAGAATTCTGGGCGGATGGTCCAAGTTCTGAAACACCTCCAGGTCATTGGTTTAAGATTTTGAATTATGTTATTGATGAAATGAATGGCACCTTCTTATGGGAAGGTATTGAAGTGTTAGATGAAACCGAGTTTTGTGTAAGGGCTTATCTTACCTTGGGAGGAGCGGTCCACGATGCTGCCATATCCGCATGGGGAATCAAAGGTTTCTATGATGGTACTCGTCCCATTTCTGCCATTCGATATATGGCGGAAAGAGGTCAATCCTCTGATGCCGCTTTACCCAATTATCATCCTGATGGATTTCCATTGATTCCTGGATTTTCGGAATTGGTTCAAGCGGGTGATCCATTGGCGGGTGCAGACAATGAAAATGTAAACAAAGTAAAGGTTTATTCTTGGAATGGTCCAGAGCTCATCAGTGACCCAAATGTTGATATGGCTGGTGTGGGTTGGATTTTGGCTGAGAAGTGGTATCCTTATCAACGACCTACTTTTGTTACTCCCCCTTTTGCTGGTTATGTCTCAGGTCATTCCACTTATTCCAGGGCGTCCGCAGATGTTATGACGGCCATCACCGGTAGTCAATACTTTCCCGGTGGTATGGGTACATTTGACGCACCCATGAACCAGTATTTGGTTTTTGAAGAGGGGCCTAGCATGAATGTCGAATTGCAATGGGCAACCTATCAGGACGCCAGTGATCAGTGCAGTCTATCGCGCATTTGGGGTGGAATCCATCCTCCCATGGATGACATCGCAGGAAGATTCATTGGTATGGAGGTAGCCGCCGATGCTGTGGCCAAAGCAGATGGTTTATGGTCAGATACCTTGCCCAAAATTTTGGTTTTAGAATGTCCAGCTTTTGTCAATGACTTTTTATGCCAGGACACCTTGGATATTGTTGCTCATTTTGATCAACCCATGTCCACCAATTGGGGCCCAAATTTGGATTTTGTTAATGGTGATTTGTCCTCAGATCTAACTTATGTGGATGTCAATTGGATCAATGACAGCATCTATCGTTGGCGTTTTGTTGTACAAGATAACAACCATGTAGTTGACAATATTGACATTAAAATCATGGGAGCTGCCAATGTTGATGGGGTAATTCAGCGAATCAAGTACGGCAATGACATTTTTGTTATCGACACTGAGAATCCATCAGTAATCAGTTTCAATACCAACTTGAGCGTAATCAATGAGTCTGTTGTGGCCTCTAATGCATTTGAAATGCAATTCGATTTTAGTGAGCCCGTTCAGAGCAATGCTCCAACCACATCAAGCAATTCCTCGTCTCTGTCCAATGTTACTGCAATGCTTCAAGGTGAGGAATCGGCAACCATACAAATGACTTTTCAAATGTTGGATTTGAATGAAGAATTTCAATCCCCTTCATTCGTCCTTCAAGGTTTTCAAGATATGGCAGGAAACGAGATGGTCATTCTGGATACCGTCTTGTGGGCTACCATCATTGATACCAAAGCGCCAACTTTGACCAGTTGGAGTCTCAACACCACTACATTGAATGAAAGCAATGCAGGCGGCACATGGCTTGTTCAGACTCAGTTTGATGAGCCAATGTCCAATGCCATAGCTCCGATTATTCTTTTGCCAGCACCCATGGACCTTACCCCATTGAGTCAGCAGTGGTTGGATACGTTGAATTATGAATGGGCTTTTCTAATCAATGACAACAATCTTAATCAAACCGATTTGTTATTGAGTACAACAAGTGCAACTGACCTTTATGGAAATATTATCGATACCACTGTTTTTGAAGAGTTCATTCAGTGGGAGATGAATCCATGGGTGGAGGTATTGGGTTGTACCGATAGTGCAGCATGTAATTTTGATATTTCAGCCAATACAGACAATGGCGATTGTATCCTTCCCCTTTCACCGTGCGATGATGGGGATTCTTTAACAGTAAATGACCAAATTCAATCAGATTGCAATTGCGCAGGCGAAATTGTTCAGATGATTGAAGAGCAAAGTGTCCCATTTTCAGTTTATCCCAATCCGACATCTGATTTTCTGAATATTGTTGCCACTGGGAAAGTGTCGATTTTTGATATTAAAGGGCGGGTTTTGTTTGCTGAATTCGTCAATGGACGGACTGTTGTGGATGTTCAAAAATGGGCTTCGGGCAAATATTTGGTGAAGACCGATTTTGCAGAGTATTCATGGATAAAATCCAGTGTTTCTGTGAAATGATAGCATTGTCTTAACACATTATCAAGGTATTGAAATCATCTTTGAGAGCTATGGAGAAAAGGGTTATAAGTGTTCAAAGAGAGTTATCATGGCTTCAGTTTAACGAGAGAGTATTGTTTGAAGCATCGGATGTGAAGAATCCATTGGTGTCAAGGGTTCATTTCTTGGGCATTTTTTCAAGTAATTTGGATGAATTTTTTAAGGTACGAATTGCATCTTTGAATCGTGAGCTCAAAGCATTAAGAGGAAAAAAGGGCAATCCATTGGATGTTATCCATGATAGGGTGATGGAACTGCAATGGGAGTTCGATCGAATTTTTGAAAACACCAAAAAAGCCTTGGCCAAAGTAGGTGTTCATTTTAAGAATGAACGTCAATTGTCGACCTCTCAGAAGTTGTATGTGGATCATTATTTTGATGATGAAATCCGACACCACATTATCCCCATTTTGATGTCTTCCACCATGCCACTTCCCCCGCTCAAAGACAATGCATTGTATCTGGTGGTGGATGTAGTGTTAAAAGACAAAGCAAGAAAGGTATTTGCGTTGATTGAAGTTCCAGATTCCATTGGGAGATGGGTAGTGTTACCCGCTGAGAATGGAGAAAAGCATGTGATGTTTCTTGAAGATGTCATTCGCTATAACTTGAAGAAAATATTTTCCATTTATTCCATAGCATCAGTAAAAGCGTATGATGTTAAAGTAGTGCGCGATGCGGAGTATGAGATTGAGAATGATTTCTCCAAAAGTGTTTTTGATAAAATATCCAAGAGTATCCAACAGCGGAGTAAAGGGGACTATGTGCGAATCAATTTTGATCATGAGATCCCAGAGGATTTGCTGCATTTGTTACTGAATAAGACAAAAATAAAGAACCCTCAGAATATTATTCCTGGAGGTCGTTACCACAATAAGAAAGACCTTTTGAGCTTTCCAGACTTTGGAAATCCGGACTGGGTCTATCCCAAGCTGAAGAGTCTATCTCATCCGGCATTTAAAAAGTCCATCAACATATTGGATACCTTCAATAAAAAGGATGTCCTTCTGCAGTTTCCCTACCAGCGCTTCTCTCACATTTTGGATTTGCTAAGGGCCGCTGCCATTGATCCTCAAGTCCGCACCATACGCATTTCAATGTATCGCATTGCCCATGATTCTCACATTTTGCACGCATTGATTAATGCTGCAAAGAATGGTAAGAAAGTGATCGCTCTGGTTGAGGTTCAGGCTCGTTTTGATGAAGCCCACAATTTGGAAATCACCAAAATGCTGCAAGAGGCTGGAGTGAAAGTGATTCCTGGTATCCCAGGCTTGAAAGTTCACTGTAAGGTTTTCCAAATTAGTCGCAAAATCAATGGTAGGACTGTGCGCATTACCCATGTTGGAACGGGTAATTTTCATGAAAAAACAGCACGCATCTATTCCGATACTTCATTGTTGACCACTAACTTGGATTTGGGAAGAGAGGTACGCAGTTTGTTTCATTTTTTTGAATCCAATTTCCATCGTCCTCAATTCAGACATTTGGTCGTTTCTCCTTTCAATACCCGAAGAAAATTAATGGATTGGATCAGTGAAGAGATCAAAGAGGCCAAGAAAGGGAAGAAAGCATTGGTTGTTATTAAAGTCAATAATCTTGTAGATGAAGGAATCATCAAAAAGTTATTGGAAGCTGCTGAGAATGGGGTAGAAGTAAAGCTGGTAGTGCGCGGAGTATGCTTACTCCAGCCCGTTTCAGAGAATCAAAAGAAGAACATCAGTATGCGCAGCATATTGGGTAGATACCTCGAGCACAGCAGGGTTTTTGTTTTTGGAATCGGTAAGCGTGAACGCATGTTGATTGGAAGTGCTGACATGATGGTGCGAAATTTAGATTTCAGGATAGAGGTATTGGCCCCTATTCTTGACACAGAGTTGCGCGCGGAATTGCGGGAATGGTTGAATTTGCAATTCGATCAAAACGCCAAAGCGCGCTGTCTGGAATCAGAACGCATCAACCAATTGGTTTGCAGTGTCGTTCAATCCAAATCCTTCGATACCCAGGATGCCTATTATCAAGTACTCACAGATAAATCGGAAAACAGTAAATGAGAATTGCAGCCATTGACATTGGGTCCAACGCCGTGCGTTTGTTTGTTGCTCAAGTGCATCAAAATGAAGAAGGCATTTTGTTGGAGAAATTATTGCATACCCGAGTTCCCATTCGCCTTGGGGGAGATGTTTTTACTTACGGAAAAGTTTCATCGGAGCGAGCAACCCAATTGGCTTTAACCATCAAAGGATTTGCTGCAATTATTGAGGCGTTGTGTATCGAGGAAGTGAGAGCCTGCGCTACAAGTGCTTTGCGCAGCGCAGAGAATAGAGACGAAGTGCTGTTGCAAGTGAAGAAAGTGTCAGGAATAGATATTAAAATTTTATCAGGCAGTGAAGAGGCTGAGATGATTTTTGGCAACTTTAGCCACTACCAATTGCCCAAGGAGCATCACTACTTATTTATAGATGTAGGTGGTGGAAGTACGGAGTTGACATTAATCGAAAGGGGAGCTAAAAAAGCTTCCGAATCTTTTGAGGTGGGTACAGTGCGAATGCTTTTGAATGACCAGAAGAAATTACCTAAGGCGGTTTTTGATTGGTTATCGCAAAATATCAATCCAAAAATGAAGTACCAGGCCATTGCTACAGGCGGAAACATTAATAGCGCTATTAAAATATTGGAAAAGAAATCGCGCGAATTTGTCTCTCTGGATGAACTAAACAATTTGAAGAAACAATTGAGTCGTTGTTCTAAAGAACAACGGATGCGGAAGTACAAGTTAAGAGAAGATCGGGCCGATGTTATTGTGCCAGCACTTAACATTTATACACAGATAGCTGATGAGGTAGGCATTGAAGAATTGTTGGCTCCCAAGTTTGGATTGGCTGACGGAATTGTTCTAGAGGTTCTTGAAACGAAAGGATTTAAGGATTTTAAATTGATATCTGCGTGATATGAAAGATGAGTTGATACCTAAATCTACCCTTGCCAAGGTTTTAAAGACCAATGAAAGGAATCCTTTGGTGGAGATTGTGCAACAAGTTACGCGATTAAAGGCAATCAACAAGCTCTACGCGCAGGT
The DNA here is from genome assembly GCA_947442505.1 of Flavobacteriales bacterium. GTDB lineage: Bacteria > Bacteroidota > Bacteroidia > Flavobacteriales_D > Sanyastnellaceae > CAMCTV01. Next base: position 32,177 of record CANEVR010000012.1, on the reverse strand, counting down.
ATCGGATAAAAGAGGAGAAGAATTTGTTGATGGTCTTTTTGATCAGTTGAAGGTAACCACACAATTCAAGAAAGAACAATTGGATTTAATACCCAAAGAAGGACCATTGGTGGTGGTTTGTAATCATCCTTTTGGCGCTTTAGACGGTTTGATGGCCTTGAAGATTTTGCTTCAAGTACGCAGTGATATCAAGGTCATGGCCAATTTTATTTTATCTGAGGTTAAGCCAATTAGTGATTATTTTTTATCTGTAAACCCTTTTGAAAGTGAGGGAAATAAGAATAGTCGTGGCGGAGTAAGGGCATCCTTGGAGCACATTCAAAGTGGTGGTTGCTTGATTGTTTTTCCCGCTGGAGAAGTATCAACCTTACCCAAAGGAAAGTTGAGACAGCCAGTAGATAAACGATGGGCTGATTCTGTGATTAAATTGATTCAAAAGACAACAGCAACTGTGCTCCCCATTTATTTTTATGGAGACAATTCTTATCTGTTTCACTTGTTGGGAAAAATTCATCCCCAATTGCGAACGGCTGCCTTACCCGCAGAATTGTTGCGAAAAAGAAACAAAGAATTGGTGGTTGAAATAGGTCGTCCTATTTTACATAAAGATTGGTCAGTCATTGATGATGTTGCTCAACTCAATCGATTTTTCAGATCCAAAGTATATGCTTTGAGTTATCAATTTGATGTCCGTCGCAGTTTTTTTGCCCCTCGTTTGTGGTTTAAGGTAAATGCAAAAAGTGAAGAAGTCGGATATCCCGCATTTAGACAGGATGTTTTGAGGGAAATAGAACAAATAGAAGATGCAATGTTGTTGGATCAGTCTGGATTTGCTTGTTATGCCGTGAAGGCGCACCGAATACCAAACTTATTGCATGAAGTAGGTCGACAACGGGAAATAACTTTCAGGGAAGTAGGCGAAGGGACCGGTAAGTCCTTGGATTTGGATGAGTATGATTTTTACTATTATCATCTCATTCTTTGGCACAAAGAGAACCAAGAATTGGCAGGTGCTTATCGCATAGGTTTGGGTTCTGAGATTATTGAACTCTATGGCAAGAAGGGTTTTTATACGAACTCCTTGTTTAAGATGAAGAATGAATTCAAGCCATACCTGCGCCGGAGTATTGAATTGGGTAGATCATTTGTTGTCTCAAAGTACCAACGTCAACGTTGGCCATTGTTCTTGTTATGGCAAGGGATTACCATTTTTATGGATCATTTTAAAGATGTGAAGTACATCATTGGTCCAGTAAGTATGAGCGATCAGTACCAAAGACTTTCCAAAGAATTGATGATACAATTTTTGTTGGAGGAATACGGCGACAAGGAATTGGCTCAATATGTAAAACCGCGAAACAGGATTGTTATGGAAGACATCATTGATCGGGAAGCCTTGTTGCTAACGGTAAAGAAAGAAATTAAGCAAATGGATAAATTGATTGGTCAAATTGAACCAATGGGGTTGTCTATGCCAATTTTATACAAGAAATATCTGGCTCAAAATGCCAAAATAATAGCTTTTAATAGAGATCCTCTTTTCAATAATGCGATAGATGGATTTATGATGTTGGACATTGAAAAGATGCCAAGGGAAAGTTAGACTTCCTTTTTTTTTACGTAGTTTCTTTGTGAAAATTGCCTTATTGAGAAAGCGATGCTGTTGAGACAAAAGCGTCTGTGAAAATGACGTTAACGGTATACATCTGAAAAGTCAATTCTGAGGTATCCTATTCAGAAATAATGTAACGAACGAGTTATTATTTGGTGTTTGATTGGAGTGGAAGAATAATTTCTTCCCATAAATTTTTAAAGACAACGAGTGTTTCGTCATTCAAACTGTATTTACATTGAGCACCGAAAATCCTTCCCTTAATCAATCCAGCTCTTTTTAATTCTCTCAAATGTTGAATAACAGTCGAGGGCGCCGTATTGGGTATTGCCACAATTTCTCCTTCAATGGTTCCACCGTGATCACATAGTGACTTCAAAATTTGAAGTCTTGTTGGGTGGCCTATCGATTTGGATAGGTTAGCCAAAAGGGCAAAGGACTCATTCTGTAATTGTGCAACATTCATCAAATGCAAATTCCGTTCTCGGATATGAATTGAATGTTATGGAAGTTTTATGAATTCGTTTGAGCAATGATTATAATCCATCCTGAGGCGTTCATTGCATTTTAACAAATAGAAGAAGTGTTTTTCGCCATAAACGCGCTTGAATGCATGCATGGGTTAGTTTTCTTGTCAATGCAATTGAATTGCGCTAAAAACAATCTTTCCTTAACGTAGCTGTAACATATTGAGCTTTCTTTTGTAAAAAACAGATATAATGAAATTGAGTTCACTTTTCTCTTTTATGGTTTCTAAGAATGCATTATTCTTTGACCTGTTTGCAAAAGATACAGCCAATCTAGTGGAGCAATCCAAGAGATTTAATCAATTATTTTTGACGTCAGACAAGAATGAATTGGGCAATATCATTCGCGAGATTAGGGATTTCGAGCACAAAGGAGATGAGATCACTCATCAGATCTTTTTAGAATTGGCTGACAATTTTATCACGCCTTTTGATCGTGAAGATATCCATGCTTTGGCCACCAGTATTGATGATGTCGCCGATTACATTCATGGTTGCGCTTCACGTGTTCAATTGTATGGGGTGACCGAGTTCAGCAAGTCCATGGAATTGATGAGTGAGGTGTTATTGAAGCAGGTGATGGAAATTGATTCGGCTATCTGCGATTTGCGCAACATGCGCAATGCGCAGCGTGTTAGAGATGCTATAGTTCGGATCAATTCTCTGGAAAATCATGCAGATGATATTTTTGATGAAGCCATTGCTCGGTTGTTTGCTGAACAAGATAACGCCTTGGTATTGATGAAGCAAAAGGAAGTATTGAGTGGCTTGGAGACAGCAACTGATAAGTGCGAAGATGTCGCTAATGTTTTAGAAAGTATATTGGTCAAAAATTCTTAATCCAAGATGGAGTATTCAACTTTCCTCATCGTCATCATTGCTTTGGCATTGATTTTCGATTTTATCAATGGATTCCACGATGCGGCCAATTCTATAGCTACGGTAGTTTCTACCAAGGTACTAACTCCTTTTCAGGCCGTCGTTTGGGCAGCATTTTTCAATTTTGTCGCTTTCTTCATTTTTAAAGATCACAGTGTTGCCAACACCATTGCCAAGACTGTTCAAGATGAATTTACCCAGCCTGATCGCCACCCATTGCCTATGATTTTTGCGGGTTTATTGTCCGCCATCGCTTGGAATTTGATTACATGGTGGTACGGTATTCCCTCCTCCTCCTCCCATACGTTGATTGGAGGTTTTGCCGGTGCTTTCTTGGCTGCTTTCGGTTGGGAAGCAGTGAGAGGAGGTGTTGTCGGAGCCACAGCTATCTTTATTGTCGTAGCTCCAGTAGCAGGAATGATCATGGCCTATTTGATTTCCATATGGTTCTTGAATTCTTTTCGCAAAGGACCTTGGATGAAAATGGTCTCCCTTGCCATCATAGCAGGTACATGCTATTTGGTGTGGGGTGCATTAGAATTCAAAAAGGATTTTAATGGATCGCATTCTTACACCATTTCTTTCAATGAAAAAGTGGATATAGAAGAGTTGAAGGCGTCATTGAAATTCAAAGATGAAGATCTGAAAGAGTATTCTGCAGTGGTTAAAGCGGGTGCGGAAGATAAGTCTGGTCGTATTTATGTTGTTAGAACTGACTACATGCAGAAGGTTGGGGAAATGTCTGTGAGCTCAGATTTGACCAAAGCGATAGAGAAGAATATTCAAAAGAAAATCAAGACATCTTTTGCGATTGTTGACAGTCACAAAATTGGCCCTGAAGCTGATGCTAAGGAGCGTTATGATAGCTCAAATCTAAAGGCCGATTTCGAAACCTATTGGCTAAAGGTTGTTTTTCATGGCAATAATTTCAAATGGCTTTTGCTTGGATTTATTATGGTCGTGATGGCTGTCTTTACCTTATTCTTGAGTTCTTTGAATAATTCAAGAGCCAATCATTGGTTTAAGAGGTTGCAACTTTTTTCGTCAGCAGCTTTCTCAGTTGGTCATGGTGGAAATGATGCCCAAAAGGTGATGGGTATTATTACGGTTGCGTTAATTGCCAGCGGAAATATTACATCCATGAAGGAAATGCCCACCTGGGTTCCCTTGGCTTGCTATGCTGCCATCTCGATTGGTACAATGAGTGGCGGTTGGAAGATTGTAAAAACCATGGGTAACAAAATCACTAAGGTGACTCCTTTTGAAGGAGTGGCTGCAGAGACTGCAGGTGCGGTAACTTTGTTCTTTACAGAGGGAATGAAGTTCCCATGGAAGATTGGTGGTGAAGTCATCAAGGGTATTCCGGTTTCAACAACCCATACAATTACGGGATCGATTATTGGCGTAGGTGTTACTAAAAGAATTAGTGCCGTGAAATGGGGAGTGACCGGAAAACTTCTTACCGCTTGGATTATCACCATTCCTATTTCTGCTGCGATGGGCGCATTGTTTTATTATGCCTGTGTGGTGTTTGGTTTGAATTAATTGAAGTTGAAAAAATGAAAATAAAAAAAGGGCCTCTGTAATCAGAGGCCCTTTTCAATTGGTGTTTTTATTCGGCTGATTCTGCTTCCTCAACGGGTGCTTCAAAATCCAACATCCCTTTGCTTTGAAGAAGATTGTACCACTGAAAAAACTTGCGCAAATCACTCTCGTAAACACGCTCCTGATCGTAGTTGGGCAGTACTTCTAACATCGCCTTTCTGATGTCCTTACCCTCCGATTTGTGAGAAGGACCTTGCTCTCCGTTGAACACTTTTTTTGCATGCTCCAACACTTCTCTCAAAGAAACATCCTCATCTGTTGTGAACATCGAAATATCAGAAAGCGTGCTCACTTTTTGGCTGGAGTGAATGGGAGTTCTTTGACCATCAACAATGGATTCTGCAATCACAACGGTTTTTCCGCCACTAATCACTTTGAAAAGTCCGCCTTTTCCTGAAACGGTAATAATTTTATCGAGAGCTGTTTTCATTTTTCAGTATTTTTTTGAGTGGCTCCAAATCTAAACAGGAAAGCTGTTCAATCCTGTTAAATGGGCTAAGATTCAAAAACTTTTTTCAACAAGGCCGTAGTTCGTGCTGCAGGATTTTTACGGATGTTGTACTCTTCTTGCTCTACCATAATGAATAAACCATCAATGGCTTTTTGTGTAACAAAGTCGCTGAGGTTGGGATTCAGTTTGGTAACCCCTGGGATTTTGTTGTATTGTGTGACAATGGCCTCATAATGTTTGGTGGCTCCAACTTTTTTCAGGGATTCTTCAATCACCGGTTTAAATTCGGCATACAAAGCAGATTGTGTTTGTTTTTTCAAGTAGACTGTACCTGCATTCAACTCCCCTTTCACTATACTGATTGCATCGGAAACTGTCATATTGGTGATGGCTCTCACAAAGATGTCCTTGGCCTTTACCCCGGCATCTTCTGCAGCACGGTTGATGGACAATATGGCTTGATCCACTTCTTTTTCCAAGCCAATGGCCTTTAGCTTTTGTTCTTTGGCTTGGGCATCAGGTGGTAAAGGAATTTTAATCTTGGGATTGCCAAAGTAGCCATCTGTTTTGGAGACCAAATCTGCACCTAAGCTGGCTCCTTTTGTCAAAGCTTCTTTTAATGCATCAGCGGCTTCTTTTTCCGAAAATGCGGGTATGTTGCTTTTTACCGGTATTGCTTGATTGGCTTTATTGCTCAATTTTTGAAGGTTTTGAGCAGAACCTAACAATGGTAGTAAGGCCAATAAGCCAATGGTCAACTTTTTCATCTTTTAAGTGTTTTGACAAATATAAATGGTTGTAGTCTACTAATTTTGTGCAGATGTTAAAGGATTGGAAAATTGGTCAAACGGTGCGATTTCTGAATGACTCAGGTCAAGGAAGAATAACAGAAATCGATTGGGAGAAAGGTGTGGCCTTGGTTGAGGATGAAACAGAGTTCTCCTTTCCGCATCCATTGAATGAATTGGTTTTGGTAGAGAACTTGGGTGATGAAGCCAAAAGCTACGCCAGAGCACAGCAAGATGTTCAAGAACACTTTGTAAGAAATACCCATGAGAATGTAATCAGCAGGGTGAACAAGGAGTTTAAAATGTTGTACAAAAATGAATTGGCTTCCAGTGAGCGCAGAAGGGGAGAGTTGATGGAAGTTGACTTGCACATTCACCACCTTATCCACTCACATGAGGGAATGACCAATGGAGAGATTGTCAATATTCAACTGGAGCATTTTGAGCGCATCATGAGAATTGCTGTAAAAGACAAAATCAAAAAAGTAGTATTTATCCATGGTGTAGGTCAGGGAGTTCTCAGATCTGAGATTAGACGTATGCTAAAATCCTACTATCCCCAATGCGAATTCCAAGATGCCAATTGGCAGCAGTATGGTCAAGGCGCCACGATGGTGTCCTTTTGATTATGGTTTTATTTCCTCAAAAACAATAGCGCCGGAGTTGATGCAGTAACGCAATCCTGTTGGAGGTGGTCCATCATTGAATACATGTCCCAAGTGTCCTTCACATTTTGCGCAAGTAATTTCTGTTCTAATCATACCATGCGTTTTATCCAAGTGCTCCTTTACGGCAGAGTCATTAATGGCTTTGAAGTAACTCGGCCAGCCACATCCTGAGTCAAATTTCGTATCCGATAAAAATAACGGAGATTGGCAACCTGCACATCTGTAAATCCCAACTTCATGGTGGTTCCAATATGAACCGGAAAATGCGCGTTCAGTTCCTTTCTCACGCAGTATTCTGTATTGTTCTGGAGTTAATATTTTTTTCCAGTCTTCTTCTGTCTTTTTCATGTTGTTGTCTTTTATTTCAACTGTTTTTTCAGTCTTCTGTTGGGTTTGGTTTTGCGCATTACATCCAAATTGAATGAGCAATAGCGTTGATATGATTATAGTTCCTAGTTTCATTTTGACACAACGGATTAGGATGGAAGATATTGAGCGGTGAGGGATCTGGAGTCCTTCTTTTTGGCTTCTTTAACAGTTCCTTGATAGATCAATTGCCCTCCCTTGTTGCCACCTTCAGGTCCCAGTTCAATAAGCCAATCAGCACAATTGATGACATCTGTGTGGTGTTCAATGGTGACGATGGTGTGGCCTTCTGCGAGCAGTGCTTCAAAGCTGTTCATGAGTTTGGCAACATCATGTGCGTGCAATCCAGTGGTGGGCTCGTCAAAGAAGAACAATGTGGAGTTTTGATTTTTCTTGGATAAGAAGCTGGCCAATTTGATGCGCTGAGCCTCACCGCCACTCAGCGTGCTTGAGCTTTGACCAAGACCGACATATCCCATTCCTACTTCCTGTAAAGGTTTTAATTTATTGATGAGATTTTTGTGAATTCTAGAAGTGGGGTGGTCAAAGAATACAACAGCCTCATCTACCGTCATGGCCAATACTTCAGCTATGTTTTTTCCTTTGAATTCAACTTCAATGACTTCGTCTTTGAATCGCTTACCATGGCATTGGTCGCAAACCAATTGAACATCCGCCATAAATTGCATCGATATGGTTTGCATTCCCTCGCCCTGGCAGGCTTCACATCTTCCTCCTTCTACGTTGAAAGAAAAGTGAGATGCTGTGAGTCCTCTGGCCGTTGATGAAGGTTGAGATGCAAAAATGTCTCTTATTTCATCGTATGCCTTCAGATAAGTAATGGGGTTACTTCTGGAACTCCTGCCAATGGGATTTTGATCTACAAAAATGACTTGATCTATTCGTTTCAATGCACCCGATAGTTGGGTGTATTTATTAGAACCTGGAACGGGTTCGCCGACATGTTGAGCAAGAGCGGGGTAGAGGATGTCCCTGATTAAAGTTGACTTTCCGCTTCCACTTACACCTGCAATAGCAGTTAATGCAAACAACGGAATCTTGATGTCGATGTGTTGCAGATTGTGTTCATGGGCTCCTTCTAAATGAATAAAGTCCTTTCCAAGTGGATTAGAATTTCTTCTTTGAATGGTGAGTTGATGATTCAGGTATTTTGCAGTCAGTGATTTTTTGTTTTTCAGCAATTCTTTGCCGTTGCCACTAAATACAACTTCTCCACCTTTGAATCCTGCTTCAGGCCCCATGTCAATGATGTAATCTGCCTGCATCATGATTTTTTCGTCATGTTCGACTACTATGACGGTATTTCCTTGTTCTTTGAGCTGGTGGAGGACCTTGATTAGATTTTCTGTATCCTTAGGATGTAGGCCAATACTCGGCTCATCCAAAATATAAATAGATCCCACCAAAGACGATCCCAAATTGGTAGCCAAATTGATGCGTTGACTCTCACCGCCACTGAGGGAGCTGGACAATCGATTGAGGGTTAAATATTCTAAACCAACGTCCATCAAAAACTGAAGTCGGTTTTGAATTTCTGTGACCATTCTTTTCCCAATTTCCCATTCGTGTTTACTCCATGGAATGCCTTCAAAAAATTGCTTGAGTGTGTGGATGGGCATTTGCACCAATTCCATGAGGTTTTTATCGTGGATTTTTACATATCCAGCATCTTTTCGCAGACGCGTACCTTCACATTCTGGGCAATTTGTTTTACCGCGATACCTGGATAGCATCACGCGGTATTGAATTTTATATGCCTCGCGTTCTAGTGACTGAAAGAACTCATAAATACCATGGAAATAGGACGTTCCATTCCAGAGCATGTCCCATTCCTTTTTGTCAAAATCTTTGTATGCTTTGTGTATTGGGAATTGCGCTTTTTTTGATCCAGCAATAAGTTGTTCTTTCCACTCACTCATTTTCTCACCCTTCCAACATACTATGGCTTCTTGGTAAACGCTTAGTCTTTTATCAGGAACTACTAAATTTTCGTCTACACCGATAATACTCCCAAATCCGCCACATTTTTTGCAAGCGCCAATGGGATTATTGAAGGAGAAAAAATTAACGCTGGGCATTTCGAAGGTCATCCCATCTTTTTCAAAACGATTGGAGAATTGGTGGTATTTGTTTTTGCTGTATTGATAAATACTGAATTCACCGTCACCTTCATTAAATGCGGATTCTATAGAATCTGCAATTCTGTTCCATTCTCCATCATCGCCACTGACAACCACCCAGCGATCAATCAATAGGTGCGTTGGAATTTCTTGTCCTTCCTGCCATTCATCTATTGCAATCAATTCTTTTCCATTCCAAGCCCTTGAAAAACCTTTTTGCATCAATGCCCCTTGGTTCCATTGTTTTGAAATTGAAACAAGAATGAGAATGCGTTCACCTTCTTTCTTTTGAAGAAAGTCAATGACGGAAGAAGTGGTGTCATGTTTTACGAGCTCCCCAGAAATGGGTGAGTAGGTTTTGCCCAATCGGGCATACAACAATTTTAGATAGTCATAAATCTCTGTGCTTGTGCCAATGGTAGAGCGAGAGCTTTTTGAAGTAACCTTTTGCTGAATAGCGATGGCAGGGCTTATTCCCGTAATGCGATCTACATCCGGCTTGTCTAGTTTGCCTAAGAATTGTCGGGCATAAGCACTTAAACTTTCAACGTAGCGTCTCTGGCCTTCGGCAAATAATGTGTCAAATGCAAGGCTGCTTTTTCCGGAACCACTTAGCCCAGTAATTACTGTGAGTGATCTTCGCGGAATTTCAACAGTGATGTTTTTGAGGTTGTGCATTCTTGCACCCTCAATTTTTATATTCTTGCCTTGCTTCATGGATAACCAAAGAACAAATTAACGACAAGCAGGTTCAGTTTTTTTTAGGATATATTTTTTTTTCTGAGAAAAAGTTATATATTCGTAATTATATCAAAACAACGTAACACGCCTATCGAATAGACCTCTACTTTTTTAAAATTTGTTTAACCCAAATAAAAAGGAGGTCATCATGTGTTACAATCAACAAACCCCAGATGAGTTATTGGTCAAAAATTACCTTCAAGGTGATGAAGCGGCTTTTGCTGTTCTATTAAAAAGACACCAATCAAAAATTTTTGGAAAAGTATTGTCTGTGGTGAGAGATCGTGCTATTGCGCAGGATATTTTTCAAGATGCGTTGATGAAGGCTGTTTTTGCAATGAAGTCAGGGAGTTACAATGAAGAAGGGAAGTTTTTACCTTGGGTAATGCGTATCGCGCACAACTTGTGCATTGATCATTTCAGGGCAAGAAAGAAAATGCCCATGAAGCGCGGTAACGATGAATACAATCCTTTGGATTTTGTTCGAGATCGCCACCTGAATGCTGAGCAAGCTGTGGTTAAAACGGAAGTATTAGAGGTAGCACGCAAATTGTTGGCTTATTTGCCAGATGATCAAAAAGAAATTGTCTTGATGCGCGTGTATTTTGATATGAGTTTTAAGGAAATTGCAGATCAATTGAATATCAGTATCAATACGGCTTTGGGAAGAATGCGTTATGCTAAAATCAATCTAACCAAGGTCATTGACGAACAGAATTTGGATTTAATTTTTGCGGAGGTCTAGGGCAGAAATATTTCTGCCATCATGCACCTCGCGCTGCCACCACCAATGGTTTCGATGGTGGGTATGGAAACAATTAAGGGCTCAAGGAATTTTTCCAGAGCCCTTTTTTGTTGTGCATCATAAGCTTTCCAGGCGGTTTCAGAGAATACGCCTAAAGGATTGTTTTTACCTTCTACTTCTAAAATATTGGCGCCAAAATCATTCATTTGAGCCATGTTGATTTTAATCAATGTCATTTGATTTTCATCACACCAAGATTTCACAGCTCCACCCTCCGGTATCGCGTCTAAGCAAGCCATCATCCATTGAGAACCGATGGAGAGGACCACATTGGTGTGATAAATTTCTCTTTGATGGGCATCCAGTGCATTGAGCAAAATTACATTGTGCGGGTTGTTTTCGCAGAATGCGTTCAATGCATTTTCATGAGAACGTATGCTGCGGGTCATGAATATGGTTTCCGAAGGATGATGGAAAATCATACTGCCTGTTCCTTCAAGGAATTGGCCTTGCTGTTCTAGATCATTTAAATAAATGGTTTCTGTGATATTGTATCCGTGATTCTGTAAAAGCTGATCATAGCCAATCTCTCTTTCTCGCCTTCTATTTTCGTTGGCCATTGGAAAGTAAATGAATTGTCCGTCATGTGTGGTGCCAAAAACATTATTGGGGAAAACGGCATCCGGAGTGTTTTTTTGTCCATTGGCCACCAGCACATCTACACCTTTTTGCACGAGTTGATCAACAAATAGGTTGAATTCTTTTCTTGCTAAGTATTCACTTTCAATGCTATTGTATGAAGTTTTCTTTTGGAAAGCATTGGATGCCGCAGTTTGTTCATTGTAGCAAAATCCGATAGGGTCTGTCATCAGTAATTTTCGTGTCGATTGTTTGCGGTTAGTGGCCATGTACTGATGTATTTTAGTGCCGTGAAAATACAAAAAATCATTGCCTTTGTTTTTATTATATCCCTTCTCGCTTTGGTGATGGGATGTGGGGATAGCAAAATGCCTTTTTTTAAAAACAAAAAAGAAGGGTATATCCGTTATGAAGTTTCCTTCCCAAATGAGACAGGACTCATGGCCCAATTTTATCCCAAGGAAATGATGTTTTATTTTAATGAGAATGAAGCTCACGCTGTACTTTCTTCTGCTTACAATGTGGTAACGACTGATTTTTTTGTAGGTCAAAAGGATGAATTCTTTTCACATTATTTCAAGTCATACGGTGATAAGCAGGTAATTCACATGCACCATCAAAATATTCATGATTGGTTGAAGCGTTATCCAGATGTGCGATTGGAGAAGACGGATGAAACGTTGGAAATAGCAGGGTATAAGTGTGAAAAAACCATTGCCCATTTTTTAATAGATAGTTTGCCTACTATTGAGTTGTACTCTACAAAAGCTTTTGGTCCAAAAGACAACAATTGGTGGAATAAATTTGAGGGATTGGAAGGTGTGTTGATGGGATATGAAGTGAATCTATATGGAAAACGCATGAAACTCAGAGCGGCAGAGGTGGTTTTTGAAAAGCAAGACCCGTCTGTGTTTGCTCGTCCTGAAGGTTATCGCTCTGTTAGTTTTGACGAGATGGACTCCTCATTGAAGGCCCTTTCTCAAGTTTTTTCAAATTCCTAGTGAACGATAAACATTGTATCATGTACAGCATCAAAAAACATGATGTTGTATTTGAGAACACTGCAATCCGATAGTCGCTATTTTCAGATAATAGGACAATCTTCTTTCTTATTGGCGGGAATTTTTTTAATGGGCTGGCATGTTCATCTTCCTCTTTTTTTGTGGGCCATTCTTGGCAGCGTTTCCTTTCAGATGTTGGCCATTTATTTCGGCCTGGCCAATCAGAATAGTTTGCGAAGTGCCTTAATTACTGGTTTGGGATTGTCCTTGTTGCTTAGGGTGAATCATCCGTTGTTGATGGTCACAGCTGCAGCCCTTGCCATAGGGCAAAAGTTTGTTTTTAAATACAAAGGATATCACTTTTGGAATCCGGCCAATTTTGGAATTGGTTTATTGGTTTTGCTCAGCGGAGATGCCTGGATTTCACCTGCTCAGTGGGACCATCATTTGTGGGTAGTTGGCTTGATTGCGCTCATGGGATTTTTTGTATTAAAGACGGCAAACCGTTGGGATACAGCATTGTTTTTTGGGACAACATTGGGATTGCTTTGTTGGGTCAGATTCTCATGGTATTTGGGTTGGGATTGGAAAGTATGGTGGCATCAATTTAACATGGGGTCTTTTTGGTTGTACACCATGTTTATGATTACTGATCCCATGACAACGCCACAGCGCAAATGGGTGAGACGGGGATGGGCTGTTTTATTGGCTGCTTTGACCTTCTACCTGCAACATTTGAAGTTTATTCCCACAGCAGCAGTCTGGTCATTGCTCATGCTTACGCCATTGGTCCCTTTTATCAATCATTTCTTTGTTGCTGAGCGCTGGAAATGGATCAAATAAATTATCAAGAACAAAATCTAAATTTTAAAAAAATGAAAACAAAAAGAGTGATGTTGACGGCAATTGCCCTAATGGCATTTGCTTCATCTTGGGCATTCTGCGGCTTCTATGTTGCCAAGGCAGATGCGACATTGTTTAACAACAAAAGTGAAGTGATATTGGTGCGTGATGGCGAGTACACTGTAATCACCATGGGAAGTGATTTTAAAGGTGATGTGAAGGATTTTGCCATGGTGGTTCCTGTACCTGTGGTCTTGGCAAGACAAGACATCTCTATTGTAGATCGTGGGATTTTTGATCGTTTGGATGCTTATTCATCACCACGTTTGGCAGAGTATTATGATTATAACCCTTGTCATCGACAATATATTGAGGAAAAAGATATGGCTTATCCCACATCCGTAAATATGGATGAGTCTACCAATATGCGTGTAAAAACATTGACCAAAAAAGAATACGGAGTTACCATAGAGGCACAGTATACGGTTGGTGAATACGACATCTTATTGCTATCAGCAAATGAGAGCAATGGCCTAAAAAATTGGTTGACGGACAATGGCTACAAGATTCCTGCAAAAGCGGAAAGGGTATTGGCGCCATACATCAAAAGCAATATGAAGTTCTTTGTTGTAAAAGTCAATTTGGAGGAAATGAAAAAAGCAGGTTTTGATCAATTGCGCCCCATTCAGGTAAGGTTCAATCATCCCAAGTTCATGTTGCCTTTGCGCTTGGGAATGGCCAATAGTACGGGTTCTCAGGATATGATTGTTTACGCTTTTACCAGAACAGGTAGGGTAGAGTGCACCAATTACCGCACAGTGAAATTACCGACGGATAGAAATATTCCGTTGACACTGAAGCAAGACTTTGGTCCCTTTTACAAGAAATTGTTTGATTATCAATGGCAGAAGGAGGGGAAGAATGTGGTCTTTTTAGAGTATGCTTGGAATGTAACGCCCAGTTGGGGAGGAATGAAATGTGATCCTTGTGTTGGTCCACCACCCATCAATCAGGATTTTACAATGGCAGGTGTGAATGCCAATTGGAGTAATATCTTCTTTACCCGCATGCATGTGCGTTATGATGAGGCTCATTTTCCTGCAGATCTGCAGTTTCAGGTTACACCCAATGCGGAACATTACCAGGCGCGTTATGTGGTTACCAATCCCGCTCCAATCTATGATGGTTTTGATTGCGCTGAGGGCCAAGAATATGTATTCTCTTTGCACAACAAACGCAAGTTGGAGTTGGATGAATATTATGCGCTTTGTGGCATTTATATGCCAGGATCACGGGCATATATGACTGAGTATGATCGTTATTTGAAGACCTTGCCGGAAGAGTGGAAAGAGCCCGTTTATGAAAATGCTCCGGAGGGAGAAATCAAGAAGGGCGATATGAACCCAATGGTTGCAATTCCCGCTGCAGTGAATGAGGTTTTACATGAAGAATCCAAACGAGAAAGTTTGATTTATTTGATGATGTTGGTCGGATTGGTTGTTGTAGTGGTATGGAAGAGCAATAAAATGAAACTTTAGAAACGATTGAAAATACTGGCCAATTTCCGTGTTGCAGTTTCTGCTGAGTAATGGTTAAGGATGTGGTCATTTCTCCTATATTTATTGAGCAATGACGGATCTTGTATGAGTTGATGAATGGTGGTCATCAACTCATACTCATTTTCAGGAGGGATGATAATGCCAAGACCAGATTCTTCTAAAATCTCTTGCACTTCAGAGGGTTGGCAAATGGCCAATATAGGCTTGCCTACTGCGATGTATTCAAAGAGTTTACTGGGAACAAAAAGATTGCGATGCAGTGTTGAATTGGATTTTTCAAGCGGTAGAAACAAGAGATCCATTTCCATCAAAGTTTGGATGGTTTCTTGGTGTGTGCGATAGGAACCGATGTGCACCAGATCATCAATATTCAGTGCGTTGATGAAACCTTCATAAAAGGAATCAATCTTTCCCCAAAGATGCATTTGAACATCGGAGTTCTGAATCAATTGCTCTTCTTTCAATAGAGCCAAGGAATGGAGCAAAGGAAGAGGTGATCGATAACTGGGGTCTACCGCATTTGGGCGATAGGTCCAAATCAAATCTTTTGCACTTTGAAGCCATCCTTTTTGTAATGGCTCATAGTGTTGAAGAATTCCAGCGTATCCAATCTTAATCATGCGCAATGATGTTGTGGATGACACCGACCTTCATGGATGAGAAGCCGTAGACTTCTGTGTACAACTTTTGGACTTCGCAGTTATTGACGATGATGTGATCGGCCGTTTTAAGCAATCGATGTTCAATGCGTTTGGTAATGGCCCAATGCAACTTTGAAGGAAAGGAGTAAGCATAGCATTCTGTAAATGGATCCCGGATATCTGCCACCCAATGGAAGCCATGTTTTTTCTTCAGCCACCAGCCCAAGAGGATGGTGAAATAAGGACTGCTGGTGGTATAGACAATTTTGCAGTTGTTTTCTTTGCCAATTTTTGCGATTCGTTTGCTTTCAAAAAAAGGCCAAAGTGCTCCACGTTCCCAAAAAAGAGGAAACAGGAAAAACCAAAAAAACCGGTATAGTTTGAGGCGTTGTAAACTTTGGGTCAATTTTGGAAAAATGTGGTCAGGCAATCGATAGATGGGGGTGTTGGGCGGAATATTTTTGGAGCCTTCCCAATCGGTGGGTTTTCCCAAATAGTCGGTGGCTTTTGATTCCACTGTGACGATGATGGGCTGATATCCTTCTGCGGGGAGGTGTTCAGCAAAATGAAGACTTCTCCTCACGCCTGCACCACCGATGGGTGGAAATTGGTAGGCAATGAAGAGAATGTTTTTCATAGTTTGTTTTTCAAGGACTCAATAGTAATCAATTGTCCGCCGTTATTCTTCACCCAATCAATGTAATCTCTTAGGGCCGACCAACTGTATAAATTTAGGCTTTTGGGATGGTTTAACCAAATGACAAAATCAGCTCCATTTTCCCATATTTGTTCGGTGACGGAACGAAAGAGCATTTTGGTCGCGCGATCCGCCTTGTCCAAGGAAGCTGTCCTGGGAAGTATTTCTTTTTTAACGCCCAAATTCATGGGTGATTGTGCACCTGCACCTTCTTCTTCTTGGGAACTCCACTTCAGCCAGCGATAATTGAGTGAAAGTGAAGCTTTTTTTATAAAATCCAATTCCTTGGTAATGGCCTGTGAAATCGGTAATTCTAGTATGCTACCTTGTTGATTTTCTTTGAAGCAACCGGTTGTCGAATCAATTTTCCAATGTGTTTTTTCAGGATGTTTTCTGTGGTCTGTTGTGAAGAATTTACACTCTTTAAAAAAGCCTGGAAAGATACTTGACTCAATGGTAAAGCCCAATTCTTCTATTGTTTTGAGATAGTGTTGGGGTTCTTCTATGGCCAGGCCACCCATTCTGAAAGCACAAGGAACAATGTTGAATTCATATTTAAATATTGCCAAACATTCATTGATGGCTTCAATCATTTTGTTGATTCCGTGGTTCTGAACAAAGCCATTCCAAGAATAGTCTGATTTATTAAAGTTCCAGCAATTTTCATCCGAATTCCATGAGCTGGTTACCCAATGGGGATGCCAATGAAATTGTAATTCATGACCACAAGTGGAAAGCCAATTCAGTTGATCCTTGATGCGTTTGTATTCTGGTTCGAAACCACATCTCTTGAGCGCCTCCAGGTAAGCGATGTCAATGAAGAAAGAAAGTGGCACGGATTGGTGGTTGGCGATATCTGTGAGCTTTTGGGTTTTGGTAATGAGGTGTTCAAGGTCATTTTGACCATCAAAGAAGATTTCGTAATCAAATGTTAGTACACTCAGCCTTTTCACAATTCCAGTTAAAGCACGACAAATATAGCAATGCATTCAATTTTAATTTCATCGTTGCGCTATCTTTAGAATAAATTTTAAATTATGAATTGGATCATTTTAGCCGCCATCGGTACGGTGCTGTTTTTGGGTTTGAAAACAGTACAACAAGGAAATGTAGCAGTAGTTACCATTTTTGGTAAGTACCGCAGGGTAATTAGACCTGGACTTAATTTTCTTATTCCCTTTATCGAAACCGTTTTTAAAAGAGTATCTACTCAAAATAGATCGGTTGAATTGGAGTTTCAGGCAGTCACCAATGACCAAGCCAACGTTTATTTTAAATCG
The DNA here is from genome assembly GCA_947442505.1 of Flavobacteriales bacterium. Lineage (GTDB taxonomy): Bacteria > Bacteroidota > Bacteroidia > Flavobacteriales_D > Sanyastnellaceae > CAMCTV01. The sequence continues at coordinate 14,994 of CANEVR010000012.1, read as the reverse complement.
ATGTTGTTGTTCAGTGTTCAAGATGCCGAGGAGGAAACAATTAAAAAAGTGGCTTTTAAATTTATAGATGATAAGAGTTTGATGCAAGCTTTGATACGAACCATAGAAGGAAATATTCGCTCATTTGTAGCCACCAAGAAGCAAGCTGAGGTATTGGGCTTGAGAAGAGAAATTGTTGACCACGTCAAGGAGCAAATTGATACCATCATTGAGGAATGGGGCTATCATTTGCATGATTTGCAAATCAATGATATTACGTTTGATGAGATAATTTTGAAATCGATGAGTCAAGTTGTTGCTTCAAACAATTTAAAGGCTGCGGCGGAGAATGAAGGTCAAGCACTATTGATTACCAAAACCAAGGCGGCAGAAGCAGAAGGAAATGCTATTAAGATTGCCGCACAAGCGGAACGAGAAGCGGCGCAGTTGAGAGGTCAAGGAGTTGCTCTATTTCGTGAAGAAGTTGCCAGAGGTATGCAGAATGCTGCCAAGGAGATGCAAGAGGCCAATTTGGACGCCAATATGATTATGTTTTCCATGTGGACTGAGGCCATCAAGAACTTTGCTGAATATGGTAAAGGCAATGTGATTTTCTTGGATGGGTCAACGGAAGGAATGCAGAAAACGATGAGAGAGGTAATGGCTATGGGTAAAGTTGGCCAATAAAGAAGTGAAAAATTGTTGGAAATAGATTTTAAATTAAGAGGGCATTTGCCCTCTTAATTTTTTCCATTTACATACCAAGCCAAAAGAGACATGGGGATGTAAGCCATTGTCAAATCAAGCACATTGAACCAAGTGGGAGCAGGTATCATGGCAACAGCGCTAATTCCTCCCATTAGGAAGAATACTCCAAAGAAAAGGGCAATCTTTTTTTCATTGCTTTGTGCAATTTTCATGGCTACCCATGCGCCAACAAAAGTTCCTAGTGCATGCGCCAGGAAGGGCATGATGAAATGCTTGGGTTGAAACAAATGAATGCTGGATTGTAGTCCCTCTGCTGTGGTGACATCTACATTTTCGGGTGGAGCAATAATCTTAGGTGATAGTTCAATAAGTCCACTGTTGGCAAAAATACCGGCGACGATACCAATGACAATAGCTAAAATGGTTCTGATGATTTTTTTATTGTTCATTCGATAAATATAGGGTGAAAAAAAAGGGTCTTGCAAGAAGACCCTTTTTTTTGGTTTAAAGTTCAATTAATAGTACATGCTGCGGCGAACCTTTGCAACATATTTTGCCAAGCGAATTACTTGCTTGGTGTAACCAAATTCGTTGTCATACCATACATACAAAACAACGCCTTTTCCGTCTGAACTGACTATTGTTGCTTGGCTGTCAAACACGCTGCAACAATCATTGCCGACGATATCGCTAGACACCAATTCCTCACTGATGCTATAAAAAATTTGGTTCACTAAGTCGCCTTCTAATGCAGCTTTTCTAACCATAGCATTTACTTCCTCTTTGGTGGTTGGCTTGTCCACATAGGCGTGGATGATTGCCAAAGAGCCATTGGGGGTGGGCACGCGAACCGCATTGGAAGTAAGTTTGTTGGCCAAAGATGGAATAACCTTGGTGACGGCTTTACCCGCCCCTGTTTCAGTAATAACCATATTGATGGCTGCACTTCTCCCTCTTCTGCTTTTCTTATGCATGTTGTCCAACAAGTTTTGATCGTTGGTGTAAGCGTGCACGGTTTCAATATGACCTTTATCAATGCTAAACGAATCGTGGATGGTCTTTAAAATCGGGCAAATGGCGTTGGTGGTGCAAGATGCAGCAGAGAAAATGGTTTCATTTTCAATATCCAAATCACGGTGATTGATACCGTATACAATGTTGGGTACTTCTTTACCTGGAGCTGTTAGCAATACCTTGCTGACTCCTTTGGATTTTAAATGTGCGCTTAACGCTTCTCTGTCCTGTAAGACACCTGTGTTGTCAATGACCAATGCGTCATCGATTCCATAAACTGAATAATCAATCGTTGAAGGATCTTTGGCTCCAATCATAAAAACCCGTTGACCATTGATGATCAAACATTTGTTTTCATAATCTGTATCAACGGTTCCTTTGAAACGACCATGCACTGAATCGTTTTCAAAAAGCGCTGCACGTTTCTTGATGCTCAGGTCATCATTTTCTCTGGTGACAATTGCACGCAAACGTAACTGCTGTCCGCTACCAGCTTGTCTTACAAGTTCCCTTGCAGCCAAGCGTCCGATTCGACCAAATCCATACAATACCACATCTCTGGGTTCCAATTCATGACCGGATTCCTCGATGAAGTTTTGCAATTTATCTTCTAAAAATTCTCTTTGATTTTGGTAATGCTCTCTTGAATTGGACCATTCATTGGCCAATTTCCCGATGTCAATTTTGGCAGGTGCCAAATTCATGTTGTACAATTCTGTCGCCAATTCGGCAGAATCAAAAACACTGATGGGTTTGCCTACTACTTCTGCGGCATATTTGTGCAGACGAAGGATTTCTGTGATTCTGGTGTCCGCAAGGTGATTGCGAAAAAGCACCAATTCGATAGACTTATCGAACAATAGTTTTCCAACCATGTGGGCCAATTCTACGGCCGCTCTTTCTTGGTTGACATACACGCTCAGTTCATTGCTGTACGTGTCTTTTGACAAGTTGTTTGACATAAATAAATAATAAAATTTTGAACGTTTTGACCAAAAGGGTTCATTGACTTTTGGTGATACAAAGATAATAGAAACGCCAAAGGGTGTGATGAGGATTTATCGAGACTTTCGTTTGAACGGTTTGAACGGTTTTTTCTTATTGCTCTGCGCCTTGGGGTTGTACTCTGGTAAATCGCCAAATTTGGGGTCAATGGGTAATTTTTCAATGGTGGTTTGAATCAAGGTTTCAATTTTCTTGAACTTGTATTGATCTTCAGGTACAATGAAAGTAACGGCCTCGCCCTCTGCCTCTGCACGACCCGTGCGCCCAATGCGGTGAACATAATCTTCAGCATCACCGGGAACATCAAAATTAATGACCACATCCACACCTTTGATGTCAATTCCTCTGGACATAACATCGGTGGCTACCAAAATTTTGCATTGTTGATTTCTGAATTGATTCAAAGCGAATTCACGTTCTGATTGTTCCAAATCACTGGACATGGCCAGAGAAGAAAAACCTTTGCGTTTGAGCATATTTTGAATCTCGCTTACTTGCGCTTTTCGGCTGCTGAATACGATAACACTTTTGTCTTTTCGTGGTGTCAAGTAATCTACAAGTACACCAATTTTTTGGTTGTCAAATAGTACAAATGCACCTTGTTTTACATTGGATGGAGGTTTGCTCAATGCAATATTGATAATGGTTGGGTCTTTCAGAATGGATGATGCAAAACTGAAAATATTATCTGGCATCGTCGCGGAGAAAAGTAAACTTTGTTTTTCTCTTGGCAATACTTTTAAAACACGTTGAATGTCTGGCAAGAATCCCATATCGAGCATCCGATCCGCTTCATCGAGTATGATGAATTTCAATTCGGAGAAATTGACATAACCCAGGTTGATGTGCATGTTCAATCTTCCTGGCGTTGCCACGATGATGTCAATGCCAGATTCGATGGCATGGCGTTCTTGATTGAAAATTTTGCCATCCCCACCGCCGTAGATAGGCATAGATGAAATGTCTGTGAAATAGCCATAAGCTGCGATGGCTTGGTCAATTTGTGTGGCCAATTCGCGTGTGGGAACAATGATGAGGGCAGAGATGTTTTTTCTGTTGCTTTGCTCAGTTATCTTTTGAATAACAGGCAACAAAAAAGCAGCTGTTTTACCCGTTCCTGTTTGTGCAATTCCTAGAATATCTTTTCCTAAAATGATTTCAGGTATGGCCTGAGATTGAATGGGTGTTGGCTTATCGATGCCCATTGAATTTAGGCCATCTATGATTTCTGATTTTAAGTTGAGCTGTGTGAAGTTTTCAGTCATTGTTTAAGTTTTTTAATTGATTTTGCAAATCATTGAGCATATCCATTTGAATCTTCTGGATCTTTATAAGTTCTTGTTGTTGATGCATCATGAGGTGATCCATTTTGCTGTGAAGCAAACGTATTTCCAATTCAGATTTTAAATTTACGCTGAAATCTTTCTTTGCTCGGTCTCTGTCTTTTTCCTCTTGCCTGTTCTGACTCATCATGATGATGGGCGCTTGCAAAGCAGCAACGCAAGATAAAATCAGATTGAGGAAAATAAAAGGATAGGGATCAAAGTGAATATTGAACAACAAGATTGCATTGGAAATGATCCAAATACCGATGAAAAGTAAAAATGAAACAATAAAGAGCCAGCTTCCACCAAAGGATGCTACTTTATCCGAAAGTTTTTGACCGAAGGATAAATTCAGCTCATCATTCATTTCTAACTCTTCGGAATTCAAAGTGTTTTTTTGTAAGTTATTCTCTCCTCGTTTTCTGAGTTTATTGATTTCCTTATACTCAGCGATCATTTTGGCTGCAATGTATTGTCTTCTGAATTCATTGAGTTCATCAATGGTAAGGGAATCTAATTCGGAAAAATTGGGATGTTTTTTTTGAATCAGTACCAGTATATCATGATCTATATTTTCTGATTTGACCTGGTGAGAAATGGGAAATGTCTGATTGGAAACGGAGCTAATAAAAGTTTTGCTGAACATTACTTTTTTCCCGAAAGTAAGGAACTATGGAGCAACGTGAAAATAAAGTTATTCATTGTCACAACGAATAAAGGGAAATTGATGGCAATGGAACTTATAACTTTTATTGATTGCGGTTATCTTTGTTTTAGTGAAATTACAAATGCACACAATGAAAAATCTGAATATTGTCCTTCCGATGACCTTTTATTTTCTGTTGTATTGCTTATCAAATGGTAAAGCGCAAGGTTACTTTCCCGCCAATGGACAGCCTTGGGAAACGGTATCATTTGAAGAAGCAGGTTGGTGTTCTGATAGTCTCAATGCTTTGATAAATTTTTTGGACCAGGAAGATAGCAAAGCATTTATTGTATTGCATGATGGAAAGATTATCGTTGAGCATTATTTTGACACATTCACTGCTGACAGCCTCTGGTATTGGGCCAGTGCAGGGAAAACATTGACGTCGGCCATGGTAGGAATTGCGGAGCAAGATTTCAACTTGAATTTACAGTCTGCTACATCTCAGTACCTTGGTCAAGGATGGACTTCGCTGACTCCTCAGCAAGAAGATGCCATTACAGTTTGGAATCAGTTGACCATGACTACGGGTTTAAATGATGCCGTTTTAGATGACGACTGCACCTTGCCTGCGTGTTTGCAATACACGGCTGACCCAAGTACACGATGGGCTTATCACAATGCTCCTTATACTTTATTGGATGGTGTTATAGGAAATGTTTCAGGTCTGACATTGAATCAGTTTTTTGCCCAGAAAATTGGATTACCGTGTGGCATATCAGGATTGTATTTTCCTAGTGGTCCATACAATCAAACCTTTGTGAGTACACCAAGAAACATGGCGAAATTTGGTCTTTTATTACAATCTCAAGGGAATTGGAATGGAACGGAAATAATACCTTCTAATTATTTTCAATCCATGATTACTCCGTCACAAACCATTAATCCGGCGTATGGATATCTGACATGGCTCAATGGAAGTAGTTCTTTTATGATTCCAGAAACACAAATACAATTTCCCGGTATGATGGCTCCTAGTGCTCCAGCGGATACCTATGCTGGGCTGGGAAAAAATGGACAAGTGGTTTGCGCCGCACCAAGCAAGAATGTTTCTTTTATTCGAATGGGAAATGGGAACAATGAATTGGTGAGTGTGACTATTTTGGAAAACATTTGGAAGAAGATGAAATGGTTTTTTTGCACCTCTGAGGTGGAGATGAATGAGCTCCCAATGGTTGTTATAAAAAACAATGGACGTCGTCCAGAATTACAATTCAATCAAAATTGCAAATGGTCTGTTTATACTGTCACTGGTCAATTGGTTCATGAGTCACTAGATGAGTTGGAAGTTGGTGTTTATGTGTTGCATTGTTTTGATTCGAATCGAGATCAGGTTTTCAAGCTGATGGTTGGTGAAAACTAGGTGTTGAATCTTTGGCTTCCTTTCGGAAGTCGATTACATTTGTTGTATGTCAAACGAACGCAATGTAACGATCGTGCCGCCTTCTAAATACACGGGAATCAAAGAAATTCCATTGAAAGATGCGGCTTGCGGTGTACCCGCTATCACTTCAACCATGTATCATATTTCGGAAGAATTGGGATTGTTGAAGGGGATGAAGACTTTATTGAAATTGAATCAAAAAAACGGTGTGGATTGTCCAGGCTGTGCATGGCCTGATCCTGATGACCATCGTTCAGCAATGGGAGAATATTGTGAAAACGGAGCTAAGGCAATTGCTGAGGAGGCAACGGATAAAAAGTGCACTCCGGAATGGTTTGCTCAGCATAGTGTTGAAGAGATATCCTCATGGAGTGATTTTGAAATTGGAAAGAGTGGTCGAGTAACACATCCGATGTTTTTGGCGCAAGGTGAATTGTATTATAAACCTATTTCATGGCAGGTTGCATTTGACATGATTGCAGAAGAATTGAAAAGGACCGCCAATCCCCATCGCGCGGTTTTTTACACCAGCGGACGCACCAGCAATGAAGCGGCTTATATGTATCAGTTGATGGTGCGAAACTATGGGACGAATAATTTGCCGGATTGTTCTAACATGTGTCACGAAAGTTCAGGAGTTGCCTTGACTGAAACCATTGGTATAGGAAAAGGCACGGTGAAGTTGGAGGATATCCATCATGCCAAATTGATTTTGGTGATTGGACAAAATCCAGGGACCAATCATCCAAGAATGATGAGTGCTTTGTCCAAATGCAAAGGAAATGGAGGGAAGATTGTTCACATTAATCCACTGCCTGAGATTGGAACGGAAAAGTTCATCGACCCGCAAAGTCCGTTGGAAATATTGAAAGGAGGAACCAAGTTGGCGGATTTGTATTTGCCTGTAAAGATTGGTGGAGATATGGCTTTGTTTCAATATGTGCAATCGCAAATGTTGATGAGGTCAAAATCAAATTCTGGTGTTTTTGATGAGTCTTTTATTGAAAACAAAACTTTGGGTTTTGAAGCTTGGAAAGCGTTTTTTGGAAATTGGCATTTGGAACAACTTGAAGAATTAACTGGGTTGACGCCAAATGAGATCGATCCTTTGATTGATTTGTTATTGAGCACAACGGAAATTATCTCTTGTTGGGCGATGGGATTGACACAACAGAAGCAAGGTGTAGCAACTATTCAAGAAATTGTGAATATACATTTGTTGCGAGGTGCCATAGGTAAGCCCAACGCGGGGGTTTGTCCAGTGCGCGGACACAGCAATGTCCAAGGTGATAGGACCATGGGTATATATGAAAAGCCCAAGGCTGCTTTTATGGATAAGTTAGATGGATATTGGAACAAGAAATTCATCCGAGAGGAGGGTTACGATGTAGTAGAAGCCATTGCGGCCATGGAGAAGGGAGATGTGGATGTTTTTATAGCCATGGGTGGTAATTTCATTTCTGCTACGCCAGACAGTGAACGCACAGGAAAGACCATGCAGAAAGTTGGTTTAACCGTTCAAGTGAGTACCAAACTCAATCGGGCACATTGTGTTACAGGACAACGTGCATTGATTTTGCCTTGTTTGGGAAGAACAGAGAAGGATGTTCAAGTTTCAGGAGAGCAGTTTGTGACCGTGGAGAATTCGATGGGTGTCGTTCATACCTCAAGAGGGGTCAACGAACCTTGTTCAGCTCATTTGAAATCAGAGCCAGCCATTGTATCGGGAATCGCGCAAGCACTATTTGGAAATGATGGAGGAATGGATTGGCAGGCAATGGTAGACAATTATGATGTGGTAAGAAATCACATTGAAGGAAGTATTGCTGGATTTGATCAGTTTAATCAGAAGGTCAGGAGACCTGAAGGATTTTATTTGCCCAATGGACCTCGAGATGGGAACTTCACAACCCCAAGCGGAAAGGCGCATTTTTCAATGAATGCGATGGAAGTGCAGAAAGTGAAAGAAGGACGTTTTATCATGATGACCATCCGAAGTCACGATCAATACAACACAACGATTTACGGTTTGGATGATCGATACAGGGGAATAGAGAATGAAAGGAGAGTGGTCTTGATGCATGCAGATGATATGCAGGAGGCTGGATTGAGTCATTTGGCGGATGTGAATATCGCGGGATGGTACAACAATGAGCGAAGGGTGGCTGAACATTTTTTGGTCATTCCGTATCCCATAGCCCGTGGTTGTGTTGCGACTTACTTCCCTGAAACCAATTGTCTTGTTCCTTTGGAGCACACTGCGCTTAGGAGCAATACACCGGTGAGCAAATGGATTGAGGTGAGTTTGGAGCGGAATTAACCCGCCATAGTTATTGACTTTCGGATATGGAATATTAGTATTGTGGAAAGTGCTTTGCTTTCTTACATTTGCGCTCAATTAACCGATAACCAAAATAAAATTATCATTATGAACAATGTTTTTTATCTGATTCCTGCGGTAGGCCTTGTTGCCTTGGTGGTGATGATGATCAAGTCCGCTTGGGTGACTAAGCAAGACGCGGGAAATGACCGCATGAAAGAGATTGCGGGGTATGTTGCAGAGGGCGCTATGGCCTTTTTGAAAGCGGAGTACCGCATTTTGGCCATCTTCATGGTCATCGCTGGAATTGGTTTGGGCGTTTTGTCTCAAATGGTTCCATCATCACACTGGTTAATCGTAGTAGCCTTTATAGTAGGTTGTGTATTCAGTGCATTGGCTGGTTTCTTTGGAATGAAGATCGCAACCAAAGCCAATGTTAGAACAACAGAAGCAGCACGTACCTCTTTGGCCAAAGCTTTGAAAGTTTCTTTTACAGGAGGTACCGTAATGGGTCTTGGAGTTGCTGGATTGGCGGTATTGGGATTGGGAATGTTGTTTGTGATTTTCTTCCAATTCTTTATGCAAGGTACTTTAGAGAATGGCGGTGTAGAAACCATGACCCAGGTCTTGGAAGTATTGGCTGGATTTTCAGTGGGTGCTGAAAGTATTGCATTGTTTGCTCGTGTGGGTGGTGGTATTTACACCAAGGCCGCCGACGTTGGAGCTGACTTGGTGGGTAAAGTTGAAGCAGGAATTCCCGAGGATGATCCACGTAACCCTGCAACCATTGCAGATAACGTAGGAGATAACGTGGGAGACGTTGCAGGAATGGGAGCCGATTTGTTTGGTTCTTATGTAGCCACTGTTTTGGCATCAATGGTTTTGGGTAATTATGTTATTCGTGATGTCATTGAATCTACAGGTGGATTTGAAGGCATCCCCTATGCGGGTATGGGTCCAATCTTGTTGCCATTAAGTATTGCAGCCGTTGGATTGTTGGCCTCTATCGTTGCTTCCTATTTTGTTCGTGTTAAAGAAAATGTTTTGGCAACCACTGACACTGTTCAAAAGGCATTGAACATGGGTAACTGGATTTCTATGTTGATTTCCTTGGTGGCATCTTATTTCTTGATCAATACCATGTTGCCTGCAGAGATGACCATTTCTGTTTTCAACGCCGGTGAGTTCAGCAAAGCCACAACGACAAGCATGAATGTGTTCTGGGCAGTATTGGTGGGAATGTTTGTTGGAATTGCTATCTCTTATATTACTGAGTTCTATACAGGATTGGGTAAGAAACCTGTTGTTGGTATCGTTCAGAAATCTGCAACTGGTGCAGCAACCAATATCATTGCCGGTTTGGGCACAGGAATGTTGAGTACTGCAATGCCAGTTATTTTGTTTGCAGGTGCTATTTGGGCTGCTTATGCTTTGGCTGGTTTTTATGGTGTAGGTATTGCGGCATCTGCCATGATGGCCAACACTGCTATGCAGTTGGCGATTGATGCTTTTGGTCCTATTGCGGACAATGCAGGTGGAGTTGCTGAGATGAGTGAGTTGCCAGCTGATGTTCGTGAAAAGACAGATATCTTGGATTCTGTAGGAAATACAACCGCTGCTATTGGAAAAGGATTTGCAATTGCCTCCGCAGCATTGACTGCATTGGCGTTGTTTGCAGCCTATGTTACTTTCACAGGAATCAATGGTATCAATATTTTTGATGCCAAGGTTTTGGCAGCATTGTTTATCGGAGGAATGATTCCAGTAGTATTCTCTGCTTTGGCGATGAATTCTGTTGGTAAGGCAGCCATGGATATGGTGAATGAAGTACGTCGTCAGTTCAAAGAGATTCCAGGAATTATGGAAGGAACAGGACAACCAGAGTATGGCAAGTGTGTGGAGATTTCAACCAAAGCCGCTTTGCGTGAAATGTTGTTGCCTGGTGTCATTACCATTGTTACGCCAATCATCATTGGATTGGTGATGGGAGCAGAAGCTTTGGGAGCTTATATGGCTGGTGTTACCGTGAGCGGTGTCATGTGGGCCATCTTCCAAAACAACGCTGGTGGCGCTTGGGACAATGCCAAGAAGTCTTTTGAAAAAGGTGTTGAGATCAATGGTGAAATGTTCTACAAGAAGTCTGAGCCACACAAGGCAGCAGTAGTGGGTGATACGGTAGGAGATCCATTCAAGGATACTTCAGGACCATCCATGAATATCTTGATCAAGTTGTCTTGTTTGGTCGGTTTGACGTTGGCTCCGCTATTGAATGATGGCCATGGTGCTGCTGAGAAAATGGAGAAGTGTCACGGCCATGAAATGACAATGGATTGTCATGGTGGTGGACATGGAGATTGTTGCGGTGCTGAAAAATCAAGCTGCACCCATGAAGGACATACTTGCACTGCGGCTGATTCATTGGCTGGACATTGCAAGTCTGAAGGATCTTGCTGCAAGGGAGAATCTTCCAAGTGTGAGGGTATGGAGAAGGAAGGATGCGAGAAAAAAGATTGCTGTAAGAAGTAGTTACATTAGATTCTCGAAAAGTTCGGGATAATACCTTATAAAGTATCGATAAAAGGCCGTGATTACGGCCTTTTTCGCATTTTAACAAATGAGGAATTTGGTGTTGATAAGTTAAAATACCTTTAACTCCCATGGTCTATTTGTCTTTTAGTTTTGAATATCCGAACTTATAATCGAGATATTTATGAATAAAGTTAGATTTTTTGGCAATGGTATTTTGATGTTGCTGCTGCTTACATCAATGACAATTGCCTCATTTGGTCAAGTTGCATCGAGCATTGAATTGACAGGGACCAGCTCCTCATTGAGTGCTCTTTACAATGTTGAAACCATTGTAGATCCCAACGTAACTGTTAATGCTAATGGCACCATCGGTGGATTCAGGGTTCAAATCAGTGAGTCCTATTCCTCAGGAGATATCCTAACATACACAGGTACTTTACCATCTGGAATTAACCAGTCTTGGAGCGCTACCACGGGAGTACTTAGCTTTAGTGGAACTGGGACAGCACAGCAATGGCAAGACATATTGCGTGCGGTGAAATTTAAATCAACCAGCTCGGTTTGTTATCCAACAGCGAGGTCAATCACATTTACAGCGGGTACTGTCTATTACAATCCGCTAACAGGGCACTTTTATGAATACGTAGTACTATCACCAGCACAGTCATGGGCCTATTCAAAGACCAATTCGGAGACCCGCTCATATTTCGGGCGTATTGGATACTTAGCCACATTCAGTTCCGCAGCGGAGAATAATTTCGTTTGGAAAATCATGGCCAATGACGGATGGTTTGGAGCGAGTGATGATTTCTCATACATCAATAGTGCACTTGGAACAAACACCTACGCCAATCAGGGAGCGGCTGAGAACAAATGGAGTTGGGTTTCTGGTCCTGAGGCCGGAACGCAATTTTCCAATGGATCTTCGTCATTTAATGGACGGTATGCCAACTGGAATGGCGGGGAGCCTAACAACAGTGGCGGCGAACATTATGGTCAATTTTATTCTGGATCTCAAGGAAGATGGAATGACTTAAGAAGCACGCATACCTTGGGTGGTTATCTCTGCGAGTTTGGCGGGATGCCCAATGATAATACGGATTACACACCATTTGTATCACGTTCCATAACTGTCACTGGCTCTTCAACTGGAATCATCACAGGCGGTGGTGTCAATGTGTGTACGGGTGCTAATTCTACCACTTTGTCGATTACAAATTTTACAGGTACAGTTGTGCGTTGGGAGTCATCTCCTGATAACTTTTTGGCGACAGTCAATAATATTACCAGTACTTCTACTTCGTATGTAGTTTCCAATATAACACAGACGACCTACTATAGGGCAGTTGTGAATTCAACCAGCCCCAATGTATGTAATGGACAAGTAACTTCCAGTGTACCCATTTATGTTACGCCAACGATAGCTGGAAATATTACGGCCATTAATAATCAGATTTGCGCGGGCGGTGATGTGGAGTTGACATTGTCCGGTAATCAAGGGAATGTGAACAAATGGCAGTGGTCATCCAATGGAGGGACAAATTGGACCGATGTGATGAATACAACGACTTTTTTAAATCAGACCATTGCTTCTGCAGGAACTTATTTGTTCCGAGCAGAGGTTCAAACGCCCGGTTGCGGAGCCGCGGTTAATACAGCGAATAAAACAATCACCGTTATTTCAGGCACGCCTCCAGATGGCGGTGCTGTGAGTAGTGCATCATATTGCGGAGGAAGCAATAGTGGTACTTTGAATTTGACAGGTCATTCAGGAACAATCAGTGCTTGGCAACGGTCAACGGATGGAGGTATTGTTTGGGCTGATATTGCCTCAACGTCAGGGTTGACTTCTTACGGATTCTCTGGTATTTCTGCATCAACTTTGTATCGCGTAAAAGTTACCAATGGAACTTGCGGAACGGCATACAGTGACGAAGGTGCTGTGACCATTTTCACGTCATCAGTTGCTGGAACTGCCACAGGTACCCAGAATGTATGTGGAGGAAGCGGCATAGCCAATATCTCTTTGTCTGGAAATACGGGTACCATCCAATGGACTTCTTCAACCAACAACTCGACATTCTCCAATATAAGCGGAGCAACAGCCAGTCCTTTGACACAATCCAATCTTTCAGGATTGATATCTCAGACCATGTATTACCGTGCGACGGTTACCAATGGTGCATGTGCATCAGTGAATAGCAATACAATAACTGCAACTTATATTGCACCTACTACCTATTACCAAGACAGCGATGCTGATGGTTATGGAAAGGATAATGTAACGCAGTCTGTTTGCACAGGACAACCCGCAGGATACACCACGCAGGGAGGCGATTGCAATGACTTGAATGCAGCCATTAAGCCCACTGCCAGTGAGACTTGTAACCTGATAGATGACAATTGCAATGGTTCAATAGACGAAGGAGTTCAAACCACTTTCTATGTAGATTTTGATGGAGACGGATATGGTAACCCAGCAGTTCCTGTTTTGGCTTGTACCCAACCTACGGGTTATGTCAATAACAACGGTGACTTTAATGACAACAACCCCACAGCTTATAATGGTGCTCCAGAATTGTGTGATGGAATAGACAATGATGGTGATGCATTGATTGATGAGGGAGTACAAAATACCTATTATGCGGATTCAGATGGTGATGGATTTGGAGATCCAGCCGTTCCTGGATTGGCTTGTTCTCAACCTTTGAATTACGTTACCAATAATACTGATTGCAATGATCTGAATGCTGCGATTTATCCTTTCGCTAGTGAGACTTGTAATGGAGTGGATGATGATTGTGATTTAAGCATTGATGAGGGAGTTAAGACAACTTATTATGCGGATGCCGATGGCGATACTTATGGAAATCTCAATGCAACAACTTTGGCTTGCTCCATACCAACGGGATATGTGGTGAACGCTGCGGATTGCAATGATGCCAATGTTAATGTGAATCCTGCAGCCACTGAGATATGCAATACCATTGACGATGATTGTGATAACACGATAGATGAAGGTGTGCAGAATATTTATTACTTAGATGCTGATGGTGATGGTTTTGGAATAGGAACCACCACAACTTTGGCTTGCACTGTGCCTGCCAATTATTCTACCAACTCATCGGATTGTGACGATACAGACAATAACGTTAATACTGGAGCGAATGAAATATGCAATTACATCGATGATAACTGTATCGATGGTGTTGATGAGGGCGTAACTACCACTTACTATGAAGATGCGGATGGAGATGGTTATGGCATTGCTGACGAGACCATACAAGAATGTGGTTTGATGGTTGGTTATGCAGAAGTACCTGGAGATTGCGATGATAGCAACGCCAATGTAAATCCAAGTGAAACGGAGATTTGTAATACCATTGATGATGATTGTGATGAAGAGATTGATGAATTTGTGACGTCGACTTTCTATTTGGATACAGACAATGATGGTTTTGGAGATGCCAATGGGTCTGTTCAAGCTTGTTCAGCTCCCCTTAATTATGTAAGCAACAATGATGATTGCGATGATGCGGCAGTAACTTATTTGGATAGTGATGGAGATGGTTTTGGTTCAACAACTGAAGTTGCTTGCGGTGAGTATAACAACACCGACTGTAATGACAGCAATGCGACTTTGAATTCGATCAGCGCCGAGGTTTGTAACAACTTTGATGATGATTGTGATGGGTCAGTAGATGATGGATTGACTTTCATCAACTATTATGTGGATAATGATGGTGATGGTTACGGTGCTGGAGCAGCGAGCAACCTTTGCTCGAATCCCGGTGCTGGTTATGTAACCAACAACACCGACTGTAACGACAACAATGCGACTTTGAATGCTATCACTGTTGAAGTTTGTAACAACTTTGATGACGACTGTGATGGATCAGTGGATGATGGATTGACTTTCATCAACTATTATGTGGATAATGACGGTGATGGATATGGTGCTGGTTCAGCGAGCAACTTGTGCTCGAATCCAGGTGTTGGTTTTGTAACAAACAACACCGATTGT
>CANEVR010000011.1 GCA_947442505.1 Flavobacteriales bacterium | reverse complement strand
TGAATTGATAAAGTCGGATCCCTTCAAAGAGATTTTGATTTAGCACTGACATATTTTGCAAAGATTTGATAAAATGTCTTATTTTCGGCCCTCGAAAGTTCTAAAACATGTCAGAAAATTTACAAACAAGCACAGAGTCTAAGGCTCTAACAACAGGATGGTCTGGGTTTTATGCCAAGAATAAGAAAAATGTTCAAATTGCTGGTGGCGCATTGGTTGTGGTCGTCGGTGGTTGGTTGGCTTATCAATTTTTATATTTGGGTCCAAAAAACAAAGAGGCCAATGAAGCTTTGTGGCGCGTTGAGCAATGGGTGGAGATGGATAGTATGAATTGGGTTCTTCAAGGGAACGGTGAGTTTATCGGTGCAGAAGAGTTGATGAACAAATACTCAGGTACTCCAGCAGCTGAGAAAGCGAAGTATTATACAGCTTGCGCCAAACGCAACAATGGTGATTTTCAAGGTGCCTTGGATTTATTTAAGGATGTAGATTTTGATGATAACACAGTTGGTGTTCAAGCGATAGGCAATGCAGGCGATATGTATGTTGAATTGGGACAATTTGACGATGCCGCTGATTGGTTGCAAAAGGCTGCAAAGAAAGCCATGTCTTCTGATTCAAAAGATGCTTTGGCGCCAGTATATTTGATGAAAGCAGCCCGCGTTCAAGTTGAGCGTCAGGATTTTTCTTCTGCTAAAGAACTTTTGCAAGAGGTGGTTGACAATTTCAAGCGCAGCCAAGAAATAGGTGAAGCACAAAAAATGTTGGGATGGATTGAAGCCCAAGGAAAATAATGGCAACAAAAAATTTATCGAATATCGATTGGAGTCAAATGCCCGAAGCCGGGCATTTCTCTTTTGGTATTGTTGTGTCCGAGTGGAACAATGAAATCACCAATGGATTGCTCAAAGGAGCAATGGATGTATTGAAAAAGGCTGGTGTAAAAAAGTCCAAAATCAAAATCGTTTATGTCCCTGGCAGCTTTGAGTTGCCGCATGGAGCGCAGCTGTTGATAGAGTCACAGCCATTGGATGGTGTGATTTGTTTGGGTTGTGTGATTAGGGGAGAGACCGCTCATTTTGATTTTGTTTCGCAAGCAACAGCAACAGGTGTTATGAACGTAGGTCTTCAGTATGCAATGCCTGTTATTTTTGGTGTCTTGACCGATGACAACATTCAGCAATCCAAAGACCGAAGTGGCGGAAAAAAAGGAAACAAAGGATCAGAAGCTGCTGCTACAGTGATAAAAATGGCCGCTTTGAGATCAAAGCTCAACGCTTTGTAATTATTGTTGGACTGGACGAGTGCTCAAAAGTAATTCTTTCCCTTTTCTCGTGATCGTATAACCCAAATTGGGTTTGTTGATGATAAATCCTTCTAAATAAAGTTTGGAGATTCTTTCTCCCAATTGTGCAGATTGATTTTGATGTGCCAACTCTCTTTCAACTTTCACCCAAAAATTGGCTTCCAGTTGTGATAGCTTAATCAACTGATTTTTGTTGTTCTTCTTAAAGTTTTGGATGATGTCCAAAATAACAAAATCGTAATGGTCTATCATACTCAATTCAATGCGGTTTTGACTAGGCACGAAACTAATCATGGAGTGTCATGGGTTGGAGATTTTCTGAAAAAATTCCCCACAAGTTTTCAACGATTTATTACCTTCGAAAAAAAATGTCATGAAGAGTATTTTATTGGTCGGTTGTTTTTTAAGTCAATTTCAAATTTTTGCGCAAGTGTATATTACCTCATCAGATATGCCTGCATCTGGTGATGTGCTGATTCAAGAAAATGCCACATGGAATGGCAATTGGAATTTGGATCAAACGGGCACTGGACAGAGTTGGAATGTCAGCGCTTCTGTGCTAGCGCCATTGGGAACTTATACAACAGTCAATTGCGAACCATTGACCAATGCACCCTTTGCTTATCAATTCTTTTTCAATTCGCCTTTTGATCCCGATCACAACAGTGATTACACCACCATTACTGCGCCGCCAGCTTTACCAACCGATCAATTGCCCATTCCTATTCCTATCACTATAGAAAACACTTATGCGTTTTATCAAGTAACTGCAGCGCGTTATGCACTGACAGGTTTTGGCGCAAGCATCAGTGGATTTCCAACTGGTGCACAAGGGAATCCCATTGATGTTATTTATCCATTGCCATTAACTTATCCTCTGGATCAAACCAATGATTCTTATTTTCAATATGACATCCCCACATTGGGATCTTATACCACTGCTCAAACAAGAAGAACAGAGGTGCTCGCTGAAGGCACAATGAATTTTTTCGGGACAGATTATCCTGTTATCAAAGTCAAATCAACTGTGACGGGCAATGACTCATTGTACATTTCTCAATTCTCTTTTGGATTTTCTTTTCCTCGACCAGAGGCGGTAGAGTATAAATGGTTGACTCCCGGAATCAAAGTGCCATTATTGCAAATCAATACAGCCTTGGGTGCAACAACAGGCGCATTGATTTATTCAACTGGTCCCAATTCAATCGATTTAAATGTACAGTCTGATTGGACGGTATTCCCCAACCCAGGTTCATCATTGAACATTAAAACAGAATCACCATCTAAGGTGAAGATTGTAGACGAGAAAGGGTCTGTTGTTTTTTATGACAATGTGAGTGCTTTAGGCCAATGGGATGCGTCTTCACTTGCTCAAGGAACATATTTCATTGAGATCAATGGTGTAACTAAAAAATGGATGAAAAAATAAATTAGAAAAGTTATGAAGCAGGCTTACGTATTTCCTGGTCAAGGTGCTCAATTCCCCGGCATGGCCAAGGATCTCTATGAAGGGAATGAATTGGCGAAATCCATGTTGGATCGTGCCAATGAAATTTTAGGTTTCAATATTACCGAAATCATGTTCCATGGTTCGGAAGAAGAATTAAAACAAACCAAGGTTACTCAGCCCGCCATCTTTTTACATTCCGTGGTCATGGCGGCTTGCTTGGGTGATGCTTTTCAACCCAGCATGGTGGCAGGTCACAGTTTGGGTGAATTCTCGGCATTGGTTGCCGCTAAGGCGCTTAGTTTTGAAGATGGTTTACGTTTGGTTTCAGCTCGCGCCATGGCCATGCAAAAAGCATGTGAAATCAATCCTTCAACAATGGCGGCTATACTTGGTTTGGAGGATGCGAAAGTGGAAGAGATTTGCGCAGGTATTGATGGGGTGGTCGTTGCCGCTAATTACAACTGTCCCGGTCAGTTGGTTATTTCAGGTAGCAATGAAGCCATTGATTTGGCTTGTGCAAAAATGACAGAAGCGGGAGCAAAGCGCGCTTTGAAATTGCAAGTTGGAGGAGCTTTTCACAGTCCACTCATGATGCCAGCGCAAGAAGAGTTGATGTCGGCCATTGCACAAACGCCCATTCAAGCGCCCATTTGTCCGGTTTATCAAAATGTGAATGCACAACCGCAAACAGATCCAGCAACCATTAAGAATTTATTGATTGAGCAATTAACAGCTCCCGTGCGTTGGACACAAATCATGGAGAACATGATTGCCGATGGTTGTACTGAAGTAATCGAGGTTGGACCCGGAAAAGTATTGCAAGGTCTATTTAAGAAAGTCAATCGAGATCTTCCTGTTCGTTCAGCGGAGTGGGGTGAATGATTAAAAGAAGTATCGTTGTTATTATTCTGATTGCGGTGATCTCTCTTGGATTGATCACCGCAGGTCAGGTCTATTGGGTGCGTCAAGCCTACCAATTACAAGAAAGGGTTTTTGAATCAAAGGTGACAACTGCCTTGACGGATGTTGCGACCAAAATTCATTTGATTGAGAATGATAAATCATTATTGACTCCTGCCAAGCGAATCAATGATTCTCGTTTTTTGGTGGTGATCAATCATACCCCTGATTCTTTTTTGTTGCGAACGCTTTTGGAGAAGGAACTCATTTTAGAGGGATTGGTGGAACCAGTGGAGTATGGTTTGTACGATTGTTTTACTGGACAATTTGAAGTCAGTGGTTGGTTGTTTTCTGATAGTTTGTTTAAGGAAGCAAACATTCCAAGCGGATTGATAGCTTCTCCAGAAGAGGGCCATTACCTTAGTCTTTACTTTCCGCAAAAAAATGTTTACCTGCTCAAGCGCATTGATTTCTGGATGTACAGCACCGGCATCATCTTTCTCATTTTTGTCTTTTTTGCCTACACCATCGGCGTGTTGTTTCGGGAGAAACGCTTGGGTTCTATTCGCAATGATTTTGTGAACAACATGACCCATGAGCTCAAAACGCCCTTGGCCACCATTCAATTGAGCGCGGAGGTGCTGAAGCAAGACAAAACCAGATTGGATGTCGAACGCATGAACACCTATATCGGCATCATCGAAACAGAAACCCAGCGTCTCAAAGATCAATTGGAGAAGGTCTTGCAGTTGTCTTCTTTGACACCACGAAAAAGAAATATCCAATGGGAAAGTTTTGATGTGCATGCAATCATTCGGGATGCGTATCAGGCCAATTTGGGTCGGGTGGAAGATGTCGGAGGACATTTGCATTTATCATTGGATGCGGAGAATGGCAGAATCAAGGCGGATCGCGTCCACATTTCCAACATCATCTACAATTTGATGGACAACGCCATCAAGTACACGGATAAAGTTCCGCAAATACAAGTCAGCACCTACAACACCAAGAATAGTATTCGTATAGACTTTAAAGACAACGGAATTGGTATCAATAGGCGTCAACAGCGATTGATCTTTGATCGGTTTTATCGTGTTCCAACCGGTGATATTCATGATGTCAAAGGATTTGGCTTGGGATTGTTCTATGTAAAGACCATGCTCAAAGCGCAGAAGGGGAAGATTTTTGTAAAGAGTGAATTGGGAAAAGGATCCGTGTTTACACTTGAACTTCCCTTGAGTAAAAATTGATTATCTTTCGTTCATGGAAAATCAACTGCCACATATCTTGTTGGTCGAGGATGATCGAAACTTGGGTTTTGTCATTCAGGACACCTTGAAGGAGGAGGGGTATGTTGTGCATTTGGCTACAGATGGCAAAGAGGGATTGGTGCAATTCAATAAGCAATCTTACGACCTCTGTTTGTTGGATGTAATGATGCCCAAGAAGGATGGTTTTTCATTGGCTGAGGATATTCGCAAAATCAACGAAACCATACCCATTGTTTTTTTAACCGCCAAAGGTTTGTCAGAAGACAAGATCAAAGGATTTCAATTGGGTGGCGATGATTACATCACCAAACCATTTTCTAGTGAGGAGTTGATTCTGAGAATCAAGGCCATCTTAAAAAGGAATGAGAAGTTTTCGACCAAGACGCAGACCATTCAGACGCTTGGCAAGTATCAGTTTGATTTCAAAAATTTCGAGTTGATTGGTCCTATATCGCAGCGAAAGTTGACCAAGAAGGAAGCGGATTTGTTGAAGTTACTGGTCGATCATCAGGGGCAAGTTTTAGAGCGGGAACTTTTGTCCAACATGGTTTGGGGAGATGACAATTACTTTGTCGGAAGAAGCATGGATGTTTTTATCACGCGTCTGCGAAAGTATTTGTCGCAAGATGAAAACATATCAATAGTCAATATTCACGGAGTTGGATTTAAATTGGTGGTACAGTGAAGAAGTTGTATTTGGTTTTGGGATTGATTTTTTTTGTGTCTCAGTTGCAGGCTCAATATCAGGTGAGAGACAGTGTGTTGTTTAATCCGCACATTTCCATTTTGTACGGACACCATTCACCGGTGGCAGATTTGGCCAAACGATTTGGTCCATCCGGATCCTTGGGAATGGCCTTTGATATCAAAGACAAAAAGAGTCACTATTGGGGAGCGCAATTCCAATATCATTTTGGAAATAAAGTTACCGAGGCCGGCTTGATGCAAAATTTGTATACCGATCAAGGAGAGATTCTGGACAATCAGGGACAACCATCTATCGTCTATGTGCAGCAAAGGGGATGGTCAGCTTGTTTAGAGGCTGGACATTTGTTCAATAAGTTGGGCCCCAATTTGAACAGTGGCCTTTTGGCGACAGTGGGTTTGGGTTATATGACACACAAAATCAGATTGGAGCACCAAAGCCATGAAATCAATGCCTTACAGGGTGACTATATTCGAGGATATGACAGACTCACAGCAGGATTCATGGGGCGTGTCTTCTTGGGTTACTTCTACATGAGCAACAACAAGTTGATTAATTTGGTGGGTGGAGTAGAGTGGATTCAAGGCCAAACGCATAGTGTTCGTGGCTACAATTACGATACCCAGCAAGCGGACCAAGGAAAGCGATCTGATGGATATGTGGGATTGAAGTTGGGTTGGGTTTTGCATTTGTACCGGCGCGCACCAGATAAATTTTACATGAATTGATGGTGGTCTTGGATCATATTTTGGGTGTTGTCTTAAAAGTCTATCAGATATTATTGGGCCTAGCCTCTCTGTTTTCCTTAAAAGCCGCTCAATTGTTCAAAGGACAGCGTCATTCCATTGCGATGATTGAAGAATGGCGTGCGCAAAATCCGGACGCGAAAGTGTTTTGGATCCACGCCGCATCTTTGGGTGAGTTTGAGCAAGGTCGTCCAGTTATTGAGGAATTCAAAGCACGCTATCCAACCGCCAAGGTGGTGCTGACTTTTTATTCCCCGAGTGGTTATGAGGTGCGAAAGAATTATTCGGGTGCAGATTTGATTCTTTATTTGCCTGCAGATACATCGCGAGCGATGTCTAGTTTTATAAAGGCAATGCGGCCCAGTACAGTTGCCATTGTGAAGTATGAGGTTTGGCCCAATATGCTCCGCATTCTGCAAGAAATAGGTATTCCTGTCATTTTATTTTCGGCTATTTTCCGACCACAGCATCGTTTTTTTTCGGGGTTGCTCAAAGTTTATTGGTCAGGAATCTTGCAGCGCATAGGGGACTTTCATTTACAAGACGAAGCCTCTGGTCGGTTGTTGTCAGGAATAGGAATAGATCAATGGACGGTGAGTGGGGATACGCGTTATGACCGTGTTTGGAAGGTGGCACAAGAGGCAGTTTTGAAAACTGAATTTGCGAATTGGAAAGGACAAAATCGGGTGGTGGTATTGGGTTCGTCCTATGAAGAGGAAGAGACCATGATTCAGTCTTTGGTATTAAAATACAACGATGTCAAATGGGTCATTGCGCCTCACCACATTGAAGAGCATCGCATTGCATCCATTGAGCAGCGTTTTTTGGGAGAGACGGTTCGGGCAACGGAGATGCTACAGACAGGAAAGGGATTGGAGAAGCGGGTATTGATTTTGAATACTATGGGGGATTTGGGTGGTTTGTATCGATTGGGGGAGATGGCAGTTGTTGGAGGAGGATGGGGAAAGGGAATACACAATATTTTGGAGCCCGCGGCCCATGGATGTGCGGTGCTTTGGGGACCCAATGATGGACGATTTATGGAGGCCAAGTTGATGGTCGAGCTCGGGGGAGGTTCAAGAGTAGAAGATATGCAGCAAGCAAAGCGACAATTGGAGGATTGGATTGAGCATACAGAGAAAGGCAAAGAAGTGGGAAAGAATGCCCGAGAGTTGGTGAGGAGAGGAGCCGGAGCGACGGACAAAGTATTGAAAACCATAGTGGAAAAATGGGAAGGGAAAAAAAGATGAAAAAACACTTGCGCAAATAGAAATTGAGTGTATTTTTGCATCCCAAACGTTCTTTTAAGCGGGAGTAGCTCAGTTGGTAGAGCATAACCTTGCCAAGGTTAGGGTCGCGAGTTCGAGTCTCGTCTCCCGCTCAAGGTAAATCCCGACCTAGTCGGGATTTTTTATATCTAATAGCCGAAAACCAAATGCCCTGGTGGTGGAATCGGTAGACACGCAGGACTTAAAATCCTGTGACCATTGCGGTCGTGCGGGTTCAAGTCCCGCCCGGGGTACTTAGTTAAATGCAGAAACCCTTGATTCTCTTAGATTCAAGGGTTTTTTGTTTCTCAACTTTCTAAACATTTTCCAAACAAATTTCGAAACCCGCAGTTATTCATTTTTTTTATGCAATGGCTAAGTTGGGAATAACATACGAGAATTGGGTAAAAGGAAAATTAGATTTGGAGACTGCGATTAGCTTTTCTGCAGTTTCGGGATATAAGCACAAATTCACTTCAATAGAATTATTTGCATTTATATGCCCGTTATATGCCTGTTAAGCATTTCTTTTTTCGTACCATGCTTAGCCGCAATTTTGCAAAAAAAATGAAATGAGAAATTTTGCTACAAATAATTTACGTATATTTGATGAAATAATACGTAACAAAATGTACAAGCTTACTTTATCCATCAACGAAGAGATTGCATCTAAAGCCAAAGATTTTGCACGAGCATCAGGTCGGAGTTTGTCATCGTTGATTGAAACCTATTTGACGGAATTGATTAATCAACCTAACTCCACCGCAAAGGAAGGGATTTCAAAGTACATGGGTGTGGCTCAATTGCCCAAAAATTTTGATGAGAAAGCAGAATGCAATGCCTACTTGAAAACCAAACATCAATGAAACGCTATTTTTTAGACGCCAATATTCTCATTGATTTTTTGGCTTGTCGATTGCCCTTCGCTCATCACGCGCAGCAAATTTTTGAAGCTGCAGAGCAGGGTAGGATAAAGGTTTTTGTTTCCTCTCATTCTATAGCATCTGTTTATTACGTTTTACGGAAGTACAGTGAAGAAAAACCATTGCGGATGGCCATTTTGGCTTTAATGGAAAACAGCAGCGTTATTGCATTGAATGATGAAATGATTGTGCGTTCTCTCAGGTCAGGTTGGAAAGATGTGGAAGATGCCATGCAGCTGGAGTGCGCTTACTCCATCAGAAACTTGGATGGAATCGTTACCAGAAACATCAAAGATTTTAAGGGATCCAAGATTCCTCTTCTTGGTCCAGAACGTGTACTGGCATTTTAATGACTGTTTCTTGGGGTGTTGATTTTGGTTCCTTTATTGGATTTCTATACCTTTAATGCATGCACATCCAGCAACGTGTTTTTGGTTTAGATGTTTTAAGGGCCATCGCCATCCTGCTGGTACTGAAAGGGCATGCGAAATTGTTGGCGGGTGATCTTTTTTTCAATTGGCCAAGCATCTCTACCATCGATGGTGTTGAGTTGTTTTTTGTGCTCAGTGGTTTTTTAATCGGTGGCATTATTCTTAAGTCTTTGGATGGACCTTCCCCTTGGAACTTCATGTCCATTCTTCATTTTTGGAAACGCCGCTGGTACCGAACCCTTCCCAACTATTACTTGGTATTGCTGTTGCAGATTTTGATTGTTGCTTTGGGTTGGTCCAATGATACACTGGATGGCGTGGATGCCCATTTCTTTTTCTTCACGCAAAATCTATTCTCAGGATTTCAAGGTTTCTTCTGGGAAAGTTGGAGCCTGTCTGTTGAGGAATGGTTCTACTTGCTCTTTCCTTTTGTCTTGTGGCTTTTGTCTCGGTTGTTCAATAAGTCAGCGGCGTTTCTTGCCGCATCGTTCACCCTGCTTTTGGCTCCTCTCTTGTTGAGGTGGGTGCTGTTGTCCGATGTGACGTTGGACTGGTATTCCTGGGATGTGCAATGCAGAAAGGTTGTGGCTTTTCGATTGGATGCCATTGCTTTCGGTTTGTTGGCCGTTTATGTTTCCCGTTTTTTCAATACTGCTTTTTCCCAATGGGCCAAGCCTCTGTTTGTTTTGGGTATTGGATTATTGTTGTTGGATGCGCAATGCATGAATGACCCCAACGGCATCTACGAAAAGTTTTTTTCTTTCTCCATCAAACCTTTAGCGGTTTCCATGCTGATTCCGTTGTTGTATCAATGGCAAACCCGTCCGATGGTCTGGTGGGCAAAGGCGGTAGAGTGGACCTCTAAAATTTCCTACTCGATGTACTTGTTGAATTTGGGCGTTGTATACACATTGCTGAACCATTTCTTTCAGCCGGTTTCATCCGCAGGATGGTTTTTTCGCTATTTGCTTTTTTGGGTGATTACCTTTGCCGCCTCTCATCTCCTGTATCATTACCATGAACGGTTTTGGTTGAAGAAGAGGGATGAAAGAAATTAAGATGAATCATACAATGACTTTTGACGAAATCGTTCGCACACGCCGTGCGGTGCGAAAATACCATTCAACCGATTACAATCCAGATGCAGTGACCCGCAGTCTGGAACGCGCTCAGTTGGCGCCTTCTAGCAGCAATATGCAATTGTGGGAGATGTATCGCGTGAGTTCAGCCGAGAAAATCAAAGAAGTTTCATTTTGTTGTTTGGGACAAAATACCACAGAGACGGCCAAAGAGATTGTTGTTGTTGTCGCACGTCCCGATCTTTGGAAATCCCGCGCTGAAGCCAACTTGAACCATGTCAAAAGTGTGCATGGTGATCGTCCCAGTTTCAGAGGGCAAAGCGCTTTGAAATATTATAGCAAACTAATGCCCTTGTTGTACAACAATGACTTTTTAGGGTTTCGCGGATTGATGAAGAAGATTTTTGTGACAATAGCAGGCTTCAAAAGACCAATGGTTCGACAGGTTACAGGAACAGACATGCGCATTGTTGTCCACAAGAGCGCAGCATTGGCGGCGCAAACTTTTATGTTGTCCATGTCTGCAGCAGGTCATGATACCTGTCCGGTGGAAGGTATGGATAGCAAGCGTTTGAAGAAGTTGTTGCAATTGCCTTCCAAGGCGGAGATCAACATGGTCATCTCTTGTGGCAAACGCATTCCTGAAGGCATTTATGGCGAACGCTTCAGAATTCCTTTGGCGGAAATGATCAAGCAAGTTGACTAGGCAAAATGCGCTTGAAGCTGCTTTTGGAAATTGTGCATGAGGTTTTCCAAAATGGGCTTAATCATTCCGGCCATCAGAAAATTGACATTGGCTTTAATGAAAATCTGCGCTGATGTTGCATTTCCCGAAGCTGAAGATTGGAAAACAATGGTCGCAGGCAACAACGGATTGTTTTCTGTGATGAAGTGAATTTCGTTTGGCGAAATGATTTTTTTCCGAATCTTCAAATCAATCGATGACTTGATTTTGAATTGACAACTGTCAGCATCATTGGACCAGTCCGTGCAATCGGCAGGAAGGAACTGTTGGAAATTGTTCATGTCGTTCAAAAAAGCATGAACGTTTTCCTCGTTGTTGTTTAAAACAAACGGTTCTGAATTAATTTCCATGCGAAGAAAGAAATTGTTCAGACCATGCAGCAGGATTTTCTTTCCATACTTTCAATGCCTCGTGCTGCGCGGATTGGATGTAATCCATTTCCAAAGCTTTTTCCAATAGGTAGCTGTAATTGGAAAGGGTTTTTACTGGAAATGAGTAGGTCTCAAAGCGTGCAATGGCATCGGGGAATTGGTAAGTGAAAATGGCAATCATTCCCACTACTTCAGCTTTTCTTTCCAAAAGCGCATCAACGGCCAACAAACTGCTTTTTCCTGTTGAAATCAAATCTTCAATCACCAATACTTTAGCTCCCTCTGGGCAGATGCCTTCAACCTGATTATTGAGGCCGTGCTTCTTGGCTTCGCTGCGAACATAGATAAAAGGCAAATTCAATTCTTCGGCAACCAGAGCCCCAATGCCGATACCTCCAGTGGCTACCCCTGCAATGATCTCGGGTTGAATGGGAAAAGTTGAGACCATTTCTGCAAAAGCCTTGGCCACTTCTTTTCTAATGGCAGGAAATGACATGATTTTTCTGTTGTCGCAATAGATGGGTGATTTTAAGCCACTGGCCCAAGTGAAGGGCTGTTCAGGGCTTAGTTTGACCGCCTCAATTTGCAGCAAGTGCTGTGCGACAGAATGTCCAATGTTCTTTTCGATGCTCATGTTGCAAAAATACGATGGTTGTAGCAATGGATATCAACGCAATAAAAAAATTAATGAAGGATGCTCAGTCAACATTTGATTGACCTATTGAAATATTAACTTTTGCAATCATTGATAACTCCTTTCGTTTTTACATTTGGCCATGGCTTTCTATCAAGAAGTTTTTTTAAACGAGGCGTTGATCATTTTTAGTGATGAACCTAAAAGCGATAATGATACTTTTATTCAATTGGGAGTGGACTGTTCTGATTGGGAGTCCATTGTTGAATCAATACAAAATCAAAAGGGAAAATATTATTGCAAAGGTGTTCATCATTCTGCGGCATCCAATTGGCTCGATTTTTCAGACAATTTCAAATCCATTACCGCAGCTGGTGGCAGGGTAGAGAATGAACAGCAAGATGTACTCATGATTTACCGAAGAGACAAATGGGATTTGCCCAAAGGAAAAGTGGATGAAGGTGAGACCATTCCAGAAGCGGCGCTGCGCGAAGTAAAGGAGGAGTGTGGAGTGAATCAGCTAACGCTCGGTTCAAAATTGGGTATCATTTACCACCTCTATCATCACAAAGGAAAATGGATTTTGAAAGATACCCATTGGTTCAAAATGCAAGGCTCTATTGAAGATGTATTGATTCCTCAGCACGAAGAAGACATCATGCAAATTCAATGGATGCCATCAAAAGAGAATGATTGGAGAGCCAATACTTATCCTTCTATTTTGAAGGTGATGGAGTGGTAGTCAATTCAAAGATGTCAAAAGCCTGTCCCGTTTTCCAATTTAGAATTCCTTGGGCAGCGTATTCTTTAGTAGTCATAAGAGAAGTCATCTTAGTGCCTTTTTGAAGCATTTCTTGGAATCGAGATAGATCAATATTTGTTTTATCTCCTAAATTGACGACCATCATATAAGTCTTCTTCTCATTGTACCTGAAATAAACGTAGATGTTGTCTTCTGGTACAAATTGTTTTAATGACATTGTACCCCATTGGTGTTTATTTCTCAATTGGGTTAAATGTGTATAGAAGTCAAAAGCTTCTTTTTCTTGATCCGTAATGTTGATTTGTTTAAAATAATTGATGGAATCACCTTTCCACCCACCCTTGAATTCTTGCCTGACCAGATCATCCGGATTGGTATACCCTTCAAACAAATATTCTGTTCCGTAATAGGTACAAGGAATCCCGCGCTGTGTCATCAATAAGCCAATTCCCGCTTGCCATTTTCTAAGGTCTTTGCCCACAACGGAGAAGAAACGACTCAAGTCATGATTGTCAAGAAAAATCACATTGTTCTCAGGATGTTCATAGATGACATCTTGGGTAAGGGTCAGTTGCATTCTTCTCAAACCCTCTTCCCAGCCAAAGTTTTCGTTCAGACCTTTGCTCACCCCGAAGAACCATTGAAAGTCGGTGACACCGTCAAGGTAAGTTTTATCCTTGTTGTATTTAAAGTCATTAACGAACCAGGCTTGAACAGTGGGTTCAGTAACCCATGTTTCGCCAAAAAGAAATGCACTGGGAAATTCTCTTTTAACTGCCTTGTTCAAGCGGGACATAAAGGTTTGATCCGGATAGCTGTAGGTATCAATTCTAATGGCATCAATCCCTGCGTATTCCATCCACCAAATGGTATTTTGAACGAGGTATGTAGCCAAGTTGGGGTCTTGTTGATTGAGATCGGGCATGTGCGTATCAAACCATCCGTCGCTCATTAATTTTTTATCCAAATCGCTGGCATAAGGATCCATCAAGGTCTCTGCGCGGTAGTTGGTTTTGGTGAAAGTCGGGAAGAAGTTAAACCAGCTGGAATCTGGGATATTTTTAAAGAGGTAGTGCTCATTTCCCCAGTGGTTGTAAATGGCATCCCAAACCATTTTCATTTTTCTTTCGTGACACAACAGCGCCAATCGTTGGTATTGCTCATTGGTACCGAATCTTGCATCTATCTTGTAAGAGTGAGTAGTGGCATAACCATGATAACTATCAATGGGTTGGTTATTCTCAAGAACCGGATTGAGCCAAATGGCCGAATTTCCTGAGGATTGAATGTAATCCAAGTGGGCAGCTATTCCGGCCAAATCACCGCCATGACGGGTTTTTCGACCATTTCTGTGGGCACCCTGATAAAGACCCGGAACACTGTCATTGTCGGGGTTTTCATTGGCAAAGCGGTCGGGATAAACCATGTAAATGATGTCATTTGCATTGAGACCTTGCGGAACATATCCAGAGCGCTGTAGCAATGGGAAATTCAAGGACAATATATTTCCGTTTTTAAATTGAAAATTAAAACTGATATTTTGAACCGGACAATTGTCCAAGATGTCTAAGTCTAAAATAATGTACTGTCCATTTGGCAACCATTTCCATTGATTTAATCGAACATTGATACCGACGGTTGTGATTTGTTGTAAACCTGTAAAATCCGTTCCTCTGGCCAGCAATTCCAAATGGGTGGTTTGCATTCCTACCCACCAATTGGGAGGATCGCAAGCCAAGGAATCCTGTTTGGTCGGTTTTTTTTTGTCTTCTATGTCGCTTGCGTAATTGACTGATGAAACGAGTAAGGCCGCAAGAATGAACAGCGTTTTAAGAAATTTTGAAAAAATCATTTTTTGGCTAGGCAAAGTTATTTTATTTTTGGAAAGTGTTAAAAGTACACCAAGTAAAACTAAACCTTTTAAAAAATGAAAAAAATTTACACATTCGTTATGTCTGTGTTGGCTGCTGCAGTGATGAGCGCACAAACGCCAGTAACCTTCACAGTTGACATTGCCGGCGCTGGATTGACACCGAGCGTTGACGGAGTTTTTATCGCAGGAAACTTTGCTGATCCCAACTACGACGGAAGCGTAGTGAATCCTGGATTAATCAACTGGAGCCCTGGTGATTCTCCCAATTCCATTGCCTTAACTGAGGTTGGTGGTGCTGGTTCAGGTGTTTATTCTGTAACATTGAATCTCATGCCAGAGACCTACAACTTTAAGTTCATCAATGGAATTGGTTGGGGCAATGTTGAGTCTGTCCCTGTTGATTGTGGTGTAGGTGGGGACTTAAATCGCGAAATTGTTGTAGGTGCAACTCCAGGTAACTACATGGTATGTTTTGGAGCGTGTATCCCATGCGGAGCGGGTACTGTAACCTTCAAAGTAGATATGAGCATGGTGGATGCCGATGGTGACGGTATTTTTGCCGAGCCTGGTCAAGACATTAGTCCTAATGGAGTACACATAGCTGGTGATTTTAATTTTTGGGCAACAGATGCTACGGAGTGTTTGCCACTCGGAAATGGCATTTATGCAGCAACTGTAGTCCTTGGCTATGGAACATACAATTACAAATTCATCAATGGTAATACTTGGGGCTTTGAAGAGCCATCAACTGCTGAGTGTTTTGTGAACAGCAATCGTGTGATTGACGTAGCTTCACCAGTGATTTCAACTATTAATTATTGTTTTGGATCATGTGCAACATGCATGTTACCCACTCCTGTGACCTTCCGAGTTAATTTGAGTTTGCAGACCCCATCTGCCAACGGTGTTCACATTGCGGGAAGTTTTGCAGATAACGGAAATCCTTATCCATCTTGGAATCCTGGTGTGATTGAGCTATTACCAACTGCGGATCCAAATATCTTTGAAGTTACTTTAAACTTGGCTCAAGGAAATTATCAATACAAGTTTATCAATGGTAATGCTTGGGGTAGTGATGAGTCAATTCCTGCTGACTGTAATGTTGGAGGAAATCGCGGTGTAACTGTTGGAGCAACTGCAATGACAGAGGAATACTGCTTTACCCAATGTTCACAAGGATGTATTCAAGATCCAAATCCAGCAAACCTAACTTTCCAAGTGGATATGGCGAGCATGATTGCTATTGCAGCGTTTAATCCTGCAGTAGATACATTGTGGATGATTTCTGGCGCTACCTCTCCGCAGTGGCAGGCAGGTAAAACAGTAATGACAGATGCAGACGGCGATCAAGTTTATGAGTGTACAAAGTTATTGAGTGGACCTGGCGCTATTCAGTATAAGTATTTGACGGGTGCTGATGTTAATGCTCCAATCTTGGAAGAAGGTGCTGGTATTGACTCTACAGGTTGTGGTATCGACAACGGTGTTGGTGGATGGAACCGTACCTTTATCAGATCTGGCAATGATGAGGCTACTGGTGTTTATTGTTTTGATCAGTGCACAGATTGTGATGGTAACCCAGTAATCGGTGTGGATGAAGTTGCTTTAAATAGCAATGTTCAAGTTTATCCTAACCCAACTGAAGGTATGTTGAACATCGCTGTTCAAAGTACCAATACTCAAGATGTAAAAGTTGAAGTGTACAATGCAATGGGTCAATTCATCATGGTGGAGAAATTCAATAAAGTTGCTGCTGGTAAGAACAACTTGAATTTGAACTTGAACAATGTACCAACTGGTTTGTACATCGTTGAAGTTACCGGAACTCAATTGAATGAGACTTTCCGTGTAGCTGTGAAGTAAGAAATATTTTTAATAAGAAGGCCACCTTTGTGTGGCCTTTTTTTTTGATGAATGGGTGATAAAAAATCGAAAAAATCCTAACAATTAAAACATCTTTGGTTCATCTTTGAAAAAGATTGGCGGTCCATCATCGCCGAATGAAAATTACCATGGCAGATATCAATAGCATACTACAAATGTTGGTCCCCAAGGACAAACGTTTTTTTCCACTTTTTGAGAAGAGTGCACATAGCTTGACAGAGATGTCAAAAGCGATGGTTCAAGGTCTGTCTGGAAATGACGTTGAGCGTATCAACATGCTGACCACTATTTCTCAATTCGAAAAGCAAGGTGATGCTTTTACCAATGCCATAGTTCACGAAGCCAACGCTATTTTTTTGGTTCCATTTGATAGAGAGGATATCCATGAATTGGCTGTCGTATTGGATGATGTCGCAGACTTTATGCACAGTGCCGCTAAGAAAATCAATTTATATAAGCCAAGGCAGATTCATCCCAATATGATTGCCATCGCCAAGTTGATTGAGGAGCAATGTCATTCTTTGAATCAGATTGTTCATGAATTACCTGAAATGTATTATTCAGAGCGTGTGCAAAAGTGCATTGCAGAAATCAGAAACAACGAGAAAAGAGCAGAGGAGTTAAGAGATGAGACATTGGTTGCATTGTTCAATGAAGATGACGATGTGATTGAGAAAATAAAGATCAAAGAGATCATCACCACATTGACGAAATCCACGGATAGCGCTGAGGTTGCAGCCTCAGTGATGGAAGGAATTTTGGTTAAGGTTTCTTAGGAACAAAGTTGCGTTTGAGTTGTTTTCAAAGGGATGGAGAAAGAGTACATAGAGATTTTAGGGGCCAGAGAAAACAATTTAAAAAACATTGATTTGGTCATCCCTAGGGATGAGTTGGTGGTCATCACTGGACTGAGTGGCAGTGGTAAATCATCGTTGGCTTTTGATACCATTTACGCCGAAGGGCAAAGAAGGTACATTGAAACTTTTGATGCTTATGCCCGTCAGTTTTTGGGAGAGTTGGAAAGACCAGATGTTGACAAGATCAACGGTTTGTCTCCTGTTATTTCCATCGAGCAAAAAACGGTATCCAAGAATCCGCGTTCTACCGTTGGAACCATTACAGAAATTTACGATTTTCTCCGGTTGCTTTATTCTAGGGCTTCAACAGCATACAGCCATGTATCGGGTTTACCAATGGTCAAGTATAGCCAAGAGGAAATCATTGAGCGGATTAAGAAAGCTTTCAAAGGAAAGAAGATGGTTTTGTTGGCTCCGATTATCAAAGGAAGAAAAGGTCATTATAGAGAATTGTTCGAGCAATTCATGCGTCAAGGATTTGTGCGAGCAAGGGTAGATGGGGTGATGGTGGAATTGACCAAAGGCATGAAATTGGATCGATACAAAATTCATGATATAGAAATTGTCATCGATCGATTGGCTGGCAACGAGCCAGACAGTCGGCTGAAAGAATCAGTAAGATTGGCCATGAAAATGGGAAAGGGTTCAATGATGGTGGTTCCCATGGAAGAAAGCAATCAAAAGTTGCAGCATTACAGTCAATTTCTGATGTGTCCAGAGACGGGGATTTCGTACCCAGAACCTGAGCCCAATTTGTTTTCCTTCAACAGTCCTTACGGCGCTTGTCCCCATTGCAATGGGTTGGGAAATGTTGCGGAAATTGACTTGAAGAAAATTGTCCCAGATGACAAAGTATCCATCAAGAAAGGTGGCATTGCACCTTTGGGAGAATCGAAACAAACTTGGATTTTTCAGCAAATAGAATCCATCCTTCAAGGGTATGAAGTTTCATTAACAACGCCCATCAAAGACATCCCCAAAGATGCCATTCAAGTTCTTTTTTATGGAACGGATGATGAAGTGGTGGTGACTTTAAACAATGGCCAAAGCATGCGAACCCGTTACGACGGAATCATTGCCTTTATAGAAAAGCAGGCAGAGGACGATGCCAGTCCCTCCATCAGACGATGGGCGGAAAGTTTCATGAATAAAGTGAACTGTCCAGAGTGCAATGCAGCGAGATTGAAAAAAGAAGCGTTGTATTTTAAG
Organism: Flavobacteriales bacterium; assembly: GCA_947442505.1. Taxonomy (GTDB): domain Bacteria; phylum Bacteroidota; class Bacteroidia; order Flavobacteriales_D; family Sanyastnellaceae; genus CAMCTV01. Next base: position 35,859 of record CANEVR010000011.1, on the reverse strand, counting down.
ATCAACGGCAAGCACATTTACGAATTGGCCTCGATGGATTTGAAAGTCCTTGCTGAATGGATGGAGACGGCGCACGAGGCCATGAATGAGCGACAGCTCAAGATAGCCCGTGAACCATTGAAGGAAATCAAAGATCGTTTGCGTTTTTTGATGGATGTCGGGCTAGATTACTTGACCCTGCACCGCAGTTCAAAAACGCTCAGCGGCGGCGAGGCACAGCGCATTCGATTGGCTTCGCAGATTGGTGCGCAGTTGGTTGGTGTATTGTACATCCTTGATGAGCCCAGCATTGGTTTGCACCAGCGAGACAATCAGCGACTCATCAATAGCTTAAAGGCTCTCCGCGATGTGGGCAATAGTGTCTTGGTTGTTGAACATGATAAGGACATGATGCTCAGCGCCGACTATTTGATAGACATTGGTCCGCATGCTGGTGTGCATGGTGGTAGAGTGGTTGCGGAAGGACCGCCCAAAGAGCACCTGAAAGGGAAAAGTGTCACAGGTCAATATTTAAGTGGAAAAAGAAAGATTGAGATTCCCAAAGAACGACGGAGGGGAAATGGACATTTTTTGGAGTTGTTGGGCGCACGTGGACACAATTTGAAGAATGTCAATCTAAAGATTCCTTTGGGAACGTTTACCTGTATTGCAGGAGTGAGTGGAGGAGGCAAGTCCAGTTTGATTAACCATACTCTATATCCAATACTCGCTCATCATTTTTACGACAATCAACGCAAGCCGTTGCCCTATAAGACCATCAAAGGATTGGAGCATTTGGATAAAGTGGTGGAGATTGATCAAAGTCCTATCGGTCGTACGCCCCGATCCAATCCCAGCACCTACACCGGGATTTTTACCGACATACGACAATTGTTTGCTCAGTTGCCAGAAGCTAAGATTCGTGGATACCAACCAGGACGATTTAGTTTCAATGTGAGTGGAGGTAGATGTGAGACATGCAAAGGTGGTGGTGTCAAGGTGATAGAAATGAACTTCCTTCCCGATGTCATGGTGCAGTGTGAGAGTTGCAATGGCAAACGATACAATAGGGAAACCTTGGAAGTGAAGTACAAAGGAAAGAGCATTGCTGATGTGTTGGACATGACGGTGGAGGAAGGAGTTGTGTTTTTTGAAAACCACCGAAACATCCACAACACATTGAAAACCTCGCAGGATGTGGGTTTGGGATATATTTCATTGGGTCAACACAGCACCACCCTCAGTGGTGGTGAGGCGCAAAGGGTAAAACTCAGTACGGAGCTTTCCAAAAGAGATACTGGGAATACCATTTACATTTTGGATGAACCTACAACAGGATTGCATTTTCAGGATGTCGAAATGTTGATCAACGTATTGAATCGTTTGGTGGAGAGAGGAAACTCTGTTGTTGTTATTGAGCACAACATGGATGTGATTAAAGTGGCTGATTATATTGTTGATTTGGGTCCAGAAGGTGGAGAAGGAGGTGGCGTGATTGTGGGGCAAGGAAAACCAGAAGAGTTGGTCAAGATCAAAGCCAGTCACACGGGGAGATTCTTAAAAGACGAGTTGAAGTGATTAATTAGATTTATTTATTCTATTTTTGACTCATGAATCAGGACATCCTAAATCAATTTTCTAATCACCTGTTCTGGGATGTTGATAAGGCTCATCTGAACTTAAGTCAGCATAAAGCTCAAATCATTTTTAAAGTTGTGGAGTTTGGTTTTTTGAGTGATTGGGAGCTAATAAAGAGATTGTATTCCAAGGAAGAAATTGTTGAAGTGGTTACCAATTTGAGATCGTTGGATAAAAGGACTCACGCCTATTTATCTTTGGTTTTAAACATCGATAAAACTAAATTTAGATGTTATTCACAGCAACAGTCAAGCCCGAACTTCTGGAATTGTTAAACGCAGTGATGAATGAGTCAACTTTTGATTCATTTGTTTTGGTGGGTGGTACTTCGTTGGCGCTTCAGTACGGACACAGAGATTCAATTGATTTGGATTTTTTCGGAAACCAACCCATTGATGAAGATTTATTCCTCTCTAAACTTTCGTTGTTTGGCTGTGTTCAATTGATTAAGAAATCAGATAATGTTCTTATTTGTTCTGTAAATGATATTAAAGTTGATTTGGTTTCCTATCAATACAAATGGATAGGGCCTGTTATTCATGTCAACAAAGTGCGATTGGCTTCGGATAGGGATATCGCAGCAATGAAATTGAACGCAATTGCAGGAAGAGGTAGTAAAAAGGATTTTATTGATTTGTATTTTATCTTACAACGTTTCTCTTTGAATGAAGTGATAAGTTTTTACAATGAAAAGTACCATGATGGTTCCCTTTTTATGGTTTTAAAGAGCCTGAGCTATTTCGAAGATGCAGATTTAGAATTAAGTCCGAAAATGTATATCGATGTTCAATGGGATGAAATCAAGGCATTCATATCGGAACAGTTAAAACACATTTGACTCTGTTGCTAAAAATTGTCTAATCCGTTTTGGTTATATTCGCAATATGACCCTAACAAATCGTTTATTTGATTTTCCGTACCACCAAATGGAGCATTATCCATTGTCGGAAATGATTGTGACAAAGAGAGGTGAGCAATGGCAATCTTTGTCCACTTCATCTTTTATTCAGCAGGTGGAACAATTGGCCCAAGGTCTCTTGGAAATGGGCATTGCCCCTGGTGATCGAATTGCGTTGATTACTTCATACAATCGCGCTGAATGGAATATCGTGGATCATGCCGCTTTGCAAATTGGCGCAGTGGATGTACCCATTTATCCCACCATGACAGAATCGGATTACGAATACATTCTCAACCATTCTGAGGCCAAATTGATTTTTTTGTCCGATGCTGCTTTGTATGACAAAGTGAAGTGCATTTATCCCAAGTTAACCGCGCAGCCCAGAGTGTTTTCATTTGATGAAGTGGAAGGTTTGCAAGCCTGGAACAGTTTTGCATTAAAGAACAACGAGCGTTTGACTGAATTAAAGTCACGCCGTGATGCAGTGAATGCCCAGGATTTGGCCACTATTATCTATACTTCTGGAACCACAGGTCTTCCAAAGGGTGTCATGCTCAGTCATGAAAATATTGCCACCAACGTCGTCTCCTCAGATCCTCGTTTGCCCCTCTTGGAAAAAGGAAATTCTGTAGCCCTCAGCTTTTTACCGTGTTGCCACATTTTCGAGCGTATGCTACATTATTTGTACATGTTGAATGGTGTGACCATTTATATGACCAATATGGAGACCATCAAAGATGACTTGAATCATAGTCATCCTCATATTTTCTCAGCAGTTCCGCGTTTGTTGGAGATAGTGTATGATGGCATTGTTCAAAAGGGATTGGCCAATAAGGGTATCAAGAAAGTCTTGTTCCAATGGGCTTTGAATTTGGCCTTGGAATGGGAACCTTCTGGCAAATCAACTTGGTATTATTTTCAATTGGGCATCGCACGAAAATTGGTCTTTAGTAAAGTCAAGGCAGCGTTGGGATTAACGCGTATTGGTGCCATTGCTTCAGGCAGCGCCGCTTTACAGCCCCGCTTGGCTCGTTTTTTCAATGCGGCTGGAATGACTGTTTTGGAAGGGTATGGTCTTACTGAAACTTCACCTGTTGTCACGGTCAATACAGTGCGCGGCGAGGACATGTTGCGTGTAGGTTCTGTGGGTAAGTTGATCGATGGTGTCCAAGTCAAAATCATGGAAGATGGCGAAATCACGGTTCAAGGTCCCAATGTCATGATGGGGTATTTTAAGCAACCTGAATTGACAGCGGAAGTCATCAAGGACGGTTGGTTTCATACTGGAGACATAGGGGAGTTCAGAGATGGATTCTTGTTCATTACGGATCGCAAAAAAGAAATGTTCAAGACCAGTGGCGGAAAATATGTCGCTCCGCAAGTGATTGAGAATGCGTTAAAAGAATCTTTGTATATCGAACAATGTATGGTCATTGGGGAGAACCAAAAATTTCCAGGAGCATTGATTGTTCCGGATCGTTTGGTCCTAGCTGAGATTGCACGTCAAAAAGGTATTGCACAAGATCATGGAGACCAATGGCTGCACCACGATACCATCAAGGAGTTGATTTGGCAAGACATCTCGAAAATCAATATTCGATTTGGAAAATGGGAACAAGTCAAATCATTCCAAATTGTAGGTGAGCCGTTCTCAATCAACAAAGGCGAAATCACGCCAACTTTGAAGTTGAAGCGCAAACGCATCATGGAAAATTACCGCCACTTAATAGAGGCCATGTTTGGTCAAGATTAAAGCATGAATATCGACCAATCCCTCATTGCCCTTATTCATGAGTACCACACTCCTTTCGGAGATCGGTTCATGTGGTGGGTCAGCTATCGGGATACGAGTTTCTTCTTGTATTTGTTGATGATTTTTATGTTATTGAGGAGGTTTCAAATTTCAGTTTGGAAACTAATTTTGCTTTTTGGATTGTTGATTTTTTTCAATGATCAGGTTGCCTCTTCGGTGTTCAAACCCTTGGTGGAGCGTCTCCGTCCGAGCCATGAGCCTGCCTTGGAGGGCTTATTGCATTTTGTCAAAGACAACAACGGCAATGATTACAAGGGAGGGCAGTTTGGTTTTTATTCGAGTCATGCTGCCAATACCATGGCTGTAGCTTTGTTTTTTATTTTGGTGATGCGACCTGTTCATCGAGCATGGACCGTCATTTTGGCCATTTGGGTAATGTTGATCGGTTTCTCTAGGATGTATTTGGGGGTGCATTATTTGACGGATATCCTCATGGGTTGGTTGATGGGAGGTTTGTCTGCTTGGACTTTGTGGCGAGGATTAAAAACCTCATGGGCAAAGCAAAGAATCCGATTGGATTTACATTGATTGCCATTCAAAACCAGGGTCCCAAAAGTGGTTTTCAAAGCCGATAATTTGGTCTCCAATCACTTCAATTCCATCAGCCCGCAATCGATTGGCCATTTCATCAGGTCCAGGAAAATGGACTTTTCCTGTCAACATACCGTTGCGATTGACCACACGATGTGCCGGTAAATTTTTATCACATGCATTCATGGCATATCCCACCAAACGCGCTCCCTTGGGCTTTCCCAATGCAGCAGCTATGGCGCCATAGGTTGTTACTTTTCCTTTCGGAATCACTTTTACCAATTCATAAATGGCTGCGTAAAACTCGTTCATGATGGATTCAAAAGTAGCGCATTCCTTCGTAATTTGCCGACTGAAATGGAGAATGTAAAAACGCATTTGGTGACCGGCGGCTGTGGCTTTGTGGGTCGCAATATGGTCAAAAGATTATTGAATACAACCCAAGATCAAGTTGTTTTTATTGACAACTTGATGGTGGGGACTCACCCAGACACTTGGTTGAAGCATGAAACGGCTGTTCGTGGTGAAGATTATGTAGTCTACGATTCCAGAGCTTTGTTTATTCATGATGACGCACTGAAAGTGATGCGCCGCTTGATGGACAATCCGCAGCATTTCGCTGATGATTTTCCTTTTGATTGCGACCGCATAGCAGACGTGTTTCATTTCGCAGCCATTGTTGGTGGTCGTGCCAAGATTGATGGCGACCCCATGATGGTGGCCTTGGATTTGGCCATCGATGCGGAGATGTTTTATTGGGCAGTGAATTACAAACCAGAGCGTTTGTTGTATCCCAGCTCGTCCGCCGCTTATCCAGTGGATTTGCAAACGGTGGACGGCGCCATTGCCCTCAAAGAAAGTGATATCGATTTTAAGAAAATGGGCGAGCCTGACATGACCTACGGTTGGAGCAAATTGACCGGGGAGTTCTTGGCCAAAATTGCCGCCTCTCATTACGGATTAAAAGTGACTTGTATCCGTCCATTCAGTGGATATGGTGAAGACCAAGATTTGACCTATCCTGTTCCTGCCATTGCATCCAGAGCGGCTCGAAAGGAAGATCCTTTTGAAGTGTGGGGCAGCGGCCATCAGGGTCGTGATTTCGTTCACATCGATGATGTGATAGATTGTATTTTGTTGGCCATGGATCACATCCATGATGGAACAGCCATCAACATAGGAATGGGCAAATTGACTTCATTCCGTGAAATCATTCAATTGTTCTGCCAGTTTGCTGGCTATGAGCCCACCATCAAACCCCTATTGGACAAGCCCGTTGGAGTACACTCCCGTTACTGTGACATGACCTTTGTTCAAGAGAAATTGGGATGGAAGGCCAAAATCAGCACGGAGGAAGGAATGCGTCGTGTGTATGAGGCCGCGCTAAAACAATTGAACGCATGAGCAAAGAAGTAGTGGTGTGTTTTGGTCCTGGCCCTTTATTCAAAGGAGGGATTCAGAATTACAACACTTCTTTGGCTTTGGCATTGGACAAACGCGGCGATTGTGAGGTACACATCGTTTCATGGACCCAGCAATACCCTGCTATTATCCCAAGAGAGTTTGTCGATAAATCCAGCAAGTCAGACTTGCTTCAAGGATCATGTGTTCAGGTTCATTATGTCACCAATTACAACAATCCTTTGACCTGGCGAGAAACCGTCCAGAAAATCAAATCCCTTCGTGCATCCAAAGTCATCATTCAATGGAGCATTGCTTTGCAAGGCTTGCCGTTGTATTTTATAGCAAAGGGACTAAAGGGGCATTGCGAAGTAATCTTTGACGTACATTTTGTTCAGCAAAAGGAACATTCTGCCATTGACAAAGTGCTCACCAAATGGGCATTGGGAAAGGCTGATACGATTTTGGTCCATGCGTTAAAAACCTTTGAAGAACTAAAAAGTGTTTTTCCCGATAAGGCATTTCATTTGACTGAAACTGGAGATAGGGGAAAGAATACAGTCATCAAATTGTTTCATCCCATTTATGATTTGTTCAAGCCGCAGGCGGATTTGGACATTGAGGCCTTGAAGAAACAATGGGGTTTGAAGAAAAACGTCTTTTTGTTTTTCGGTTTTATTCGCAGATACAAAGGATTGGATCAAGCGATACAGGCGTTTGCGAAAGTTCGTGCCCAACGCGACGACGTGAGTTTGGTCATTGCCGGTGAATCGTTTTGGAACACTTTGGATCAATCCAAGTGGTCCACGCGTTTTAAGCAAATGGTCTTTGGTTGGGCCAAAAGAATTTTGCTCAATAAGAAAGACGATGAAAGGGAAGACCAACCCTTGGAATGGATACAGAAGTTGGGGATAGAGAAAGATTGTTATGTCGTGAATCGCTTCATCGGCAATGAAGAAGTTCCTCCATTTTTTCAAGTAAGTGATGCGGTTTTGTTGTTTTATAGAACAGCAACTCCCAGCGGCATTGAATCGCTCAGTTATAATTTCGCACTGCCATTGTTGGCCACCAACGTGGGCCATTTTCCAGAAACCATTACTGATGGTTTTAATGGGTATTTGGCCAAGGATGGCGATATTAATGACATGGCGAAAGTCATGATGAAGTTTTTGGATCATCCCATTGATCGAAACAACGTAAAGGATAAAACGGCCATGATGAGTTGGGAGCGATATGCGGATGCCATAATGCACGCTTGATATGAAGGTGGGCTATACCGGAAATAATTATCCCGAGAAACGAAACATCATCCAGCGTGTTGCGCAAGTGGAATACAAGAATGTAAGTCGAAACAATTATTATGCTTACATGAACCGCATCAATTTTTGGTTCATCCAAAAAGGATTTTCACCGCCCATTGATACCGATTATTACCAGTTCAAAAACCTATTGCCTTTGAATGTGGATGGGATGCATTTTTTCAATTCGGTGAGTTACGGAAATACCCCGTGGATCGCCACGTTTGAAACGGTGTTGCCATATTTCAACAAAATGAAATCAGGCTTTAAACAAGAGGGTGGTTTGCAAATGCTGACTGTCGATCCTATCATACACAAGGCAATGGATGCAATGATTCAGCCCAGTTGCAAAGCGCTTTTGGCGTTGTCTCAAAGTACAATGGAAATTCAAAAAAGTGTTTTGCAGTATTTTCCGGAGTATGAGGAAATCATTTCGAGCAAAATCCAAGTTCTGCATCCGCCGCAGCAAGCCCAAACTTATCAGCCAAGAAATTGGGAAGGGGAGTTTAGACTCTTGTTTGTCGGAAGGGCTTTTTACCGCAAAGGCGGTCAGGAGATGGTGCATGCTTTAGAGGAAATACGCAAGGAATTTCCTTTGCACCTGACCATCGTTTCATCAATGGACGTAGAATCTGGATGGCCAGGCATTGACTACAAACAAAGAGAGGAGGACATGCAATGGCTGCGCGAACAAGACTGGATTACTAGGCATGCGCAGTTGCCCAATGAACAGGTTCTGGCATTGATGCAAGAAAGTCATTTGGGATTGTTGCCCACATGGCAGGATACTTACGGTTACAGTGTTTTGGAGATGCAGGCCAATGGATGTCCTGTTCTTACCACCAGCATTCGTTCATTGCCTGAAATTAATACTGAAGAGGTGGGATGGCGCGTCCAGCATGAGACCAATGTTTGGGGAGAATGGTCGGAAATACCAACGACCAGAGAATCCTTCATCAGTCAAGAGTTGGTCAATTCTTTTAAAACACAGCTTCGCAGAATATTATCTAATCCCGAAGAAATGGAATCTAAGGGAAGGATGGCCGTTGATAGGATTGAGCAAGAGCACAGCCCTGAAAGCCATGCGATGCGATTGAATGAAATTTATCAGGAGATGTTTAATAAAAAATAACGACATTCGTCAAATGGAAGAATTGTACAACCAAAGAAAAGACTACACCCAAAATATACTGTTGGAGTCCGATGCAAAAAATCACCCGATTGATCAATTGAACGATTGGTTGATGGATGCGCAGAAGGATGGAGTGCATGATTTCAATGCGATGACATTGAGTACCATAGGCACCGGAGGTTATCCGCATTCAAGAATTGTATTGCTTCGCGAAGCCACCCGCAATGGATTGGTCTTTTATACCAATTACAACAGCGACAAGGGAAAAGAAATGGAGTTGAATGAGAAAGTTGGCGTCAACTTTTTCTGGAATAATTTGGAAAGACAAGTTAGAGTAACCGGAGTGGTAAAGCGCATGGGCGATGTTGAGAGTGATGCGTATTTTGCGAGTCGTCCCCGCGAGAGTCAGTTGGGTGCATGGGCCTCACCGCAAAGTAAGGCCTTACACAGTCGAGAGGAATTGGAGAAGTTGTTTCAAGAGACAACGGATCGATTTGAAGGACAAGAAGTTCCCCGTCCGCCATATTGGGGTGGGTACCGCATCATCCCGCATAATTTTGAATTTTGGCAAGGCCGTCCCAGCCGATTGCATGACCGATTGGTATATCAGGTGGATGCAGATTTCGAATGGTGTAAAATCCGTTTGGCGCCTTGAGTATCGGAAATAAAATCGCATCCATAAATACTCCTATAGGAGTATTTTTTTTGTCTTCCCATTCGGTTATCCTTGTTGAATGGAAATAATGGTGAAAAACATAGGGAGTTTTAAAACTTCCTTGGAAATGGATGGAGTTGTATTGGCTAACTCGGCCTTGCACAAATGGTGGAAGACGGATATCGCTTTTAAAAAGGAAGACCAAATAATAGCGTTGTTAACCAAGGACAATTACTGGAAATTTGATTTAAGTTTTAGCAATGATCAGGGAGTTGAATTGCAATTCAAGTCCAAGATCTTCAAGGACATCAAAGTGATTTCGAAAGAAGGTCGTGAGTATGTTTTTAAAAAGAAAGGCGCATCAGAGAATCGATTGTGTTTGATCAATGATCAAGGTGTGGAGGTGTTGGTGATGGAGAAGCAAGGCAAGTGGTGGAAGAGTCGCCCCTATTTGGTGACCCACATTAATCGTGATGATATACCAACGCAAGATGAATTGTTGCCCATTGTTATCATAGCTGCCATGCGCATTTTCAATCAGCGCGCGGCAATGATCGCGCCCATCGCAATCATGATGAATGTAGTATTGAAAGAGACGATGGGGGAGTAAGTTGATTTAATTTTCCATGGTCATCCCTTCTTTCTCTTTGCTCAAGTTGAGGGAAAGTTGCGTTTTATTCATTGTCCCACTTTATTGCCGCGCACCAATCAAAGGCCTATCTTTGTCACATGTCCAATTTGACTTCAGAAACCATTTGCGCTCTCTCCACACCACACGGTGTCGGAGGTATCGCTGTGGTGCGGGTGAGTGGTCCTTTGGCCCTTTCAGTGAGTCAGGCCATCGTCAAAAAGCCTTTGAATGAGACCAAGGTACGTGAAGCACAATTCAGGGCCATCATGGATGGAGATCAGATTTTGGACGAAGCGGTGTTGACCTATTTTCAAGGTCCCGCGAGTTTTACCGGCGAAGATGTCGTGGAGATTGCGGTGCATGGTTCGCGTTACATACAGCAGCGATTGTTGCAGGTGTTGTTGGAGAAAGGTTGTCGTTTGGCACAACCTGGAGAGTATACCATGCGTGCGTATTTGAATGGGAAGTTGGATTTGAGTCGGGCAGAGGCAGTTGGTGATGTTATCGCCGCAGAGAGTGCCGCGGCGCACCGACAAGCGGTGCATCAGATGCGTGGAGGATTTTCACAAGAGATCGATGGTCTGCGAGAAAAGTTGATACAGTTTTCATCGTTGCTAGAGCTTGAGTTGGACTTTGCGGAGGAAGATGTGGAGTTTGCCGATCGCACGGCACTGGTCAAATTATTGACAGAGATTGAAAGAGTGGTGGTTCGCTTGCGCGAGAGTTTTCGTTTGGGCAATGCCATCAAGAATGGAATACCCACGGCCATTCTCGGAGCGCCCAATGCGGGCAAGTCCACTTTGTTGAATGCCTTGTTGAATGAAGAGCGCGCTATTGTCAGTGACATTGCCGGCACCACGCGAGATACAGTAGAGGAAGTGTTGCATTTGAATGGCGTACAGTTTCGATTGATTGATACCGCGGGAATCCGCGAAACCCGGGACACGATAGAGCAGATGGGGATAGCGCGCAGTTGGGAGAAGGCCTCACATGCCGAGTTGATCTTGTGGTTGGTCGATGGCAGTCATTGCACCGCACAGCAATTACAAGACGAGTGGAATGCTATCGCCAAGATCAAGCGCGAAGAGGCACAGGTTTTATTGGTCGTGAACAAGCAAGATGTGGGCACCAGCGCATTGACTTGGAATACAACGCCTGTTTTTTATATCAGCGCCAAAGACAAGCAAGGATTGGAAACCTTGACCGCTGAAATGAGTCAGCGTTATTTGGAAGATTTGCAAGGACAAGACACGATTGTCACCAACGCCCGCCACCACGAAGCCTTGGGCTTGGCCTTGACCTCATTGCACGATGTTCAGAGCGGCATGCAACAGGGACTCACCAGTGATCTGCTGGCCATTGACATCCGCAACACCCTGTATCATCTCGCCAGCATCACCGGGGCTGTTTCAGCGGATGATATATTGCATTCGATTTTTAGTAAGTTTTGTATCGGGAAGTAACACTTACAAAAGAATCAAGTCTCAAGTACATAACCGTTTGTAACCTAATAGTATTAATAATGAAGGATTACTACCATCAACTGTTTTAGTCACTCTAAGAATTTTGGTTTGAGTTTTTTTATCGCAGAGGGCGCCAAGAACGCGCAGAGTGCACAGAGAAATTCTAGAAATTCATGAGTTCATCCATTTATTTGCATCCTGCAAAGTAACCAGTGGTGTTAGGGGTATTGCCGATATTTATTTTTCCCTTTGCGAACTTTGCGCATGCATAGCGCCCTCTGCGTTAAATAAATAATTCAACGTAATGAATGCTATCAAATCAAAATACCTGTAAAATAAAAAAAAGGACCTCAGTCCTCTTTTTCATTACATATCATCCTTAATCAGCGGTAGCGTCTCAATGGACTTCCGCAAGGGATAAAAGGGTAGGGTGGTCATGAGTTGATTGACCTCCTCTTCTGTCTTGTCTTTGAACAAAAGTACCGCCCCATTCTTTGTGGGTCTTAAATACAACTGCTCCAAAAATCCTTCTTGCTTCCATTGCGCCACCACTGCGCGTTCTTGTTGCAAGATTTCTGGAAAATTGCTGGGCAAGTTTTCCAAATCGATGGTGAGAATGACCAATACCCTGTTCATGATTGGCGGTTCAATAAACGGTTAACCAATTCAGGGAAACGATAAAAGGATACCAATAAAACAAAGGTCAAGATCACGCTTGGCGCAAGTATGGGTAATCCGTGTTGCGCATGGCTGGCGATGGCTCCGCCCATATAGGCAGATAGCAATATGGTACCAACTACTCCTGTGCGGGGCAATATGAATAGGATTAAACTGATGAGCTCTGCTACTCCAATCATGGTGTAGGTCTTGGCATCTATGCCAAAGTCGGCAGCCATCTTAAAAGCTTCTTCATTGCCCGTTAATTTCCCAGTGGCACTGCCCAAGAATACAAAGGATACCAATCCAGTAAGTACCCAGTAAATGATCTTTTTTGTTTTTTCTGATTTCATATTGTTTGTTGTTGTATTAACGTATGTTAATGTACGGCAAATACGGGCATCGGTCATCAAAATGCGAAAAGAGTGGACCATGTTTTTTCGGTAGCTATGCAAATGAGAATCTTCTCTCAAGCCCATTGGTAATGACTTATAACCATCAATTTTTTTTCTGATTTGTATCAATCCGATGTTTTTGTTTTCATATTTTATTAAAAATTGAACTATATTGCCTTTGCTTTTCTTTGCAATGAATGTGCTGAATTTTATAAATCAATGAGTCGAGTTCTAGTTTCTTTTTTTCTTGTTTTAATAGCAATGACTTCTCTGAATGTATCGGGGCAAATTGCATCTCCTTCGGCAGATGGTTTAGCTATAACAGCGTACACAAATGGATCAGCCAATGACGATATTTTTGTTTTTTGTGGAGCGGGTAACAATGGGGCATTGGAGGTTAATGTTTCTTCTGGGACAGCTCCATATACCTATCAATGGTATCAATACAATGTAACCTCTCATAGTTGGGTTGTAATGGCAGGTCAGGTGGGGGCTTCCATTTCAAATTTGGCCAATGGTGGATATCGTGTAGAGGTTGCAGACAATTCGGGAAGCGCCGCCGTTTGTGACATTGCTTGGGTTTGGAATTTGAACATTTCAATCAATACAACCGCAAATCTAACAGGCTGCTCGGATGCAGATTTAAATGCTGTAATAACAAATACTCAATTTACATATTTTAATCCTCCAAATCCAGAGGCATTAATTGATGCGAATACTGAAATTACCGTTTGTTTTTCAGGTAATCATTCATGGGTTTCAGATTTGGGATATTTTCTAAAAGGACCAGCTTCTTGTGGATCCCCAATTGTAACTCTTGCCGATAATAATGGCTCAATTTGTAATCAAGGCAATAATTTTGATAATCTCTGTTTTACTACGGAGAATGCTCCCAATTTCAATGTATGTAGTCAGCCGACGCCATTGTCCGGAACATTTGATTCTGCTTATGGAAATGCTATTAATTGGTCTCCTTTATATGGTTGTAATGCAGCAGAGTCAGGTTGGTCAGTGATGGTTTTTGATTGTGAGCAATTTGATATAGGGGTTTTGACTCATGCAGATATTCAATTTCAAAATTTGCAAACATTTTGCGGGGCAAATAGTATAATTGAGTACGATTCAGGCCCAATGAATTCTCCAATTAGTGATAACTCATGTAATGTAAATGCGGCTTCTGATTTTACAGTTCCTCCTTCATCGTCATTGACAACACCCATTAATTTGTCTGCAACTATAACAGGGAACTGGACAACCTCAGGAACCTCACTTTTGGTTGATGCCAATGCTCTTTCTACTGATGCATTGTCTGCTGCTAGCGGTGATGTTTTTACTTATACTATTGCTGTTAATGTAGGAACCGCAAATTGTGCTTTTTTTGATGATGTTGTTTTTAGTAACAGTAATGTTTCTCCATTGTCTCTATCTTATCCTTTAACCTTGTGCGAAGGAAGTGGTTCTATATCTCCCATCTTTACAGGACCCAACGGAGGACAATATACTTCCACTCCCGCTGGTTTAACCATATCCAGTAACGGAAATATTCAGACCAATACAAGCACTCCTGGTACCTATGTTGTTACTTATACCAAAACAAGTGGCGGTTGCACACGGACGACATCAGTTGGTCTAACCATACAGGATATCCCCGAAACGTTAACTCTTTCACCCTCGAGCGTTTGCGAGGGACAAAGTTTTCTAGGTGATGCACAGATTGCTTTTGAATATGAATACTTTCTGAATGGTATTAGTCAGGGATCGCCTTCTGCCAGTTCTGCTGCGGTATCCCCTGCATTGGCGTTGGCTGATGATTGGTGTGTGAAAGGATACCAAGGTCCAGAAATTGTTATTGATGGCAATCTTACGGAGGCTTATTGGGGAAGCCCATTGGTTGCAGGTAATCCTAACTTGGCTTCTAGTTTTGGAACAGGCAGTCACATTGATGCTTTGTATTTATCGCAATTTCAAAGTACACTTTCTATTGGTGTGGCGGGTCAATTGGAGTCGGGCTCAAACAATCGATTGCTCATTTTTTTAGATACCGAAGCAGGTGGTTTTAATCAATTGTCTTCTTGGACCAATAGAAGCAATGCTCCTTATTATTCTTTGGAAAACCTCTCCAATGATATTCAATTTGATCCAGGTTTTGAACCAGATTATGTGCTAGCTGTCAATACGGGTGCAAGCGGAGAGTCATATGTGGATCTGTATCACATGGCTTCCAATACCAACAATTATTTGGGATCTTCTGCCAATGCAGGTTTTTGCGGTTATGTCCCTTCTGGTAATGCATTCAATGTGAATTCTGGTTATGAGTTTCAGTTTGATTTGGCTGAATTGAATAATCCCCAAGGGCAGATATCAATTTTCGCCATGTTGGTTAATAATCCAGGAAGTGCTGGAATAACAACTACTTTGAGCAATCAGTTTTTATCCCCTGCTAGTGATGGAGAATTGAGTTACGGTGATGGTCCAGTAAATTTTAGTGTGGCAGATCCCAATCCCGTTCATTATGTTATTGGATCAGGTAATTGTTATTTGGAGGATTGTTTGATGATTTCTCCTAGCCAACCGATTACTTTACCATCGATACCAGACCAGTGTATCAATTCATCAAATCCATTTGTTTTGAATTCGGTAGTGAATGGTGTAAGTGGTGTTTGGACACCTTCGTCGATTGATGTTTCTAACGCTGGTAACAGTTTGTATTCTTTTACACCGGATGCTTTAGCGGGATGTTATGCAGATGGCACAACTGCTGTCAATGTTATTAGTCCTGCAGTACCCATTTTCAATATCGATGATGCCTATTGTCAAGGAGAAACACCTGATATTTTGCCAGGTTCTGACGGAGTTATCACTGGAACATGGTCTCCAGCAGCCATAACTACCAACGCCACAGCGGTTGCAGCACCGTTGAATTACGTGTTTACTCCCAGCTTGAATCAATGTGCTACGGATTATACGCTTACGGTAACTGTCAACCCCACAGAAAATCCAGTTTTTTCAATGGTTACCTCGTTGTGTCAAAATGCAACGATCCCAATCTTGCCCGTTAGTGATGATAATGGAATTCAAGGTTCTTGGAGTGGGGCAGTGAACACAGCAGTTTTGGGCAATCAATCATTGACCTTTACCCCAACACCTGACCCTGCTCATGCTTGTGCTGTTCCTTCAACAGTGAACTTTAATATCACCAACGGAACGCCTTCTACTTTTGTACCAATTGGCCCATTTTGTGAAACAGAAAATCCTTCTTTACCAAACGTTTCCGCAGAAGGATTTACTGGGACTTGGACTCCTGCAGTTATCAACATGACCAATTTTAGCGCTGCGGGTCAATCATTTACTTTTCAGCCTGATCCCAACCAATGTGCCAACTCCGGAACGTTAAATGTCGTTGTTTTGGATGCCATTGATGCCACCTTTAATTTCTCAACCACCTATTGCCAGGGCGATGCACCCGCTTCATTGCCGAGCAATTCGCTCAATGGTTTTTCAGGTTCTTGGTTACCCAATGCTATAGCGACCAATAACGCGGGTCCTTCCAATTATGTGTTTACGCCCGATGCAGGAAGCTGCGCAAATGTGACTACTGTTGGAGTCACCATTGATGCACCATTGGCTCCTGTGTTCAGTTTGCCATTGACGGTATGTGAAAACGGTACTGCCTCTTCACTGCCTGCAAATAGCACCAATGGCGTTTCGGGTTCGTGGTCGCCAAGTAATATCAATACCGCCTTAACTGGTGTTCAAAATTTTGTTTTTACGCACAACCCCGCTTCTTGTGCTACAGATTACAATTATTCCATCGATGTAATTTCTAATCAATCGCCAACCTTCAATGCCATTGGTCCATTTTGTATAAATTCTGTCGCTCCAGGTCTTCCCATTAACTCCATTGAAAACATTGCAGGTACTTGGAGTCCTGGTTCGATTAACACTGCGGCAGCGGGCAATACGTCTTATACATTTACCCCCTCCGCTGGAGCTTGCGCGACTAACGAAACAATTCAAGTCACCGTTGATAGTCAGATTACTCCTAGTTTCACAGCAATACCCATTTTGTGTTCTACGGCATCAGCTCCTTTGCTTCCCAATGCGGCCAATAATGGCATCACGGGTAATTGGAATCCAGGAACTGTGGATATGGGCGCTATTGGTATCAATGCTTATACTTTTACACCGGACCCCAATCAATGCGCAAGCAATGTAGATTTGAATGTTGAAGTTATTGCACCTGTCAATCCGTTGTTTTCTTTTACAACCAACTATTGCGTTGGAGATGCAACGGATCTATTGCCCAGTATTTCGGATGATTTGATTTCAGGCGCTTGGTCTCCTTCTTCTATTGACGCGAGTGCAGCAACCACAACCAATTTTTCTTTTTCAATTGATGCAGGACAATGCGCCAACAATGTGACTTTACCTGTCATCATTAACGCTCCATTGGATGCCGTTTTCACTTCTGTTGACTTTGATTTTTGCTTGAATGAGGTGGTTCCCAATCTCCCAGTTTTGGAAGATGGCGGTATGTTAGGTACTTGGGGGCCTTCGAATGTTGTTACTACCTCAGCAGGAACTTTTGTGCATACGTTCACACCTAATATTGGTGAATGCGGTAATCCAACTGATTTTACCATTGTTGTGAATGATCCTATTGCGTCTGTTGTTTCAGGATTAGATGCACAATATTGTTTGAATGATTTGGCGCAAATTTTACCTATTGAAAATGATGATTTGATTCCGGGGTCATGGAGTCCCAGCTTGGTTAACACCAATGCTGCAGGAATCCAGCAATATGTTTACACTCCTAATCCAGGCAATTGTTATTCAGATTTTACTTTAACCGTTGATGTATTTGATTTGCCCACGCCATTGATTTCACTTTCTGATCCATTCATATCTTGTAACATTCCATTGGTTAGTATTACAGCAAGTGGAGGAGTAACTTACCTTTGGTCTGATGGAAGCGTATCCGATGTTTTTGATGTATTCAACAGTGATCCAGTGGATGTTGAAGTTACGGATATCAATGGTTGTGTAAATGTGGCATCCATCAGTGTTCCTATGGATACAGCAACAACTTCTCAGTTAAACTATAGTACTGATGTGTTGAACTGTTTGACAACGGTGATTGACATAAACGTTGTGGGTGGTCAGTCCTACTCTTGGCAGCACAATGGAGAAGTCACCAGCTTAATTGCGGTATCTGAACCCGGGAATTACATGGTAGACATTCTCTTCGATAATGGTTGTTCTAGAATTTTAAATGTTGATATTTTCCAAGATACAATATCTCCCGTAGGTGTGATTCAAAATACAAGTCCCTCAGATATCCTGACCTGTACCATGCCCAATATATTGCTTCAAGCAAGTGGTGGTGTAGCCTATGACTGGGTGAATGGAGGAAATACGGCCACTCAAAATGTCATACTACCCGGCTTAGTGGAATGCGAAGTTACCGGCGCCAATTTCTGTTTGGATACGGTCTCTTATGAGATTTTTCAAGATGTAGTTCCCCCAATTGTAACAATAACATCTAGTCATCCGGAATTTGATTGTTACACTTCAAATATTACATTGACAGCCAGTGGCAATGCCATTGGATACGCTTGGTCCAATGGATTGGGAACAAATACGGTTATCAATTGTAATCAATCAGGATTGTATTCAGTAACGGGTACGGCAGCCAATGGTTGTACCACCCAAGAATCCATCAATTTAATAGTCAATCGT
Source organism: Flavobacteriales bacterium (assembly GCA_947442505.1). Taxonomy (GTDB): domain Bacteria; phylum Bacteroidota; class Bacteroidia; order Flavobacteriales_D; family Sanyastnellaceae; genus CAMCTV01. Next base: position 17,626 of record CANEVR010000011.1, on the reverse strand, counting down.
TTTTATCCTGATTCAAATTTTACGTATTCGCCATTTGAAATCTGGGACGACAATCCAACCATTTCTTTGGATGGTCCAGATCAGACGGACATTGTCTATTCTTGGTATATGAATGGCGAAATGATTTCTGATTTAAACAATGTCACTTTTGATTTACCCAGTTTTACTCCTGAAAATTTTGAAGTTTGCCTAAATGCTTTCTTTACAGATATCTGCCAAAGTCAAGAATGTCAGATCGTTTCAGTCAAGGAGTCATTGCAGGTTTATATTCCAACTTCTTTTACTCCAGGTTATGACGGCATTAACGATGGTTATCGTCCCGTTTTTTCAAATGACAATTTGATTGAGAAATACCAATTGGAAATTTTCAACAGATGGGGACAAAAGGTATTTTTTACTGATGATCCAAACAGAGGTTGGGACGGCAATGCATTGGGCACTGGGAATTATGCTCCTGATGGAAGTTATGCCGTCATTATAACTTATCGCTCTGTATATGACGAAGACGAAAAAGTCCATAAAGGACAAGTAACCTTTACCCGATAAGGGTATGCGTTACTTACATTGTATCATTGTTACCAACGATAATCATGATGTGCTCTTTTCAGTTGAGAAGAAGGCAAAAAAGGGCAATAAAAAAAGAGGACCTGGTCCTCTTTTTTCATATTCTCCAATACGTGAGTGGTTTGACCAAATGAATATCAAGGACTAACCAAATTCAATGATACCTGGGCATACCAAGTGCCATTCAAATTGTTTTCTTGGTAGTAAACTTGATCACCAAAGAATCCTCTGAAAAATTCTTTGTTATTGGAGAATTGATCCAATTGAAAACCATAACCATAGCGATATCCCAACTGAAATGACATCCATAAAAACTGATGCAATGAGGTCTCCCATGTTGCTCTAAAGCGCAACTCACTGCGTCTAAGTTCGATATTCTTGATGTCTGCTCCTTGATCATTGCTGAAATTTTGACTTAATATCCGATAGGAATTTCCCTCCAATTCATAGCCGAATAGCAAGATGTTTCTTGGTGATATTGTTTTTCGAATGTTTGCTCGAGCTGGAGCCAACATTTCAACACCCCATTTTCTGTTGGGAGCTGTCCAGTTGAACAACATGACAGGAATGTAATTCAATTCTCCTACTCGGTAAGTTCTTGATATACCGAAACCAATCATTTTTCGATCATTGACTTTTTTACCAAAAATGAGTGCCGCGCTGATACGGGTATATTTCAGCGGTATCAATTGATTAAAATTGTAGTCTCCACTTAAATCAGCGGAAGATTGAAAAATAAAAAAATTTTGCTCGTTAAGGGGTTTGAATAAAGTTGTGTTTATCCCTGTGCTGCGCAAACCTTCTTCCCTTAACTGTTGATCCAACGGATTATTACTGGTTACTCCGTTACCGGAATAAGCAGTTCTCAAATAATTGAATCCCAGTTGTAATACAATATTCGTTTTGGCAATGACTGGGATATTTGCCCCTATTCGCATTCCGCTGGCACCATTAAACTTTCCGGTCTGTGGACCAATAGCGGATTTGTCTGTATTCCCCCAAGCACCGTAATCAATGTCGAAAGCACCTTGATGATCAAAACCAACACTGATAAGCTTGGCAGGACTTATGTCAAAGACTTTTGGTGTGCAAAATCTTTTCGCACCTTCATCCACGAAGTTCAAGTTCTCATACATAGAGTAATCCTCTTCTCCATCTGAAATGGTATCGGTTTGCCCTTTGATGGAAAAAGAGGTTAGAAGAACAATCAGGAAAAGAAAAAGCCGCATGCGCATGTTGATATGATTTACTTGTTTGTACTTAATCTTTTCCAAACATCGGTTCTACCCAAAGCTTCTACACCTATGTATCCGCGTATATCCAAGGTATTGCTGTTGGTCATTTTGATGATGCATTTGTAGGTGCTACCATTCTCAGGGTCATAAATTGTTCCACTATCCCATTGATTGTTGCCTAAAACCTTAAAATCCTTGAGCATGCGGTATCCTTTTAATGGAACTGTTCTCAATGAGGCATCTGGATTATTCTTATCCACTTTGGGTTTGCCTGTATTGGGATCGTTGGGTTCTTTCAACCAAACTATTTTTCCGTAATACTTCTCCCCAATCTTTTCAATTTTCACCCTTGCTTTTCCATTGCTTGGTTCCCAAACGCCAAGGAGTTGATCGCCATTGGTAGCTTGACCAAAAGCAAATGTTTGAAGCAAGAAAAATGCTCCGATAAAAAAGTATGACTTCATGTTCATTTTTTTATTTTTTAAAAGTTATTTCAAATTCAAAATCTCCTTGGTAAGTAAGATTTTCATCCTTGTCACCAATCAAGTCAGCATCCAGGATGAGGATGATTTCCTTTTGCTGAAAATTGTCCAACAATTCGCCCTCAGAAGCAGGATTCAAATTCACCTTTTTATTTCCCTTCTCTACAGGATTTAAAACAGCCACTTTTTCCATTTTGGCATCGCTTGAAGTGAGTTGAAGTACAAAGTTTCGGATTAAATCAAATCCAGAGCTGTCCTTAGTGGAAACCTCCGCTCTGACAAGTTTTACAGCTTCAAGTTTCGATGCATCCAGTCCGGATTCTATTTGATTGAGGTCAATGACATGTTTGGCTTGCATGGTATTGGGACCATCAAAAAGTGGTCCTTCAGCAATTAAATCGATGTTTTTAATGACATACATTTTCTTTTCTCCTTGTTGGCAAGCTGAAAAGAGTATGGCGAATAAAAGTAGACTGTATATTTTTTTCATGACTTTTGTTTGTTTTGCTAATATAATCGCTTCGGTACAAACAAAAAAGACATTCCTTTTCTTGCTAAACAACGGAGGTGTTAAATCTGCTGAGGTAGCGTAAAGGTCAAATCGTGATCAGTTGAAGGCTAAGCCTTTCTTACAAATTCAGATTTCAATCCCATAGAACCAAAACCATCGATCTTGCAGGAGATGTTGTGGTCTCCATCCACAATGCGAATGTTCTTCACTTTGGTTCCCGCTTTAACGGGTTTTGGAGCGCCTTTTACGGGCAAATCTTTTACCACGATAACACTATCCCCATCCACCAATGGCGTTCCATTGGAATCTAAAACTTGAGAGGATGCAGCGGCTGCAGCTGCTTCCTCTGCCTCTTCTGCAGGGCTCCACTCATGAAAACATTCTGGACAAACCAATAGGTTATCGTTTGGATAGGTATATGGAGATTGGCATTTGGGACAAGGGGGTAGGGTGCTATCGCTCATTTCTTTTTGCTGCTAATTTAATTAACGACCCACTTTCGAATCACATGACTTTTGTCTGCTTATACAAAAAGATAACGGTCAATTATGCATTTGTTAAAGTTCTTTCTCTTTTCAATTGGCCAATCTTTGCTCTATTTGCGTCATGTTCAATAAGTGGTATTTCCGTTTTATTCAGTCAAAAGAATTCATTTATTATCTTTTGACAATTTTATTGGTGCTCAAGCTCTTGGCCGCTCTGATGTTGGAGTTGGGAAATGACGAAGTTTACTATACCCTTTATGCAAAAAAATTGCAATGGAGTTATTTTGATCATCCTCCCATGGTTGGAATTGCTATTTTTTTAACGACGCTTGGAGGTTGGTTCGGTGATGATTTCTTTGTTCGTTTGGCTCCAATTGTATTGGCCTCATTGGGTTTGGTTGTGATTTATAGGTTAATGCTGAGAACCTTTAATAAACCCATAGCCATTACAGCAGCTATTTTGTGGTCCTCATCTATCTATTTGCAAATCATTTCAGGGTTCTTTATTTTACCTGATACGTTGCTCATGTTTTTTGTGGTGTTGGCATTGAATCCTATTTATTCTATCTACTTATCCGATGATCATTCCATGAAACAATGGATTATGTTAGGAGGGGCTTTGGGTTTGGCCATGTTATCCAAGTACAGTATAGTTTTTATTGTCTTTGGATTGTTTGTCTACACTTTATTGTACAAGCGCAGTTTACTAAGAACCAAAGGGCCTTGGATATCTTTACTTGTACTTTGTATTTGCGCTTTACCCATTTTGTTTTGGAACGCTCAGAATGGCTTTGCATCCTTTCAATTTCATGGCAAGCGGGTTGGTATGTCAGAAGGTATTCAATGGCTAAGTTTTTTGAGGGAGTTTTTAGGAATTGTATTTTACAACAACCCATTTTTGGTATTGTTAATTGCTTTTTTTATTCTGCTGCGTTACAATAAAAATTGGAATGTCAAAGTGCTTGTTTTTTCCCGGATTCATTTGTTTATGGGACTTCCTATCATTTTGTTTTTCCTTTTGTCATCATTGTTTAAACCAACTTTGCCCCATTGGTCAGCACCAGGAGTGTCATTGCTTATTTTGCCGCTTTCTACCGTTATCTTTAAAAGGCAAGAGTTTGTGAAGTATTCTTTGATATTTCTTCTGATTGTTTTGGCTTTGGCTCCATGGCTAATCAATTATGGTTGTATGAAAGACAATGGCAATACCCAAGAAATTCGTGTTGGTAGAAATGATTTCACCTTGGATATGTATGGTTGGGAGCAATTGTCTAATGAATTTGAAAAATTATACAGCAAGAGATTGTTGGCTTGCAGTGACCAAGAAAAAGCTGCATTTGTGGTTGACAAGTGGTTTCCTGGTGGACATATCCAATTTTACTTGGGTCAAAGAATGAACTGGCCTACTTACGGCGTGGGCGAGTTGGAACAGCTGCATCAGTTTGTATATTTTAATGAGAGCTTGCCAGATATTGAGCAAGTAGATAAATTGTTTTATGTAACAACATCACATTTTTTTACCAATCCATCTGACAATCCAAAATTTAAGAATTGTCAATTACTGGCTAAGATTCCCATTCTTCGAAATGGAAACATTGTTGCTAATGGCTTCGTTTATTCTATAGAGCTGTCACATTAAAGATTCTTCAAAGGATTGAAATTTGGAGTTTTGAATTGTTTCGCAGTGATCTTTTCTTAAACAACATTTTGGAGTTGAATGGATGGTCTCATCTCCAAAAATTGAGATAACTTTGAGAAGTTAGCACAAATGAAATTACCCATCATCAACGCGCATTGTCATCAAGTTTATGATTCCCAAGAATGGAGTATCATGAATATTCATGATACTTTGCGTTTTAATTCCAGTCAGTTGTGTTCTGTTGGAATTCATCCCTGGTATGCCCAAGAAGCTTTTGATCATGATCGGGTAGATGATTTCTACAGGTTGATTCAAAATAAGAATGTTAGGGCCATTGGAGAATGTGGCTTGGATAAGTTTTGTTCAACACCCTGGGAATTGCAGTTGGAGGCGTTTAGCATGCAGATTCAATGGGCCATAGAATTTAAGAAGCCCTTGATAATTCATTGTGTTAGAAGTCAACAAGAGGTGCTAAAGGAATTGAAGGGATTTACGGGAGGATATGTTTTTCATGGTTTTAATCGTAACTTGGAGATGGCCCATTCAATAGTCAATCAGGGAGGTTATTTATCCTTGGACGAATCTTTTTTAAGGACGCAGCAGGGTAGAATTGTTGCGAAGCACATTCCGTTGGATCGATTGTTTTTGGAAACCGACAATGAACCAATTTCTGTACAAGGGGCGTACATTTGCCTCAGTGAATTGTTGGGGGTTGACTTGGAGGAAATTGCCTTACAATTGTATGATAATGCGCTAGAAATTGGATTAATAGAAACTTGAAATGGAAGATTTATCATGGTTGTCAAGAACACAATTATTGGTTGGTGAGAACGCTTTGCGACAATTAACAACCAAGCATGTCATGGTGGTGGGCATGGGTGGAGTAGGCTCCTTTGCTGCTGAATTTGTGGCCCGTTCAGGCGTTGGGAAAATGACCATCATTGATGGAGATGTAGTGGACCCGACCAATCGCAACAGACAATTGCCTGCCTTGGCCACCAATCATGGAGAACCAAAGGTTCAAATAATGGCCAAGCGGATTAGAGAAATTAATCCTGAAATAGAGCTGAATGTCATCCAAGAGTTTGTTAATCCAGAGATTGTAGCTGAGCAATTGAATTTTAAGCCAGATTATATCATTGATGCCATCGATAGCATCACGCCCAAACTAACCTTTATGAAGTTGGCTTATGAAAGCCGCATACCAATGGTGAGCAGCATGGGGGCAGGAGGAAAGGTAGATCCCACGCGGTTGCATGTTGTGGACATATCAAAAACATACAATTGTCCCTTTGCACATCAAATTAGAAAACGATTAAGGAAAATGGGAATCAGAAAGGGCATTAAGGCCGTTTTCAGTGATGAATTGCCAGATCCCAACAGTATCATGTTAACCGATGGTACCAATTACAAGAAATCGGCGTATGGAACCATTTCATACATACCGGCTACGTTTGGAGCGGTGGTGGCTTCCGTAGCCATTAGAGATTTAATGAAAGGTTAGATTATTTCCCTCTTTGGTCCCAAGTGCTTTGAAGAATGAGAATGGCCAACAAAAAGCAAAACAAGGGAATGAGCATCAAAGGAGCCCAAGTGGGATCTTGAATGATGTTTTCGTGGTAACCTATCATGGAGCTGATGAGCCCGATACTGAAAACGATTAATCCTATTTTTCGGCGTAGTGGAGTGTTTTGATTTTTTCTATCAGACATTCAATTATATCAATTGTTTTTTTTTTCTTAACGCTGCAATATTAGTAGTTTTTTAATACAATGCGAAAATAGATATAAACATTTTCAGGTATCATTGTAAGTACTTTTAAATTTTCTAAAATTTCTCTACTCCTTTTGGAGTAGATTATATTTGAATCATGATAAGAATATTGTGTGTTTGTTTGGGGAATATTTGTCGGTCACCAATGGCTCAGGGTGTTCTGCAACAGTTGGCAGTGGCGGAAGGATTGAATATCACAGTTGATAGCGCGGGAACTGCTGGATATCATATTGGTGAGAAGCCGGATGATCGATCAATAAAATCTGCCAAGAAATTTGGATTGGACCTCTCCCATCAAAGAGCAAGGAAATTTGAATTGGATGATTTTGAAATGTTTGATTTCATCTTAGTGATGGATCGTAAGAACCTCACGGACGTATTGCAATTGGCGCCAAATACAAATGCTGTGGAGAAAGTTAAATTATACCGTTCTGACAACTTGGATGTGGACGATCCATATTATGGCGGTGATGATGGCTTCATGAATATGTATCATGTATTAAGTGAGCATGCAGTTTTTTGGATGAATCATGCCAAGTTGAGATCATAGATGTTGCTTTATCTTTGACGAATGCAAGTATGTGTGTATTGCGCTTCTAGCGCCAAAATCGATTCAGCCTATTTTGAAGCAACGGAGGCTTTGGCAAAATCACTAGTGGCCAGTGATTGTCAGGTTGTATTTGGTGGAGGAAGCTCTGGATTAATGGGTAAACTAGCGGATACTGTTTTGGAGAATGGAGGAAGAATTAGGGGAATTATGCCTCAATTCATGAATGAAGTAGAGTGGGGTCACAAGGGTGTTTCCGACTTTATTTACACCCATACCATGCATGAACGCAAAGCCAAATTTTTGGAAGGGACAGATGCAATCATTGCATTGCCTGGTGGTCCTGGAACATTTGAGGAGTTGTTTGAAGCCATTACTTTGCGCAAGTTGGGGCAAATCTCAACCCCAATAGTTGTATTAAACACCAATGGCTATTTTAACCTGTTCGCCGATTTGATGCAGCAAGCCGTTACGGAAAAATTCATGACGGACGATGGTGAATCGGTTTGGAAAATGGTCAATGAACCAGAGGACGTCATTACTTGTATTCGTGATTTTAAAACACAAAAAATTGAGTTAACACAGGCGGGGACGTTGCGGTAGTAATTGGCAATGGGTAACAGTTTATGTTTTCACTTTTTGCATATTTTTCCAATGCAGTGATGGACTGATTTCATTGTTCAATGCAAATGTGATCCGCAATTTTTTTTTAGTGAGTTACCAGCTTCCACCCGAACCACCACCTCCTGAGCTTCCACCTCCAAAGCCTCCGAAACCTCCACCACCTCCGCCACCTCCCCAATATGAGCCACCACCTCCGTTAAAGTCGTCCCAATAGCCACTTCTTGGGCCGGAATTCATTAACCAGAATGCTGTCCAAAAGGGGATGTTGTTCCTTCTGGCTGATCCACGTGCCTTTCCAAAAATCATGAATAGGAAAACCAATCCAAATATGATTAAGCCAATCCAACCTCCTTTGTCTCCCTTTTTCTTGTGTTTCTTGGCATATGTATCGAAGTTGTACTCCTGTTGGGCCAAACTTTTTAAGACTTTTAGTGCGTTCTGAATGCCCAGTCCGTATTGGTTTTTCTTGAAAGCCGGAATCATTTCATTTTCCCAAATGAGATGAATTTTACCATCAGGAATAATGCCTTCTAATCCCCGACCTGTAGCGATGAAGGCTTGCCCTTTTTCACCAGCGGTTTTTGGCTTGATGAGAATCACCATTCCATTGTCCAAATCAGCTTGACCAACTCCCCAATCATCAATGATTTTGAATGAATAATCTGCAGGTTCATAGCCACACAAATCATTGGTGACAATAAGAACAATTTGGTTAGAAGTATTCTTCGCAAATTGTTGCAAATCACTTTCGAAGGCAGCAATTTCATTGGCACTTAAAGTTCCTGTTGCATCGTAGACCAATTGATTGTCCTTTTTTTGAACCATGCATTCTTGCGCATTTGTTATCAATGACAACAAAAAAACAGCGGTAAGTAGAATGTGGTTCTTCATTTGGCGCGAGAAATGGTGTTGCTCAATTCATCTTTATCTTCTTCATTCCAAGGAAATGCAACTTTCAATTTCTCTGTCATGGATTGCGTTACATTAGCAATGCCTTTCAAATAATCTTCCGTTTTGAATGATTCAATCAAGGTGTTTTTCCAACCTTCCCAATCTGTTTTATCTACGTGTTGATCAATCCCAATGTCACCAATGATGGCCAATGCAGAGGGGTAGAGCTGAATGTAAATCAAAAGGGCATTGCGCTCTTTGGTTTTGCGCATACCCAGGTGGTCAAATACAAATGCTGCGCGATCTAAAACAGGAGTGTCATTCTCTTCTTCAATGTGAATGCGCAACTCACAACGTGTTGCTTTTTCAAAAGCAACAATGCAGTCCTCGAACTGCATTGTTAATTTGTCATCCAATAAAACGTGATCAGCCATTATTTGGAAAAATCAATTTTAGGCGCATTCTCAGCTCCCTCACTAGCGGCAAAGGCATCGTATACCTTGAATTCTTCATCTCCTACCAATGAAAGTGCTTTCTTTTTCCAAAAACCTCTGATGAAGGAATTGGATTTTTCAACGGCTTCATTGTAATCTGTTCGTGCTTTGTTCACTCTATTCTCTGATCCCTCCAATTGCGCTTGAAGCTCACCAAAGTTTTGGGTTGATCTTATCTCAGGATAATTTTCAAATACGATACTGATGGCTTTATTGATTTCGCCTCCCAATTTTTGCAACTCTGCTGGCGTTTGTGCTGCACCCATTCCTGATCTCGCTCTGGTGACGTTCTCCAGGATGGTTCTTTCATTGTCTCTGGCTCCTTTCACGGTTTCCACCAACTGGGGAACCAAATCAGCTCTGCGCTGGTATGCGGCCTGCACATTTCCCCATTCTTTTTTTACAGCTTCTTGTTTTTCAACGGCACCGCTGTAAACGCTTGTACCGTAAAGGTAAAATAAGATAAATGCTCCGACAATGACGCCTAACAATATCAATATGGATTTGGTAATGGTATTCATGTTTTATTATTTATAACGAAGATATTAAGTGTTTTGTAATCTCTGATAACTCTTTTGTAAAAAGGCAGTCAGTTCGCTACCGGTTAACAATCCTTTGGACAATTGAGCCAGTGCCAATGCTTCTTCTGCTTTGCTTCTGCCATCTTCAGAACGCATATTTTGAGCAGCAGGGTGATTGGTATTGATGATCAATTGATAGGTTTCTGGAAGACTACCAAAGAAACCTCCACCTCCTAAAGCTTGTTGCTCCTTCATTCGGCGCATGAACTCATTCTCCGTTATAATCATTGGTGGATCATTGGGCGACATGTTTTCAAATTGAATATTGAACTTTTGGGTATTGATCCACCCTTCCAATTGCTTCTTTACTTCGTCTTTTTCAGCATCATTCAAAGCGCTATGACTGGTAATATCCTTCTCTATTAATTTCTCTGGGATGTCGCTATCAATTCTTTTGAATTGAATGTCGCTGTGTTTGCTTTCAATTTGAGAAAGAAATGGTGCCGTAAATGGACTTGTCAAAAGAAAAACTTCCCAAGATCTTTCTCTGGCCATTTTAATTGCAGCATCTTGCTGGTGCTCATCTGTTGCATACAAGAAGATAATTTTTCCATTCTTGTCTTTTTGTGTTTCACCAATTTTCTCTTTCCATTCCTCGATGGTTTTGAATTCGCCGGTTGTGTTTTTGTACAACGTGAATGCTTGCGCTTTCTCTGCAAATTTTTCTTCTGTCAAAACACCGTATTGAATGAACATGCTGATGTCATCCCATTTCTGTTCAAAGTCGGTGCGGTCAGAATTGATCATGCTTTGCAACTTATCAGCAACTTTCTTGGTGATGTGCGCTGAGATCTTTTTGACATTGCTATCTGCTTGCAAATAGGAACGGCTGACATTCAAGGGGATATCTGGGCTGTCAACGACACCATGCAGCAACGTCAAGAAGTCGGGTAAGATGTTCTTCACCTCATCCGTGATGAACACTTGATTGCAATACAATTGAATTTTATTGCGCTGCACTTCCATTTGATTTTTAATCTTGGGGAAGAACAATATTCCAGTGAGATTAAATGGATAATCTACATTGATGTGAATATGAAAAAGAGGATCTTCAAAACTAGATGGGTATAAATCGCGGTAAAAGTTTTTGTAATCTTCATCCGAAAGCTCATTGGGCTTTTGCGTCCAAAGTGGATGGGTGGAATTGATAACACGCGGTGTCTTGACTTCAATTCGCTTGGCATTGCCCTTCTCATCTTTTTCACCAGATGGATCTTCTTCCCATTTGGTTTCCTCGCCAAAGTAAATTTCGACGGGCATGAATCGGCAATACTTATCTAGAATTTCTTTGAGTTTAAATTCTTCGTTGTATTCAAGTGCATCATCTGCCAGATGAAGAATTATATCCGTTCCGGGAGTTGATTTTTCAATATTTTCAATGGAGTAGGAGGGGCTTCCGTCACAAACCCACTTCACTGCTTGTGAATCTTTCTTGTGCGACAGAGAGTGGATTTCAACTTCTTTGGCCACCATGAAGGCTGAATAAAATCCCAATCCAAAGTGTCCAATGATTTGAGCGTCTTTGTATTTGGATACAAATTCCTCAGCACCTGAGAATGCGATTTGATTGATGTATTGCTCAACCTCAGCTTCAGTCATACCTATTCCGTTATCTCGGATAATCAATCGTTTCTTTTCTTGATCCAAGATGACTTCAACTTTGGGACTTTCTTTTGGCTCTGGTATTTCTCCAAGTCGAGAAAGTGTGGTTACTTTTTGACAAGCATCCACTGAATTGGAGACCAATTCTCTGAGAAAAATTTCTTGATCTGAATACAAGAATTTTTTAATGATTGGAAAAATGTTTTCGGTTTGAACGGAGATATTTCCTGCTTTCATAATATTTTTTTTGACAAAATGCATCTAAGCAACCGATATGCCATCGATTGCCTAGGTGACAGTTTGACATTAAGATTGTAGATTAAACTTTTTCCAAAGCTTGTCTCAGATCATCAATGAGGTCTTCAGCGCGCTCAACACCAACAGATAAACGAACTAAGCTGGGTGTTATCCCTATTTTGGCTTTGAGATCTGCATCTACACCGGCATGTGTCATCGTGGCGGGATGTTCTGCCAAACTTTCTGTAGAACCCAAGCTCACAGCCAATTTGCACAATTGAAGCGCATTCAATAATCGAAAAGCCTCCTCTTCACCACCTTTTACGCAAAAGCTCATCATAGCACCAGCACTGGTGTATTGTCTTTGATAAATCTCAAAGGCTTTTCCATCCTCGGGTTTTAAATTCCCTAAGTAAAATACCTTTTCAATTTTTGGATGATTGTTTAAATAATCGGCCACTTTCTCTGCATTGTATGCTTGTTGCTCCATTCGGATTTTCAACGTTTCCAAACTGCGCATCAGTAACCATGCAGTCCAGGGGCCTGCCATGTTTCCTAGAAATGTACGTAGCGTTTTGATGCGAATCATGTCGTCCTTTCGGCCACATACTGCACCGGCAATAACGTCGCTATGACCACCGATATATTTGGTTGCAGAGTAGATGGAGAAGTCAGCGCCCAATTCCAATGGACGTTGCCAAAGTGGTCCCATATAGGTATTGTCCACTGCTACTTTCACCACATGCTCACCATGACTCAATTTCTTTCCCAAATCCACCAACATCGCAATGTCGAACAAATCGTTGGTGGGGTTAGCGGGTGTTTCAGTATAAATCAATTTAACGCGGTCAATGGCGTCAAAGCTTTTAATTCGTTCCAAAATGTCCTCTTGATTATCCCAAGGAAAGTACTCGATATGATCAATCTTCATTTTGGTTAAAAAATGCTTGATGAAGTGATCTGTTCCGCCATAAATAGGGGAGGAGAATAATATGGCATCTCCTGGGGCCAAATATTCTAACATTACGGTGGAGATGGCAGACATCCCAGATTCAAAGCTGGCGCAATCATCTGCATTGTCCCAAAGAGCAATTCTATTTTCAAGAATTTCAATGTCCGGATTATTCAATCGGCTATAAATCAAACCAGGAATGCGCTCTCCTTCTCTTTTCTCTCTAATTCCGTAAGCAATTTCGAAGAATGATTTCCCCTCTTCGGCTGTTTTAAAAACAAAGGTTGATGTTTGATAAATGGGACATTTAATGGCTCCTTCGCTCCACTCAGGGGTGTAGCCATGGCTCATCATTAAACTTTCTGGGGCGTAATTCTTTTTGGACATTTCATTGATGTTTGTCCAAAGTTACAGCTATCTCAGCATTCTAAAGTAACCAAAGTATTCCTTTTTTTCTCTTTGTGGACTTTCCAATATCAAGCGATAAGAATATACACCATCCTGAACGTAATGCTGACCTTCATGGGCTTCACCCAACCAATTTTCCTCAGGATCATTCGAGTGGTATATAATGTCACCCCATCTGTTGTAGATAAAAACTTCATAGTTCTTGGCATTGTAAATGATGGGTTGCCATACTTCGTTGATTCCGTCCTTATCAGGCGTAAAGGTGTTGGGTATAAATGCATACGCATCACAAATTTCAAAATCCAAAACAATGTCTCTATTCACTGTAGCGCAGGAATTACTTGCGGTAAGGGAATAATAACCCGATTCTGATACAATGATGGTTTCCGTAGTTTCACCTGTGCTCCAGTAAAAGCTTGTGGCATGAGACCCCGGAGCGCCCAGAGTTACAGTAGTTCCCTCACAATAGGTTGTATTATCTGTCCACTCAATGTTGGGTAGATAAGTCATGGTGATGGTCATTTGATCTTGACTGGTACATGGACCATCTGTGTAAGTGGCGGTAAGCAATCCAACTTCATTGGCCATTGTTGTTTGACCCATATCACCGTTGGACCAAGAGACTGTATTACCCGCATCAATTTGAATGGCGCTGCCTTCGCAAAAATCTGCTGTTGCAGGCAGATTTACTGTAAATGGTTGTACTATGTCAATGTCCAAATTGTCAAAAATGATACAACCGTTACCATAGGTTAAGGTTGCGGTCAATGATTCAGTACCTGGTGATGGATTGTTTTGGGTGTAGCTCGTTCCAGTGGTGATGGTGGAATTGGCACTTGTAGCCCATGAAACATTTTCTGTAGAATTGACAACGAAGGGCTGATCACCGCATACTGTTTGGGTAGGTCCTAAATCCCATAAAGGAGGAACAAAAGCAGATACCACAATGTTGTCTGTCGCAGCGCAAGTATTGATGTTAAGCGTTACGGTAATGGTATTACTTCCGTTCGGTGCAACTTGAGAAGAGAATGTATTGATTGTTGTATTATCGGACCACAAAACACTGGTGACCAAATTGAGGTTCGGACAGTTGGTATTGTTTAATGTGATGTTAAAAGGAATATTGGCACAAACTTGAAAATTATTGCCCAGGTTAATGATGGGGACAGGCAACAAGTCAACCACGGCAGAAGCATTGGCTGTGCAACCTTCGGGATTGGTAACCGTTATCATGTAGGTACCGCTAGAGGAAACCACAGGGTCTGTGGTGCTTTGACCAGAAACTATATTTCCGGTTGGACTGGTGATGGTCCAAGCAGCGGTATAGGTTGGCTCAGTACTTCCATTTAATGTAATGTTTCCATTGGTGCAAATGTCCAATTGATCACCACCAGCACTTGGCACAATTGCGGGAGATTCTGTGATGGTAATATTGTCAGTTGCGGTACAAGTTCCAATGGCGATTTCAACGGAGTAATTACCTGCAGCTGTTATGTTCGTTGTGTTGATATCCAAATCACCAGTTGACCAGGTGACATGATCAAAATTACCCACAACGTTCAACGGCATGGTCTCACCTGGACAAATGTTTTCATCATTGTTCAGACCACCTGGAATAATGGTTACAGTAGGATTGGTCACCAATTCAATATAAACGTTATCCGTGACTACACAACCGGGACCTCCTGTCGCAGTGAGGGTGTAAGTACCTGTTTGATCAACCACCAATGTTCCATCCGCAGCCGAACTCACGATGTTTCCTGTATTCCCAGGTTCAACACTCCATGTTATTGGAAAACCTGCTTGGGTGGTTATGCTTGCCGGAGTATGGGTGTAGGTTAAATTAGTGGGTGAAGTACAAAATGTAACGTTGTTCCCTGCATCAAATGGAATAAGGCTGGTTTCGCTGATGGTAACCGTTACAGGAGTACCTGCACTTGCGCAACCTGTAATGGCAGGTGTAACTTCTACTGTTGCAGCCCCAGTTCCACTGAAAGTTGTTCCATTGACAGGGGGATTGGAGGAACCGCTTCCTGCCGTAATGTCCCAGGTTAATGTCGTGTAGTTTCCACCTGTCGGTGTCAATGTCCAATTGGACCCTGCGCAAATGCTCAAATTGGCGACAGTAACGGTTGGTGTCGCGCTGGGTTGTACATTGTGAATTCGAGTATATACCAATCCACAATTATCAGTATATGTCATTTGAATAACAGTTCCTACACCAGAACCAGTAACATCGATAATGCCTGTTTGAGCTGGATTGGGAGTGGTAATGGTACCAGGGCCTGCGGTAATGGTCCAACTAAAGTTATTGGTATTGGTCAAATCGATGACTGTCGCATCAAGGGTGAAATTTGTTCCAGGACAAATGTTTTCAGTTGAAGGTGGCAAAACTGTTGGTACACTTGGTAATGGGCATACTTGCTGCAGGTTCATGAGCCCACCAGTGGCTCCCGCAAATCCAAAATATGTAGTCGACGATCCCAAAATGGTTGGAAGATTGACAACTGATGTTAGATTGAAAGCATCGATGGTGCATGTCAACGTTTGTGTTGCAGCTATCCAGGTGATGGTCACGGGATGAAAGGCACCATTCTCGAGGTTGCCAACAAGCAATGGACCGGCCAAATTATTTGCTGAACTGTGGTCGTTCGATCCATTCCTCAAAAAAGCGATGTGGTCATTTTGTGAACCTTGTCCAGGGTCAAAACTTGGTGAAGCATCATTGACATAAGTATCAAATTCAATGGCGAAAGAATTTCCATTTCCAGGCCAAGCAAATCCCAAAGCGCCTCCATTTCCCGTTGCACCAGGAACGTAATTAGGAATGTTCTTCATGATAAAACAAACACCATCAGCGCCATCTGTTGCCGATGCACTGAATTTCATGTTGAAGGTTTTTGTGAAATTGCAATTCAAATCCAAGGTTGAATTGCTCCAAATGACACCTGTAGCACTTCCTTGGGTTTGTGTTGTTAGCGTGTAACACGCACCTGATACTGTGGCGGTGTTGTTAAATCCTGTTGCAATTTGATATTGCCCCAAAAGGGAATTCCAAAAGAAATTGAATAATAGGGTTAAAACAAATAATTTCTTCATTTCAATGCAACGATAATATTTGATTGGATGCTGTTTGGTTAACAATCTGCTAATATAAACAATCTGAATGCAAGACTTCGCAGAATGCAAATGGGTTGTTTGAGATTTAAAAAATTAAAACTACTTTAGACGCCTAATTGATTGTATGAAAAATATTTTGGTTGTTCTTTTATCCTTGAGTGTGGGCCTATTGATAGCGCAGCCTACTCCTAAGAAACAGATATTGCGTCTATACAACGGCCAAATCAAAGAAGGGGAGAAATTGACCTATGAATATCCCATCATGCAACCCGCCTTTTTCAATTTGGATGGAAAACATTTTGAGGCTGAAGGTGTAGCATTTTTTAGAAATAACCATGGTTTTTTTGCCAACCTGTCTGAATTTTATGGTGAACGCGCTGAGCGCTATGCCATGCGCATCAAGAATACTGGACGAATTCAATTGTTTGAAGAAATTGATATTACTGCCTATGGCGGTTTGGATTTAAACACATCCAATCCGCGCAGACTTGCCTCTGGTGAGGTATGGCAGTTCTATGCTAAGGATGAAGGGATCTTGAAAAAAGGCAACTATAAAAATCTAAAAATTGACTTACAAGACAATCCCAATTGTCAAACGTATTTGAAATCATACAGAAGATTGAGCGGTTTACAAATTGGTTTGGCTGCAATAGGAGCTGGTGTTATTGCTCATCAGTTCTATATCAACAGCGAGTCAGGGAACTACAACAAACCATTTATTGGTTTGGGATTAGTCATGGCCGGATCTTCTTTGCTCTTTGAAGGTGCCAAAACAGATGCCTTGTGGTTAGCAGTAGATAATTACAAGTAGTAATTCTTCATCAATCTTCCAACTGACCAAACTTTCCCATTTGAAAGTCTTGGTAAGCTTGGATAATTTCTTCTCTTGTGTTCATAACAAAGGGACCATACGCCGCAATGGGTTCCATGATGGGCTCTCCATTCAGCATCAATACAATGCTTTCCTCGAGTGCTTCGATGTAAATATTCTCACCTGAATCAGAAAAGACACCTAAGTCATTGCCTTTTAAAATTTCATGGCCATTAACTTTAACGCTACCCTTGATCACCACCATCGCGGTGTGATCATGTTGGGGGAAGTTCAGTTCGGTAGTTTTATTTGCATTTAAATACAAATTGAACAAATCAACTCTGGTGTGTGTCTTGGCCGGTCCTTGATTACCTTGAAATGTTCCAGCGATGATTTTCACCACACCGGCATCACCGGGCAAATTCACTTCTGTGATTTGATCCCTCGTGATGGCTTGATAACTGGGTGGATCCATTTTATTGGCCGCTGGTAAATTGACCCAAAGTTGCACCATTTGGAACACGCCTCCTTGCGCTGCAAATTCCTTTTCATGGTATTCCTTGTGCAATACTCCAGATGCGGCTGTCATCCATTGTACTTCTCCTTCGCCTATTGTACCGCTGTTTCCACCACTGTCATGGTGACTCACCTTTCCTTGATAGGCTATGGT
>CANEVR010000010.1 GCA_947442505.1 Flavobacteriales bacterium | reverse complement strand
TCTCTGATGCCATCTATGGCAAGGAAGCAAAGGGTCGTTATGTGTGCAAGCCCCGTTTGATCAACATGATCAATCATGAATACCGCTTGATTGAAGAGCGTCTGAAGCGCACTGATCACCCCACCAAAACGTTTTTCTCTTACGCCAATACCATTGCCACCATCAACTTCTCCAAGACCGTGCAAGGCCATGGATGGATGGGGGTGAAGTTTCAAACTGATCCTTCCAAAGAACCCAATGAAATCATCCTGCACGCCCGCTTTCACGAGCAAGACGCTTTGCTGCAACAAGCCACAACGGGTATCTTAGGTGTGAACTTGATTTATGGCTGCTTCAACCTTTACCAAAATCCAAAAGAACTTTTGTTGTCCTTGTACGATAACCTTCACCGCGACCAAGTGGAGATTGACATGATCGAAATGATCGGTCCTGACTTTGCTGAGGTGGACAATCGCCTGCTTTCCCTTCAATTGGTGAAAAACGGTATGACAGAGGCTGTGATTTTCTCACCAGACGGAGCCAATTTGCAAGCTGCTGATGTGTTGTACAAGAAGAACATTTTGGCCATTAGGGGTTCATTCCGTCCGGTGACCAAAGTGAATATTGATATGATTCTCAAAGGAATGAAACACTTCCAAGAGGATCCCAAAGTAGATCCAGAGCAGATTCAAGTTCTGTTTGAAATTACCCTCAACAATCTTTCCGTAGCAGGTGAGGTGGATGAGCAAGACTTTTTGGATCGCGCAGACATTCTTTGTTCTTTAGGACAAACAGTTTTGGTGTCTAATTTCTCTCAGTATTACAAGTTGGTGGAGTATTTCTCTACCCATACTTCCAAGCGCATGGGCATCATCTTGGGCGCCAACATGTTGTATCAATTGTTTGATGAGAAGTATTACCGTGATGTCAATGGTGGCATCTTGGAAGTGTTTGGTGTGATGTTCTCTCGCGATCTCAAAATGTACGTCTACCCCTGGCGTGAGCAGGATACAGGTCTATTGGAGACAGTGGAAAATGCCGACATCCATCCGCGTATTAAACCGTTGTATGATTACTTGGTTTTCAACAAGCGTCTGAAAGACATCGAAGATTACAACCCAGATATCTTGGATATTTTCTCACGAGATGTGTTGGCCATGATCAAAGCTGGATATCCTGGATGGGAAAGAATGGTGCCTACCTACGTAGATACCATCATCAAAGATTATCAATTGTTTGGTTACCTTCCCAATATCGAGAAAGATCCTAGTTATCAGCCACCAGACAGGGTGCAGAAGTATCTGCAAAATCAATTGGAATCGAAGTCTTAAACCATTTAGAGTTCCCCAAAAGCAAAAACGCGTTCGGCACGAATGCCTCTTTCGGTTTGTTTTAAAGTACAACACTCGTTTTGTGCGTCGTGCTCAAAGAACAACACCCATTGTTCATCCAATGCTTTTTGCAAGAAGACTTCTTTTTCTGCCAAAGTGATCAAAGGTCGGGTGTCGTAACCCATGACATATGGCAATGGCAAGTGTCCAACACTGGGCAACAAGTCCGCCATAAAAGCTACTTTTTTTCCCTTGTATTGCATCACCGGAATCATCATGCTCTCGGTATGTCCGTCGACAAAGAACACCTCAAAACCCAAGTCGGTGGATTGAAATTGTCCTGTGCGCTCAATGAATTTCAATTGACCGCTTTCTTGAATTGGTAGAATGTTTTCCTTTAAAAAACTGGCTTTTTCTCTGGGGTTGGGTTCTGTGGCCCATTGCCAATGTTGGGCATTGCTCCAATAATGCGCGTTTTTGAAAGCAGGGACCAAACGCTCTGATTGTGCGTCGCGCTGGATGGCGCCTCCGCAATGGTCGAAGTGAAGATGGGTTAAAAAAACATCAGTGATTTCATCGGAGTGAAAACCGGCCGCTTGAATGCTCTTGTGCAATTCACCCTCACCATGAAGGTGGTAGTGACCAAAAAACAAATCGCTTTGCTTTTGTCCGATTCCTGTATCAATCAAAATGAGACGGTTCCCTTCTTCAATGAGCATGCAGCGCATGGCCCACGTGCACAAATTGTTGTCGTCAGCTGGATTGGTTTTGCTCCAAATGATTTTGGGGACAACACCAAACATGGCGCCACCATCGAGCTTGAAAAAACCGGTATCTATTGGGTGAATCTTCATCGTTTTCGTTTGGGCAAAGGTAGTTAACCCAAACATTTTATGGCTTACCTTAGCGCTTTGAAATTAGATCATGAGCAATAACCCTTTGATGGCCATTTCACCTGTTGATGGCCGGTACCATTCTTCGACAAATGCATTGAATCAGTATTTTTCTGAATTCGCCTTAATCAAGTACCGTGTTTGGGTGGAGGTGGAATACCTCATCGCCTTATCAGAAATTCCTTTGCCTCAGCTTCGCGCTTTCAAGCCTGCACATGGCGAGCAATTGCGCAATTGGGTCGAGAATTTTTCGGAAGCTGATGCCCTGAAGATTAAGGAATATGAAAAGACCACCAACCACGATGTGAAAGCGGTGGAGTATGCAGTGAAAGATCAATTGGAATCGATGGGCATGGGTGCCGTGAAAGAATTTGTGCATTTTGGATTGACCTCTCAAGACATCAACAATACAGCCGTTCCAGCCAGTTTGCGTGATGCTTTGGACGATGTATATCTCCCGGAGATGGAGGTTTTGATTGATCAAATTTTGTCCAGTGCAAAAGAGTGGAAGGATGTGGCCATGTTGGCCAGGACCCACGGTCAGCCGGCGTCTCCAACTCGATTGGGTAAAGAGATTTGTGTTTTTGTAGAGCGATTGGAGGCCCAGTTGGATCAGTTAGAAGAGATTCCTGCTTCAGCCAAATTTGGTGGTGCAACAGGGAATTTCAATGCACATGCGGTCGCTTATCCGGATATGGATTGGATAGAATTTGCCAATGATTTTTTGGAAGACAAATTGGAATTGCACCGTTCTCAATACACCACGCAAATTGAACATTATGACAACTTGGCGGCAACTTTTGATGTCATCAAAAGAATGAATGTGATTCTGTTGGACTTGTGCCGCGACATGTGGTCCTATGTCAGCATGGAGTATTTTAAGCAAAAGACCAAAGAGGGAGAAATTGGTTCGTCGGCTATGCCGCACAAGGTTAATCCAATTGATTTCGAAAATGCAGAGGGAAACTTGGGCATCGCGAACGCGCTGTTTGAGCATTTGTCGGCTAAGTTACCTGTATCTCGTTTGCAACGCGATTTGACGGATAGCACAGTGTTGAGAAACATTGGTGTTCCTTTTGCGCATACTTTATTGGCCATGAAGAGCATTCAGAAAGGATGGTCCAAATTGTTGCTGAACGAAGCGGCATTGCAGCAAGATTTAGATAAGAATTGGGCAGTAGTTGCAGAGGCCATTCAAACCATTTTGCGCAGAGAGAATTATCCTGCTCCTTATGAGGCTTTGAAGAAATTGACCAGAGGGAATGAAATCAACCAAGCTTCTATTGCTCAGTTTATCGATGAATTAGAAGTTTCAGATTCGGTGAAAAATGAGATGCGTAAAATAACACCGCACAATTACACAGGTATTCATTTGATGGATTTGGTAGATTGATGAAATCAAAGGCCTTTAAAGATATCATTGCACTTTGTGCACCTTACAAGAAAGAGTTGATTTCCAATTTTCTTTTGAATGTGGTGAACTCGGTGTTTTCATTGTTTACTTTTTTAAGTGTTGTCCCCTTCCTGTACATTCTGTTCAAGGTTCAGCAGACTGCTGGCCCCAGTGCCAATGGCAATAAGTGGTGGCAGATTGCAGAACAGGCGCTTAATGGTTATGTGGAGCGTCATGGTGAAATCAATGCATTGATGCTGATGTGCGGGGTGATCGTGCTTTTAGCGCTTTTAAAGAATTTGACCAATTACCTTTCCTTGTTGAGTATTGCCAAGGTACGAACCGCCATTTCACGTGATCTTCGCGCGAAATTGTATGCCAAAGTGTTGCGTTTGTCTGTTGCCTTTTATACCCACGAGAAAAAAGGAGATTTGATTTCCAGAATGACCAATGACTTGATGGAAATTGAGTTTTCTGTCATTGGTGCACTCGAGGCTTTGCTCAAGGCGCCCATCATGTTGACGATTTCCATTGTGACCTTGTTTGTCATCTCTTGGCAGTTGACACTCTTTGCTTTGTTGTTCCTTCCCATCAGTGGTATTTTGATTTCCCGCATCGCCAAGAGTTTAAAAAATGCAGCCAAACGCGGTAAGGGAAGTTTGGGCGAATTGATTTCCGTTATAGAAGAGACATTGACAGGCATGCGTGTGGTCAAGGTGTTCAATGCAGAACATTATTTTGGCAATAAATTCAATAGCGAAAATGATTCTTATTTCAAGTTGATGCACCGCTTGTACAGAAGAGAATATTTGAGCTCTCCGATGTCAGAATTCATCTCTATGTCCGTCATAGCGATTTTACTTTTTGTAGGTGGGAAGATTGTTTTGGAGGAGCAGATGTCCGGAGCATTGTTGATTGGTTACTTGGTGGTTTTTTCGCAGGTCATTCAACCCGCTCGTGCGCTGTCAGAGGCGGTATTCAAGGTTTCCAAAGGGGCTGCGTCATTGGATCGCGTCAACGAAATCATGGACGCTGAGGAGTCAGTTCAAGATGTTCCAGGTGCTGTTGAAGTTGGCGATTTTCAATCCGATATTCAATTTCAAAAAGTGTCTTTTGGCTATGCGGATAAATCGGTATTGAAGGACATTTCATTTACCGTGAAGAAGGGCGAGACAGTGGCTTTGGTAGGGCCATCGGGAGGTGGCAAGTCGACCATTGCCTCGTTGGTTGTGCGATTGATGGATCCGCATCAGGGCGATATTTTGGTGGATGGTGTTTCATTGCGCAGCCGTTCATTGTCCTCATGGAGAAATCACGTTGGCGTGGTTACGCAGGATTCCATCCTCTTCAATGATACCATTTCCAAGAACATCGCATTGGGATTTGATCAAGTGGATCAGGAAAGGGTAAAGGCCGTGGCCAAGATGGCCAATGCATCTGATTTTATTGAACAATGTCAGGGTCAATGGGAATTCAATGTGGGTGATGGGGGAAGCAAGTTATCTGGTGGACAAAAACAACGCGTTTGCATTGCGCGCGCCTTGTACAAGAATCCTCCGATATTGATTTTGGATGAAGCCACATCGGCGTTAGATACGCAGAGCGAGCAATTGGTGCAAGATGCCATTCAGAACATGATGAAAGACCGCACCAGCATTGTTATCGCACACCGGCTAAGCACCGTACAAAATGCAGATTGCATATTGGTGATTGATCAAGGAGAAATTGTACAAAAAGGCAACCACCAAGAATTGATGGCGCAAGAAGGATTGTACAAAACCTTGGTAGAATTGCAAGAGTTGGGATAATTATTCTTCCGTTTTCTCAGCAATGAAAAAATGGGCCCAAATGCTTCTAGATAATCGAAACATATACGGGAAAAGGACCAAGCTCGTGCCAATGCCTGAAAAGAGGAAAGTTACAGGGTGAGTCAAGAAACCAAATTCCATCCATCCCCACCAATCGAAACATTTTAAAGCGACCAATACTGCTACCCAAGTAGCTACTGTTAACCCCCAGGAGACATAAGCCGCACCGAAATAAAAACCTGGCTCAGGTTGAAAATCTGCACCGCAATTATTGCAACACTTTTTGTTTTTGCTCAAATCTTTTAAAGTATACAAAGCAGGATTTTCGTAAAGACTTTCCTGGTGGCAGGCGGGACATTTAAAAGTAATGGCTGAGATAAAAGTGTTCATGTTTAATTTGAATTTCGGGGCAAAGGTAGGGTGTGCGAAGCGCGAATCTGTGTGATTCAAATCACTTCACGCAAATCACTGTGTCGAGCAATGAACCGTAGGCGATGAATGCGCCCAAACCACCTTTGACATTGGATCTCAAGTTGTAAGGCAATGCAAATGGGCCACCACCTTGATTCTCAAAATCAAAAATGAACTGGAAACTGGGGTAGTCAATGACTTGACCTTTTACAACAACCGTATCACCCACTTTGTAGTAACCGGCCTCGTCATTGGTGTCATCGAATTTTTCTGAATTTAATTCTCTCCCACGGTAGTAAGAAAAATCAAAATTTAATCCGTTGAAGAAGGCGTCGTCTGTCACTGAATTAAAAGGATATATAAAATCGGCATCCTTGGGCTTTCCAATCAAATCTGCTTGATCTGCAGGAGCGTTGGTATATCGATTGATGCGCTTGGCGGCCCATCGGTAGCAATTGCCTAAAGTATCAGGGTCCGTTAAATTAGCATACAAAAAGCCCAATGAGTCAGCTGGATTTCCGGAAGGGATGTCAAACCATAGACTATCCAAAGGGATGGGCGTGTTGAGTTTGGTGGTTGCTGTTACTGTTCTACCTTGGTGCACTACTTTAAGGTTATACACTTTGTTGGGTTGTCCCCAAAAGTTGGGATTGAGCGAGGTGTATGCACAAAAATTATTGGCGGCAATTTGTTCAGCTGGAATACCTATTAAATCAGCTACTTGCTCTAATTGCTCAGGAGTAAGGCTTGCCGCGTTGATGTTGATGAGCGTATCGGTATTTCCATCCACGGTTAAAGTGACTTTGGCATCGCAGAGATAAAAGTTTTGAAGTGTTTCAGCATTGATAGGGTCGAAATAACCTTGTGATTGGCTGAGAAAAATAATGGGCGGTAAACCATTTTCAATGGTTCCTTCAACAACCAATAAGGCTTCTGTTTCCGGCAAATCGACGGTGATTTCTTTTTCGCAGGCCATGAGGAACCAACTGGCGAGGATGCAAATGAACAGACTGAATTTTTTCACGATTCAAAGGTAAGGCGCTGAGACCTCCAACAAGTGAACGCATTAACATTTCTTCAAATTTTCGATGCAACAAGTTTATCCTTTTTCGGTTGTAATTTTGAATCATAAAATTGTATTGCAAATGAAACAGAATTGGTGGTTATTGTCTAGTGCAGCGTTGCTCGGAGGGGGCGTTGCGCTTATCGGAAGTGCAGTGATACAATGGAGCAATCCCAATTTATCGGCTTTGAATGGCTCACTTCCTACCCATCAGGTGTCCTATGCTGGCGGTTTGCCTGGTGATATGAATACGGACTTTGTTGGCGCAGCAGATCGTTCGGTCAATTGCGTTGTTCACGTCAAGACGGAAAGTACAGTGAGTCCAGCGTACAATCCATGGTTTGATTTTTTTGGGTACCAACAACAACCTCAGGTGCAGCAAGGCACGGGAAGTGGAGTGATTATTTCCAACGATGGTTACATCATCACCAACAACCACGTGGTAGAGGGAGCACAGAAATTGATTGTTACCTTAAATAACAACAAGAATTACACAGCCGAATTGGTTGGTCGGGATCCCAGTACCGATATCGCAGTGATTAAAATTGATGAGGATAACTTACCAGCCATCAATTGGGGCAATAGTGAGGACGTTAAAGTAGGCGAGTGGGTATTGGCCGTTGGTAATCCATTCGAGTTGACTTCAACAGTAACTGCGGGTATCGTGAGTGCAAAAGCGAGAAATATTAATTTGATAGGTAACCGAAACAATGGTTCGGAGGAAATCTTTCCAGTAGAGTCTTTTATTCAAACAGATGCTGCTGTGAATCCTGGAAATAGTGGAGGTGCTTTGGTCAATGCCAAAGGTGAATTGGTGGGAATCAATACCGCCATTGCTTCTCGCACAGGTGTTTTCTCGGGTTATTCTTTTGCCGTTCCTACTACTATCGCAAGAAAAGTGGCGAATGATATCATTGAGTTTGGTCGTGTGCAGCGCGCTTTCATTGGGGTCAAAATTTCAGAAGTTTCCGAGGAAATTGCCAAGGACAAAGGATTGAATGAAGTAGCCGGAATTTTGGTCAATGGAGTAACGGCTAATGATACTGAAATCAAAGAGGGTGATGTTATTCTGAAGGTGGGAGACCGTCCGGTTAAGAATGTGCCACAATTGCAAGAACAAGTAGCCAAATATCGCCCTGGCGATAAAGTTAAATTGGGTGTGTGGAGAAACAACAAGTGGCAAGAGATTACGGTTGCCCTCAAGAACAGAAGCGGTAAAGCGGAGTTGAGCAATTTTGAAGCAGAAGCAGCAGCCAATGTGAGTTCGCTGGGCGCTGATTTTGGCCCTGTTTCTAACGAAGAGAAAATGAAATTGCGCATCAAAGGTGGCGCAAAAATAAAATCGATTAGCCCCGGTAAGTTGAAAGCGGCAGGTATTCAGCCAGGTTTTATCATTACCAAGGTGGACGAAGAAATGGTTGAAACCCCTGAAGATTTGAATCGTGCATTGGGGTCCAAGAGCAAAGGGGAAGGTATCATGATTGAGGGCGTTTACCCCAACGGTACCAGAGCTTATTATGGTTTTGGATTGTAATTAAAATTTCTTTCTTGAAAATACAACGGGTTTGAAATACCTGTTGTATTTTCGACACCAGTGAGAAAGAAGATAAATATAGCCATAGACGGATACTCTTCCTGCGGGAAAAGTACCATTGCCAAAGCAGTTGCCAAGGCTCTCTATTATTTTTATGTCGATACAGGTGCAATGTATAGGGCGATTACTTTGTTTGCCCTTCAGAACAATTGCATCAAAAAAGACCAAACCATAGATGAGCCTATGTTGATTCGCTTGTTGGATCACGTGGTGGTTTCATTTAAATACAACACCGATTCAGGCGAGCAGGAGATTTATTTGAATGGCGTGAATGTCGAGAGAGAGATTAGGTCTATTCAAGTTTCCAATCATGTTTCTTTGATTAGTGCTGTAAGGGAAGTTAGGGTGAAATTGGTTCGATTGCAGAAACGTTTGGCAGAATCCAAAGGTGTCGTGATGGACGGTAGAGATATAGGAACGGTTGTGATGCCTGATGCTGAATTGAAGATCTTTATGATGGCTGATGCAGATGTTCGTTCCAAAAGACGATATGATGAATTGATTGCAGCTGGTTTGGACGTTTCATTGGAAGAGATTAAAAGCAACATCACCAACCGTGATTTGATTGACACAACAAGAGAAATTGATCCATTGCGTCAAGCTGAAGATGCAGTAGTAGTGGACAATTCCAACCTCACCATTGATGAACAGTTTGAGTTTGTCATGGCCCAGGCCGTTAAGAGAATCGAACAGTAATTCAACAAATCTTTGTTTGCGATATTTGCATAACCATTTTTATGGCTATCCTCTTCGTCTTTAACTTGGCGGTTGATGAGAAGGATTTTTCTAGGATTGTATTTTTTTGTAGCGATTTGTGCAGGAGTAAAAGCCCAGCCCGTATTTACGCGTGCTTTAACACCGTGGGCTGATTCGGTATTTAGCACACTTACTTTGGACCAGAAAATTGGTCAGCTCTTCATGGTTCCCGCATGGAGCGATCCCAAGCACATGTATTTCAATGACAAGCAGATGGTGGATTGGATTTCGAAATACGGAGTGGGGGGCATCATTTTCTTTCAAGGTGGTCCGCAGAATCAATTGAAATTTACACAGCGGTACCAAGACATGTCCAACATTCCTTTGCTCATTGGAATGGATGCCGAGTGGGGCTTGAGCATGCGCTTGGATTCCACCATTCTCTATCCGCGTCAAATGACATTGGGCGCCCTTTCTGATATGAAAATTGTCAAAGACTATGCTGCAGAGACAGCCAGACAATTGAAACGATTGGGTGTTCATTTTAGTTTTTCGCCAGTTGTGGATATCAATAACAATCCCAGAAATCCTGTCATTAGCAATCGCTCTTTTGGGGAGGATAGAGTCGGTGTGTTGAAGGCCAGTGAGGCTTTTATGGAAGGCTTGCAAGAGAATCATATTTTAGCATGTGCCAAACATTTTCCCGGTCATGGTGATACGGATACAGATAGCCATGAAGATATGCCGGTGATTCCGTTTTCAAAGGAGCGGCTGGATAGCTTGGAACTCTATCCCTATCCCCCATTGATTCAGCAAGGATTGTCCAGTATCATGACGGGTCATTTGTATGTGCCTGCTTATGAAAATAGACCAGGGATTCCGGCATCGCTCTCTTCAGCATTGATTCAAGATTTGTTGAAAGAGCAAATGGGTTTTAAAGGTCTCATTGTTACCGACGCGTTGAACATGCAGGGTGTAGCCAAGCATTTTAAGCCAGGTGAAATGGAAGTAATGGCCATCCAAGCAGGAAATGATATTTTACTTTTCCCATCAAACATCCCAAAGGCCATAGAAGCCATCAAAGCCAAATTGGCCAGTGGAGAATTGTCAATGGATCGTATTGATGAAAGTTGTTATAAAATTCTACAAAGCAAAGAGTGGTGTGGATTAAGTGGAGGAGTGCATTTGAAAAAAGACAACGTCATGGAAGATTTGGGTCAGCCTCAAGCACTTCAAATTTATCAGGACGTTAATGCAGGGGCGCTAACGCTCATGAAGACGGATTCAACTGCATTGAAAGCTTGGCGAGACCCATTGTCTAAGAAAGTTCTCGTGATTATTGGCGGTGATTCAACCTGTCAACTGGTGGCCTCTTCGAAGGTTTTGAATCAGGTTGATTTTCATTTTTGGCCACGTGATATTGACTCGACATGGAAAGATACAGCTCAGGTGTTATTGTCTTTGCTCAATGCATATGATTTGGTTGGATTTGCCTTTGTAAATACGTCGAGCAAAGCATCTAAAAATTTTAGTGTGTCACCTTATTGGTTGAATTGGATTTCAAATTGGAACAATGAAAAGAACAAAATGCTTTTGCTTTTTTCAAATCCTTACGCCATAGGAAATGAAAAGGATGTTTTGAATTTTGATCTGATTGCCACGGGATATCAAGATGATGAATTGACCCAACATGTGATGATGGAAGCCATTTCAGGTGCAAGATCATTCACCGGGAAATTACCTGTGAGTGTAGGTTCCATGTGGAGATGTGGGGATGGTGTTCAACTTCCAAAATGGAATGTGTTGTCAAAATCTGTTTATAGTTCACCAGAGCAATTGCGGTTGATTAAATCTCGAAATATTGTTGTGCCCAAGAACAAAGAGTATTTGGAGAACATGTTTCAAGTGGAGCAAGAAAGCAATAGTTTCCAATATCGTTACCAATGGAATCGCGTTGATTCTTTGGTTAACGCTGGTTTGATGGAAGGGGCCTTTCCAGGTTGCCGATTATTGGTTGCTCGAGGTGGTGAAATTGTTTACGATCATGCCTACGGCTATTTGGATTGTCAGCATGGAAGTCCGGTGCAGTTGAACAGCGTCTACGATTTGGCTTCTATTACAAAAATGTCTGCGTCGGCCTTGGCCATGATGTGGATGTATGATCACGGGTACTGGAACATGGAATCAACACTTGGGGAAAGTCTTACTTTTCCAAGGAAATCACCATATGCAAAAATCAAATGGAAGGATTTGCTCTCCCATCAAGCGGGACTGAAAAACTTTATTCCCTTTGCCGGCGTTTTTAATTCAGCTGTTTGGCACAAGGATAGAAGAGACAGTAGCGACAGGGTTGTGGCCGATAGTTTGTTCTCTGATAATTGTATCGTTGGTGCAATCAGAGGGAAGATTCTTGAAACGCCACTGAAATTGCCTGCACAATATGAATACAGTGATCTTGGCTATTTTTTCGTAAAGGAGTTTGTCGAATCGAAGACGGGTAAGTCTTGGACTGATTTTTTAAACGAGAACTTTTATCATCCCATGGGATTGAGCACACTAGGCTACCTTCCATTGGAAAGATTGGATCTAAGTCGAATTGCACCAACAGAGAATGATACTGTTTTTAGGCGTCAAATGATTCGTGGCTATGTTCATGATGAGACGGCAGCCCTTATGTGTGGTGTGGCAGGACATGCTGGTTTGTTTTCAGACGCCTATGACCTGGCAGCAGTTCTTCAATTGTTGAATGGAAAGGGAAACTTTCGGGGTAAACAGTTCATTCGTTCAGAGACGGTGGATTTGTTTAATCAACGGCACTTGGCAGGTAATAGACGTGGATTGGTATTGGATAAACCACCATTAAAAGGAACCACTGGTGGCAGCGCATCTGAATTGGTTTCAGATGGTAGTTTTGGGCATACAGGATTTACAGGGACCATGGGATGGGTGGATCCTGAACATGATTTGGTTTTTGTCTTTTTAAGCAACAGAATACATCCAAGCGCGGATAACAAAAAGTTGATTCAAGGGAATTACAGAACCAAGATTCAGACGGAAGTGTACAATCAGTTGTTCCGCTGATGGCTGACGTGTTGTAACTTTGTTTCCATGAAAGTTGAAGAGCCTTTGCGTATTGGTATGGTGGGATATCCCACTTATGGCGGCAGTGGAGTAGTAGCAACAGAGTTGGGCATTGCACTAGCCAATAGAGGGCATCAAGTACATTTCATTACCTATTCTCAACCGGTGAGATTGACAGGCGTGAATAAGAACATTCGCTTTCATGAGGTGAATGTGAGTGAATATCCATTATTTGTTTATCCTCCTTATGAATTGGTATTGGCCAGTAAAATGGTTGATGTGGTCAAGTATGAACATTTGGATGTGCTGCACGTGCATTATGCCATTCCTCATGCATCAGCGGCTTATATGGCCAAAAAGATTTTAATGGATGAAGGTATTCATATTCCTGTAGTGACGACATTGCATGGTACTGATATTACGTTGTTGGGAAAGGATGATTCTTTTAAACCCGTCATTACGTTTGCCATTAATCATTCCGATGCAATAACAGCGGTCAGTGAAAGTTTAAGAACGGATACCTTTCGATTTTTTAATATTAAAAAGGAGATTGCGGTTATTCCTAATTTTATTCAAGTTGTGCCAGAATGTGACAAGTGGCGAGAGGTTGTTCGCAGAGAATTTGTATCTGGTTCCGAAAAACTCTGTGTACATACTTCCAACTTTAGACCGGTGAAAAGGGTGATTGATGTCCTAGAGGTGTTTAAAAGAATACAGGAGAAGACAGCTGCCCGTTTGGTGATGGTAGGTGACGGACCAGATCGACACAAGGCAGAACAGTGGAGTAGAGAAAATGGTCTGGACGAGCGAATCTATTTTGTGGGAAGTGTAAAGGAGCCTCAGGAAATTTTAGCAGGTGCGGACTTGTTTATTTTGCCCTCTGAATCAGAAAGTTTTGGATTGAGTGCATTGGAAGCCATGGCCTTGGGTGTGCCAGTTGTATCTTCTGATACTGGTGGTCTTCCTGAGGTGAATATTCAGGGCGTATCGGGCTACTTGTGTCCTGTTGGAGATGTCAATCAAATGGCCGAATGTGCTTTGAAAATTTTTCAAGAACAAAAGAAATTTTCAGATGGCGCTAGGAGCATAGCAGCCCATTTTGATGTTCAGAAAATAACTGATCAATATCTTTCCATTTATCAAATTGCATTGAACCGATTATGAAGAAACAGACGCAACAGATCGCCCCTAGAATTGTGGTGACTAAATCATCAGATCAAGAAATCCAGATTGAGATTGATCAAAAAGTAGAGCGATGGAAATTGAGTATGTTGCTGAGTTGGTTGTTGGCTTGGGCATACTGTGGCGGTGTGTTTATTTACTACGCCGTTGTCGCACAGGCGTTGTCTGATAGGATCTTTTTCATCGTATCTACATCCTTGTGGTTGTACTTTTTTGTAAGAATTGGTAAAGCATTTTTGTGGAGAAGAATGGGCAAAGAGAAGATTTGGATTCGTCCTGGAGAAATGGAGATTCAAAACGCTTTTGGAAGCAAAGGAAAAAAGGAGAAATTGAAATTGAAGTCCATTCAAAAATTGGGAATCATCAAATCTGATCCAGGTAATTTCTTGGCGTTTTTGGATGATAGCTTTTGGGTGATTGGAGGAGAAAGAATTGGCTTTGTCCATGGATCGACGAATTACCGAGTGGGCAAACAATTGGACATTCGTTCCGCTGAGAATTTAGTGCGTGTAATGGACAGTGCCATTAAGGCCTATTCAAAGGCTTAAGTTTAAAATGGCCCGCACGGCCAAATGATACCCTTCATCCTTAAGACCCGCGATGACGCCGTGGCACGCAGCAGCCGTTAAGCTGTGTTGTCTGTAGGACTCTCTGTTGTGAATATTGGATAGATGCACTTCTATTTTGGGCAATGAAATCAATTCTAATGCATCATGAATGGCGACGCTCGTGTGTGCATATCCACCAGGATTGATGATGATTGCGGATTGTGCTTTAATGCAATTCTGAATTTTCTCAATGAGCTCACCCTCTATGTTGGATTGGAAAAAATCAAAAGCAATATCCGGAAAGGCGTTTTTAAGGGATGATTCAATTTCCGGTAATCCTATGTTGCCGTATAGTTGGCTATCCCTGAGATGCAGAAGATTTAGATTTGGACCGTTGATGACTGTGATTTTAATGGACATTTACTTGGTCATCAAATCGGTTGTTTCATCTTTCCAAGTTTGCTCCGTAATGCTTAATCCGTTTTTGAAATAATAAACCCCAGCAGTAGAAACAATTTTACGGTAGACGAAAGTTTGTCCTTCTGTTTTCACAGTTCTTTCAAGTACTTTTTTATTGCCAACATCAAATGATCTTTCAGTGATGGCATCCTCTTCTTCCTGAACATTGGCAATAATCTCAGACCTTGTCTGGTGCTTGGGCAATACAGCTGATTTGAAAAGATCATCGCGTTTGGTGAACCCTTCTTCTTCAGCACTTGATTTTTTAGCTCTTAGATTCAACTGAGTATTGTACTTGACATCATCAATGGCCATAAGATTTTCATCCCTTAAGTCTTTTTTATCTTGACTATTGGCAATCAAACTTTCTTTTTGGCTAGACACATTGGTCATATTCATGTCTCTTTTGGATTCCGCAGCGGATAACAAATATTCATTGTTGGAATTTAGAATGGCATTGGCTTCTACAAAGTCAGCAGCACGCGCTTGTTGGGATTCTTGTCCAAAGGTCAATGTTTTATCCGCCTCTTTTCTTTGCAGTTCTAAATCTCGAACGGCCATTTTAGTTCGGTCTACTGAGCGCTGGTGATAGGTAGCTTGCTCATTGGAAAGCTCTTGTTTTTGAACACTGATTCGGCTGCTTTTCTCCCGCATGCTTTCCGACTTGGTTTTTACGTTCAAAATCATTTGTTTAAATGTCTCAGTATCTTCTATGCGCTCATCCCTTTGTTTGACAGATGAAAGGAGTAGTTTTTTATTCGTTTCCGCAAATGCAGCATTTTGTTCTTGGGTGGATTGAACATTTACTTCATGAATTTTACCTCCGCGTATATGAATGCGAGTAGAATACTCAGAAATTTCATTTAAGTCTTTGATGGTTTCTTCTTGACGCATTTCATTTTTCTTGCTGAAATAGCGATCATAGTTGTGGAATTTTCTTTTCTCTTGCTCTATGGAATCTGCACGCAACTGTGATCTTTGTTTGCGCGCTTCTCTGTAAAAAGCATCCAACGCATCTTCCGCAGCACTTCCACTCATGTTTCCACCTCCGCCACCTTTGACAGCGCTGTTCAATGCTTCGTCTAACTTTCTTTTCTTCTCAGCTTCTTCCTCTTCCCTTCTTCTGCGCTCAGCCAATGCGCGTTCCTCCTGATCAATTAAAGCCTGTTTCATTTCAGCCTCTTTCTTGAGACGCTCAGCTTCCTTCATTTGTTTTTCAAGTTCAGCCGCATTCATTTCGCTTTTTAACTTGGTAATGAGCGATTCTACTTCTGCAATTTGGGATTTGGGATATGCCTCAGCTGGTAAGATGGCCAATGCCTGGTTGTAAAATTCCTTCGATTGCGAAAGTTTAGCCAAATCTTTGGATGCTGCTGATTTGAACATTTCATCCGCGTTTTTTAAAACAGCATCATATTCTTTCCTTTTTCTAGCGGCCTCTAAATCATCTTTTTCCTTGACTTTCTTTGCTTGTATGGCATCCTCTTGCTCCTTTAATAAACGATTGATTTCATCAATCTTATCCTTTGGTAATTTCTCCTCAGGTTTCAAATTGGCTGCTTCTTGGAATTGCACAATGGCTGTGGTATAATCTTTTTTATCGATTCCTTTCTGACCCAAAGCCATCAATTCACTGTAGCGCTTGTTTTTTTTGTTTTGTGCTTCTGCATCCAATTTTGACTTATCCAACAATTCTTTGGCTCGGGCAAATCGTTCTTTTGGATAGGTTTCTTGTGGCATCATGTTGCTGGCCTCTTTGTATTTGGCCATACATTCCTCCCATTTTTCTGCATCAAACAAACGATTGGCATCCTTAATCACAGCATCATATTGCGCATACTTGGCTGCGTTTTTCATGCGTTTGTCCAATTCAGCCAATTTCTCATTGGGCTCCTTTTCCTTGGGCTTCATTTTCTTGGCCTCATTGAATTTGGCCTGAGCAACTTCCCATTGACTGTTTTTCATGGCTTCTTCACCATCAATTAATAACATGCGGTATCGTGCCTCCTCTTTTTTGGCTTCATCCGCCTGGCCCATCAGCTCTTGAACTTTGGCAATTTTTTGCTTGGGTAAGGCATCCCCTGGGAAGAGTCTTTGAGCAGCCTCATACCTGGCAATTGCAGTTTCATAGCGCTTCACAATGACTTCATCATCACCTTCTGCTATGAGCTTGTCAAATTCTTTGTATTTGGCTTCATCTGCTTTGCGAGCGTCTTTAACACGCTTCCACTCCGCATCAATTTTTTCTTTTTGCTTCCGAATGTACTCTTCATCCCAATCCACTTTATCAATGTCGCTCATGTAGATGGCCTTGGCAGCGGGTTCTTTCAAAATATCCGTATTGAAACCGGATGGTGGCTTGAATAAAAACACCTCCATCGTAAACTCATATCCACCAGGCTGCTCTTCTTTAGGCACATTGCGGGTGTCTATTCGGGCAATTTTCTGGGCATAACCCTCTTTGGCAAATTTGATGTCGTAAGTATGACCAAGCTGCAATTCTTTTTTGATCTTTCCACTTTCAGGTATGGTCAGGGCCTCAAATTGACCGCCATTCTTGTAAATGGTCATGGAAGCACCGCCCAACTTGGTTTCGTTTTCTTCGTCTTTGAGTGTAATCAACAGTGTAATCACACTGTTGTTTTGTGACAAGCTTTTCAATGCATTCAAAGTAATGAAGGCAATGACCAAAAAGGAATATTTGATAGCGCTCGTGTAATTCATGAATGACCTGCTTTTATCTTAGCATGATTTCTATACGTAAAAATATGAATTTTAGTTATTGGGAACACGAAATTTGGTTAAAAAATATTGATTTTGCCATCATAGGTGGTGGAATTGTCGGTTTGAGTGCGGCTTATCACATTCAATTGGAACACCCCGATGCACGTGTTGTTGTTTTTGAAAGAGATTTTGTTTCTTTTGGAGCATCTACCCGAAATGCAGGATTTGCCTGCTTTGGCAGCCCGTCTGAAATTTTATCTGATTTGAAAAACCAACCCGCTGATCAAGTCTTTTCCACCATGGCCATGCGTTGGAGAGGTCTGGAATTGCTGAGATCCTATATTTCAGATGACGAAATGGATTTTTACCAAAATGATGGATTTGAGATTTTTCTAAAGGATAATAATGATTTGAGCCAAGAAGTGGAAGGGGCATTGAATCAACTCAACGACCAAGCAGCGGAATTTTTGGAGTTTAAGCCATACGCATACACCACCAATGATTGGGGATTTCAAGGCGTGCAATCAGTGGTAAGAATAAAGGGTGAAGGCATCTTGCACCCTGGAAAAATGATTCAGGCCTGGCAACGGAAATGCGCGGCCATTGGGGTGGAATTTAGGTATGGTTTAACCATAGATCGTTTGGATATAAATGGTCCTGGTTTGGTCATCAGAGGAAAGGAGGTTGCTGTAAAAAATATTGTTGTTTGTACCAATGGATTTGCGCGTCAATTGTTGCCTGATTTGGATGTGATACCAGCTCGGAATCAGGTATTGGTAACCAACGAGATTTTAGAGAGACCTTGGCATCAAAGTTTTCACATCAGAGAGGGCTATGTCTACTTGAGAAGCATTGGGAAAAGAGTGTTAATAGGCGGGGGGCGCGACTTATTTGAGAGGGAAGAGTCAACAGATGTTGTTGCTGAGAATTTGGATAATCAGGAATATCTCAAAAATTTCTTGTGTGAACTTTTGGGCAAGCGAGATATCGTGGTTGATTACAGTTGGTCCGGAATTATGGGCATGGGCAAAAGCAAAGGTCCCATCATTCAAAAGATGAAGGAAGGTGTTTATGTCGGTGTGCGAATGGGCGGAATGGGCGTTGCTATTGGTACTTGGGTCGGAAAGGAGTTGAGTAAATTGACCAAATAAAAAAAGGTTGTTCAAAAGAACAACCTTTCTAATTTTGATAAGACTAGATTATGCTTGAGCATTCATTTTGTCCAATACTTCCATTACTTCTTTTACAGCCTTGGCCGATGAATCCAAAAGCGCTTTCTCTTCAGCGTTCAATTGCAATTCAATGATTTTCTCGATACCATTTTTACCCAAGACAACAGGTACACCCAAATAGATATCTTTCAAACCGTACTCACCTTGCAACCATACGCAGCATGGGAAGATGCGCTTTTGATCACGAACAATGGCTTCTACCATTTGAGCTGCAGCTGCACCAGGTGCATACCATGCAGAGGTACCCAAAAGATTGACAATTTCTCCACCGCCTACTTTGGTGCGCTCAACAATGGCATCCAATTTATCTTTCTCAATCAATTCTGTAACTGGTATACCACCTACTGTGGTGTAACGGGGAAGTGGAACCATGGTATCTCCATGTCCGCCCATTAAAACAGCTTGGATATCTTTTGGTGAACAATTCAATGCCTCAGCCAAAAATGCACGGTAGCGAGCAGTATCCAAGATACCAGCCATACCAAATACGCGATTGCTCGGTACTTTTGCTGATAAGTAAGCGCAATAAGTCATAACATCCAACGGGTTTGAAACCACAACAATGATGGCATTGGGGCTATGTTGAATGATATTCTCAGTTACAGTTTTTACAATACCTGCGTTGGTCGCGATCAAATCATCACGGCTCATACCAGGCTTGCGCGGTAGTCCACTTGTGATGACAACAACATCAGATCCTGCTGTTTTAGCATAATCTCCTGTAGAACCTACAGTGCGGCTATCATAAAGGTTGATGGGAGATGTTTGCCAAATATCCAACGCTTTGCCTTCAGCAAATCCAGGTTTGATATCTACCAATACAATTTCATTGGCAATCTCGCGGTGAGCGAGCACATCAGCGCATGTTGCTCCAACATTTCCAGCGCCTACAACGGTAACTTTCATGGTTTTTATTTTTTCTTGAGAAATTTTCGATGGCAATATTACGTTAAGGAACCATATTTGCACGTAACAATCATCATTAAAATTTTTATTATGAATGATTTGAATAAGGTTTTGAAAGGATTTATTCTGGTCTTTTTTGTTTTCATCGGCTCGGTTGCCTGTGCTCAGCCCAAAATTTCATTGCCTCAAGGCTCCTATGGAAAAGATTATAATGTGTTGGACGGATCGGGAAAACGCCATGGGGATTGGTATCGCGTTTATAAAAACAAACCTGATATCGTTTATTACAAAGGGCAATACAATCATGGAACACCCATTGGGGTTTGGAATTTCTATGATCAGGATGCTCAATTGATTTCTCAAGTAGACCATATTCAGGACAGCACCATCAATTTTGTCAAAATGTTTTACGCCAATGGCCAAGTTATGGCGGAAGGTAATTATGTCGGCAATTTACAGGACGGCAAATGGAAAAGAACCAAGGATGGATTGTGGAAACTGTACCACCAGAACGGAGCCATTTCAACAATTGAGAACTTAAAGGCCGGAAAGCGCGAAGGCTATTATGAATTGTATTTGGCCAATGGAACCAAGGTCTCGTCTTGTTTTTATCTCAACGGCGAACTGCATGGAGATTACATAGAATGGAACGAAGCCGGCAAGAAAATTAGAGAATGCAATTATGAGAAGGGTTCCATGCACGGAATGGCCAAGTATTACTTTGACGATGGAAAACCCAAAATGCAGGGAGAGTATTATTATGGCAACTATGATAAGGTGTGGAAGTTTATGAATGCCCAAGGAAAGCAGGAAGCTTTTGTACATTATGACAAAGGAAAGGTCGTGAAGAAGATTTACATCAATGCAGAAGTTGAAGATTACTATGATAGTGGAATCCCAAAATTGATGTGCACATATATCGATGGAAAAAAAGAGGGTGGGTTCAAAGAATATTATGATGTTGGGAAGTTTGAAATGGTTCCTGGTTCGGAAGAGGATAAGAAAATCGGTATTTATCAAAGAGAAAAATTGTCTGGTACAATAGCCAAAGTGGAGGGTGAGTACTTGCATGATGTGTACGAGGGAAAAATTATTTTTAGAAAACCCAATGGTGATATTGAAAAAATTGAGCATTGGGAAAATGGTAAGCTGATTGATGAACCCAAGAATTAAATTCAAGCCATTTGCGTTCGTGATAATCGCATTTTGGCTAGCCCATTCGGTGAGCTGGTGTCAGAATGCTCCTGGTTTTTACTATGTTGTTTTTAAGGACAAATTGGGAACGCCATTTCAATTGGATTATCCGCAAGCTTTTTTATCTTCTAAATCATTAGAACGAAGATTAAAATTGGGTATTCAGATCATTGAAGAAGACCTGCCAGTCAATCCTCAATATGTACAAGGCGTTTTACAGATCAGTGGCGGTGTTGTGCATCATGCATCCAAATGGTTCAATAGCATGACGGTGAATCTTTCTCTTTTGGACAGCGCCGCCCAAGTTTCGGCCACAGAACAAATTGCTTCCTTGCCCTATGTTCAAGAAGTGAAAAATTTTTCCATCAACGAAGTAGAGGCAGGAAAGCGACGATTGAAACAAGAAGATGAGTTGGGTCCCATTGAGTTGTCTCTTCCCAATCAAAATGGTTACGGATGGGGATTTCATCAGCTCAATATGGTAAACACTACCCGTCTGCATGAGGCAGGTTTTCAGGGTCAAGGCGTTGATGTTGGCATATTTGACAGTGGATGGTTGGGTGCTGATCAAATGAGAGCATTTGCAGCCATTCGGGATGAGGGCAGATTGGTCATGACCCGTGATTTTGTCAATCCACAAATGCCCAATGTCTTTGATAAAAGTACACACGGTACTTATGTTTGGGGTATCATGGCTGGTTTTATGCAAGATCAGTTTATTGGAGCTGCACCGTTGGCCAACTATCATTTGTTTCAAACTGAAGATGTCGATTCAGAATATAGAATTGAGGAAGACAATTGGGTTGCAGCGGCAGAGCTAGCAGATTCTTTGGGATTGGATGTTATCAATTCGTCCTTGGGATACTCGTTGTTTGATGATACAACAATGAATTATCAATATTCAGATATGACGGGTAAAGTTTCAAGGGCCAGCATTGCGGCTGAGAAGTTGGCCAAGAAGGGTGTCATCGTTGTGAATAGTGCTGGCAATTCAGGCAATGGAGCATGGCATTATATTACATCTCCTGCAGATGCAGACGGGATATTGACCGTTGGAGCTGTGGACAGTACCATGAAGGTGGCTGGCTTCTCTTCTCATGGACCTACCTATGACGGCAGGGTGAAACCCAATGTTTCAGCAATGGGAGTAAAGACTTATTATCCTTTTTCAAATGATAAAGTTGGAAAGGGCAATGGCACATCATATAGCGGCCCAATCATAGCCGGTTCAACCGCATCTCTGCTTTCAGCTTTTGATCAAGCATCTCCATTTAGCGTGAGGGGAGCAATCGAGAAGACAGGAAGTCTTTTTCCCAACCATAACGCGGATTTGGGATATGGAATTCCAGATTTTTGGTGGGCATACAACCTATTGCTTGAAAATGAAGGATTGCCCAATAAACAATTGGATTGTATTTTCCCAAACCCAGCTAAGGATATTATCAATGTGAAGACCAAGGGTGCTTTGGTGAAATCATTGCGTGTTACAAACGCATCGGGTCAGTTGGTATCAAGCATTGGTTGGACGCAAAGTTGGAATAAAAATTATGTTCAATTATCCGTGGGACTTTTGCCCCAAGGAACTTATTTTTTGACTATTGAAACTGAAGAAGGGATTTCAACATCCCCATTTGAGAAGATAAATGAATAGAATTGTAATTTTTTCGTTGTTGTTATTCTTTACAACAATAACAAAGGCTCAAAACGTTTGGGTTGCCCATTATTTTGATACTGTTCCCTGTTTTGAATGTGTAGATGCATACACTTGGGTGGACAATGCTACACTCAGAGTAAAGCCAGGAAAGGATGCTAGGCCTGTTGCCCGATTACCCATAGGGACAGGATGTGAGATTTTGAAAGAGTCTCACGATACATTGGATATCAATGGAATTCAAAGTGTTTGGTATAAAGTACTAACAGATTCAGGACAAGGTTGGATTTGGGGAGGTTTAATGACACGTTGGTTTACAGGTAGTCAATCAGATGTCGATGTTAAGTTTCTTGTGGGGTATGAGCAATTTATCCCATACAATCCAAATGACACCAGCAGTAAACAGGTGACTTGGATGCAGATACGTGCTGTTCGAAACCACAAGGAAATTGCCAAGTACCGTTTTGAGGTTTGGGAGCCTGTGTGGAATGTGAACAATACAGGAAATCGTGGTTTGTCCATGTTTAAAGATGTTATTGCAGTGGAGGAGAGTGGAGAGTCATGTGGACATTTTTCTGGAGCTGTTTGGTTGTTTTGGGATGGAACCCAGTTCTTGGATCAATTGGTGATTGGAGGAGTGGCTGACGGTGAGTTTTCCGTTTGGGATACGCCCATTTTTCCATCCGACATGAAAGGTCAGAAAGACAAACTCCTTTTGTCGGGAGAAGATTACACCGATTATTTTGAACCCAATGCTGAATACCCAAGGGCAATCACGGAACGCATAGGAAGAAGACGAGAATTGTATTGGCAAGACGGAAAGTGGAAAGAGGATAAGTCTTCTATTAAAACACAAACCTTGTATTACATGCTCAATGATTACAATGGAGATACCCTGTATCTGCCTGAACAGCTTCCCGAAGAATTCCGGGAGTGGATTAGTTCGAGCAAGGAAAATCAGAAGTAGGATCAGGGTCGCAGAAGTTGAGTGCTGCGCAGTAAGAACCTTGAACCAAAGCGTACAGATTGCCAGTTAAACCATTTTGGCCTACTAATCGAATGTCCTTTTGCATGATGGCACTTCTTGAGGCAAATAATCCCAATCCATTGGAGACATTGCTGTAAGTGGGTCTTTCTTGAATAACCCCAGTGACAGGTGCATTGACAGACAAGTATGTACCCAATTCTTCGTTGGCCATTCCAATGGTCAATTCAAAACATTTGGCGGTAGAAGCAGGGAATTGATGTCCCGGAATTCTTCTCACCTTGGGGTTGACAGCCAATTTGCTTTGCAAATAAATGAAAAATCCTTCTCCTGCAAAGCTTGCTGAAACAGCACCTCCATTGGTTTCCAAATTGTCGCTATCAAAATTTCCTATATAGTAGTCCAATCGCAAAGTGTCTGTTTTGATGAGTTGCGTGTGGGCGTTGTCAGCGTAGGTTTGCTCCAAATAGTTGAAGTGCAAAGTGATGTCATAAGACGATACATTGGGTGCAGGTGTCCATTTCACTGTGACGTCGTCCTTGTAATTGATGTCTTGGGTTGAAGCGTTGAACTGCGCCAAGATCATCGCTACATTGGGCAATGGATTTTGAATTGACACTTCATTGGTTTTCACCAAATCAGTGGTGGCATAAACATCGGGACGGTTGTGAAAGTCGACAACCAATTTGTAGGTGGCATCAGGATTTAATCCTCCTGGTGTTGGCAACATGTATACTGTCTGAAGTGGAGCATAAAACAAACCGTAAGGATCTTTGGAAACTTCAACGGCTTGCAAATCCCACTCGTCTACTTTGGTGTTGTTGACGTATTTTTCAATGACCAAACGCTTAAATTCTTCCCACTTGTATTCACTGCTGTCGCGGATCAGGGCAAAGTCATAGTTGTTGCCATCGCCAAGAAATGTTTTATTGATTTTAATATACTGGGTGTCGAGTTTTGGATCCAATAAACCAAAAACCACAGTTGTGCTTTTGTAGGGTGCATTGAGTTCAACCTCCGTGGTGCAAGCATGAAACATAACCACCACCAGTAGTATACCAAAAAAACCGATTCCTAATTTACGCATGGCCAAATATAGTTAGGAAAGTAGAAACTTCATTACATCCACATTATCCGGGTAATCACTGAGTTTGGGACATTGTGCTTGACCAAATGGAATAAATCCTTTGCCTACAACACACTGAAGATGTAGTTGGTGCTCAGCAATTCGGGATTGAACTTCTTGAATGTCAGAATAATATTCATAAAAAAGACTTCCTGTAGGGGCCACCCAACCTTGGTCCTCCTTGAAAAGCATGAACCCATTTTCCAATAAATCTACCTGATTTAAAAGCCAAACGGCTTTATTGTAGTCATAGTTGTTGGCGTATTTGTTGTGCTTAATGACCTCCTGAAATGGAAGTAGGGCTTTGATGATGGTGTTCAAATCATACCCTAGAGGAATGAAAACCTTGCATACATTTCTGCAGCCCATTCCAAAATAGTCAAAGACATCATGGGCCAAACCATTGAGCTCTTCCTCAGACTCACTGCCGTCTAAAATGGCAACACTGGTTCTAGAATGGCGAATGATGTTGGGGTACTTGTCAAAGTATGCATGAAAATATCTAGAGGTGTTATCACTGCCTGTAGCGATGATTCTGTGGAAATTTTCAAGTTTCCCTTCCGCCCAAATGATTTGATTTTTGAACGATGGTTCCCACTTCATAAGTAGGTATACAAACAAGGGTATAAGACGTGCATCATCGCTGGACAATTTAATCAAAGCCTTGTGTCCACTCAATAAGACGCAAAGGATATCGTGAAAACCCACCATAGGAATGTTGCCAGCGCAAATGATGGCAACAGTTTGCGGTTGCTCCTGATAGTCTGGGATTGAATAAGAATTGATCCAATTCAATAGTTGACTTTCATTCAGATTTACTGCCCACTCACCAATGGCCTTTCGTGTATTCTCCTCTGTGAACCATCCATTGTAGGATACTTGGGTGGTAACCACTTCGTTGGCGCTTTGGTATTCATCTTCGGTAAGACCACAATCAAAACCAGGCCAGTTGGATTGCTGGGAAAGACTTTCCATGAGTTTGGAGAGCTGAACAAAAGCTTTGACTCGTTGTTCTAGGGTAGTATTCATAGTTAAAACGTTATGGCGTACATTTGCGCCGCAAAATTACATTAAAGCGATACAGATATGGCAATCATGATTACCGATGCGTGCATCAATTGCGGAGCTTGTGAACCCGAGTGTCCCAACCACGCCATTTACGAGGGTGGTGCAGAATGGAAATATTCTGATGGAACCGGATTAAAAGGGATTATTTCTCCCATTACAGGAGGGGCTGAAGTTGATTCAGATGGTTTGATGGAACCCAAGAGCATGGACGTTTATTACATTGTTCATGACAAGTGCACAGAGTGTGTGGGTTTTCACGATGAGCCTCAATGCGCAGCTGTTTGTCCAGTAGATTGCTGCGTGGATGATCCAGATTATAGAGAAAGCAAAGAAGCCTTGTTGCAAAAAAAGGCATTTATGCATTTGTAATATTCAAATTTGCATTGAATTTAGGCCATGGTTTCATGGCCTTTTTTTATGGATTCCATCGAATGGAAAAATAGAAATTCCTTCCGGATCCATTGATTCCGCTGGCAAAAGGCCGGTATTGGGTGTCCATTAAATTGTCTATTCCTGAATGGATAGTCAGCTTGTAATTCAATAAGAATTCAACCCGGATATCCATTAAGAAATAAGCTGGAGTTCCTTCTGTCGTTGCATAATTTTCATTGTCTTCGGCATTGAGTCGATAATCTGCTATTCTTTTCCAGCCGTTATATTGGCTTTGTAACAGGAAATGAAATTTCCGCCACTCTTGCTGTAGACTACCTCCCATCATTCCTGGTGGAATGTGATCCAAAGGTTGGTTTTTGTCATTGTTGATGGAACCGTCTGTCCACTGCCCTTGCAATTTCCATTGGGTTTTGTTGCCAATGGAGCCAGAACATTGACCTTGAATGCCTTTGATGACAGCGCTATCAAAGTTTTGATTGGCAAGAATGGTACTTGATACGCCATCCCAAATCAGCGAGCTATTTCCGTTTAGCGTGAAGGGCGAAAGTGCTATGATGTTGTCTATCCATGCTTGATAATACATGAAGTGGTATTGAATTTTCTCGCCAACCCATTTGTATCCA
Organism: Flavobacteriales bacterium; assembly: GCA_947442505.1. Lineage (GTDB taxonomy): Bacteria > Bacteroidota > Bacteroidia > Flavobacteriales_D > Sanyastnellaceae > CAMCTV01. The sequence goes on along the minus strand of CANEVR010000010.1, from coordinate 30,101 downwards.
AAGTCAATATTCATGGATTGCTCTGGTTTGAGATTGGCATTGGGTACAATAACATTTCCCTGCGTTGTTTCAAAAATTCTGCTCAAGTCATCAATGTTGGGTACGCGGTAACCAGAGGACAATTGCGCTGTTAAAGATTGATGCTGAGTGAGATGATATTGCATTCCAAAAGAACCCGAGTAGTACGGCATTTTCTGTTGAATATCATTTGCGGCAGAAAGCCAGGAATAGCGATCATCAAATGCGGAAAATAACGATGAATAGCCACCGCGGAGTCCGTCATGGAAAGTCCATTTCTGGTTGGGACGGTAGGTGTGCACGCTATATACTGAAATGGATTGCATGTTGTTTTTTCCAGTAGGATAACGTGCGCCAATTTGCTTGTGTTCTTGGGTGATTTTATTTGTTGAATGCGCTGTGGAGGTGAGCTCATTGTATTGATAGTCCCATCCCATCTGCCATTCATGATGTTCTGTAATGCTGTATAGGTTTTGAGTGATGGAAAAAACACCAACATTTTCTTTTCTTGACTCCAGCCAAGGGTTTCCCCACTTTCGGCTTTGTCTGCTTTCTTCTATTTGTTGAAGTGAAACAATTAAATCGTTTCTCTGAAAAAGCTGAAAGGATTTTTGTTGTATTCTATGGTAACTCAATAGCGATCTTTTTTGAGGACCATAATACCATTCTCCAAATTTGAGGTGATCTCCACTCCATTCTGAAAGTCTATCATTTCTGTGAATATTGGTGGTATTTGAATATTGAAGTTGAATGTTGTGTTCTACATTTTTTTGCTTTCCCTTTCTCCATTTCAACTTTTGTAAAAAGTCGGTTTGGGTGTAAGCAGTGTTCTTTATTTCATGCTCATCATCGTTCATAACCATGATGTCTTCTTGCCCATTCCATACTCCGTGAAAAGTTTGGGTTCCAAAATTTTCTTTGAAGAATGAATTTTTTCTTTTGCCAGTCATGAAGCGCTGGTGCTGCTGCATGGTAAAGGATGTGAGCGAAGCAAAATTTCTTTTTCCAAAGTGGGTTTCGAAGTGTTGCATCCATCCGTTTGTCACCGTCTCATAGCGATTTTGCAAAATGGTTCGCCATTGTCTATTGGATTTATATTTAGGTGAAATGGTCTCCATCTCAATGACACCTCCCAAGGCATCACTTCCGAATAGACAGGAACTTGGACCAAAAATCACTTCCATTTTTTCCAATTGATTGACATCGCATGAGATGATGTTTTGCAAATGCCCGCCGCGATAAATCAAATTGTTCATTCTAATGCCATCTACAATCAATAATATCCTATTGGCTTCAAATCCGCGTAGTATAGGACTGCCGCCACCAAATTGGCTTTTTTGGACAAACACATTTCCGTTCTTGCTCAGTAAATCTGCCGTTGTGCGTGGATTCAATCGCAATATTTCTTTTTGTTTGATGTCAACCATAAACAAAGATTCATCGGATTGTAAATGATCTTTCTCCAGGCCAACATAGATCAATGGTTTCATCCATTGCTGTGGTAGGCTATCTACTTGTGCTGTTGACTTTAAATACAATAGGCAGATTAGTGCAGCGATTGAATGAACTTTATTGAATGGGAGGAATCTGAATTCCATTGACGTATTGTTGTATGACATTGATTTCTTTGGCAAATGAAGATCCTGAAAAAGGTCCAATGTCTTCATATTGTATCTGTTTCAAATAGTTTTGGGTGAGCAGCGCACCAATAGGAAAAAAGGACCAATGCCATTTCTCTTCTTGATATCCAGTTCTTAGCGGGTCAGCGTTGTAGGGTTGGTAGAAACCGAACCTTTGGGCATTATTGCACAACCATTCATATTCCTTTTTTCCTTTTTCTTGTTCAAAGTATTGTGGGGACAATGAATTGAGATCAAAATCAGTTCCCCAATGGTGTCTGGAAGTTCCCGGCATTGAACTGTACAACAAAATGTTTTTAGCCCGATCCAATCCCTTGGGGTATTGACTTTTCCTTGCGAACCATTTCTTCTCCCAAATTCCTTTTTGCTGCTCAAAGTTTCGTGAGGCGCTAATGACTTTGAAATTGATTTCCGATTCTTTTGCAGCGCTTATCATCTTTTCCAATGAGTCACAAACCGTTGTCAGGAGATACGCATTCTCTTTTGTGCAAATGGAGGTAGATAGTTTTTTAAATCGAACGTCGGCGGCATAATTGACCTTGCCCAATAAAAAATCTTTTTCTACCTCTTCCCATTGGCTCGACTGTCCCAACGAGACAAGGGTAATCAGTAGCGAAAGGATTGCAGCAGTATATCGTTGCATTAGTTCTCTGAGATATTGAAGTCGATGTTGGGAATCCTTTTTAAACTTTCCAAAACATCATCACTGATGTCCAATTGAAATTTATTTCCAGACAATGTAGTAAGCATGGATTCATCGTCAAAAATTTTCATGCGCAATTGCGTGGCGCCTTGTCCGGGCAACAATTGAGACTCAAGAATATTGATCAGCTCAGGGGTCACGTATCTCCTGTCCACCGTGATGTTTAGGAATTTACCCTGTTTCTGTCTTACTTCACTGAGTAGGTCAATGCGTTGCAATTTGAACTCCAATTCCTCTGGACCTTTCTGATCTTGTCTTTGCCATCTTGCTGATACCTTTCCAATCAAAACCACTGGGTAATTGTTGTCCAAGAAAGATTTGAATTTGATGTACTCCTCTCCAAACAAACTGAACTCCCGGGTTCCCGTGTAGTCTTCAAGTACAAAAGATCCGTATGGTTTTCCAACCTTGCTGATCTTGTGCTGCACGCTTTTGATGAGCCCGGGTATTTTCAAATCGCGTCCTTTCACTGTTGGCATATCGGACAACAATTCCAAGCCACCCCGGCTACAGAAGTTGTCAATTTCCATGCGGTAGTCATCCAGCGGATGACCACTCAGGAAGATACCAGCTACTTCTTTCTCATGGGCCAATTGTGTGAATGTATCCCATGGTTGATGGCTTGGAATAGCAGGTTCAGGAATATCTATATCCTCAGACTCTCCGAATAAAGTTGCCATCCCGTTTTGAGAAGTGTCCTTTGTCGCATTGCCATATTTGATAAGGGTTTCGATAAAGGTGCTGTTCTTTCCATCTGGTGTGAAATAGGCTGATCGAGCAATGCCAAAACTGTCCATGCCTCCGCTGTAAACGAGTCCTTCAATGACGCGTTTGTTGCTGGTTCTAGCATCAACACGTTTGATGAAATCAAATGGACTTTTGAAAGGTCCTTTCATCCGCTCCTCCACGATACTCTCTACCGCGCTTTCTCCAACACCTTTCACAGCGGCCAATCCAAAACGAATATCCCCGTTTTTATTGACATTGAAAAACGCATCTGATTCATTGACATCTGGACCAAGAACAGGCAATTTGTTTTTCTTGCAGTCTTGAATAAAAAATGTTACTTGTTTTAAATCACTCAATGATCCTGTCATCGCAGCGGCCATGTATTCTGCTGGATAGTTGGCCTTCAAATATCCTGTTTGAAAAGCAATCCAGGCGTAGCAGGTAGAGTGAGATTTGTTGAATGCATAGCTGGCAAAGGCTTCCCAGTCGGTCCAAATTTTTTCCAATTTGTCTTTAGGGTGTCCATTGCTTTGTGCACCTTCCATGAATTGACCTTTCATCTTGTCCAACTCTTCTTTCAACTTTTTACCCATGGCTTTTCTCAAACTATCCGCTTGGCCTTTGGTGAAGTTGGCCAATTTCTGAGAAAGCAACATTACCTGTTCTTGATAGACGGTAATACCATAAGTGTCCTTCAAGTATTCTTCCATTTCGGGTAAGTCATACTGAATGGGTTCAAGTCCATGCTTCCTCTTGATGAATGATGGAATGTATTCCATAGGACCCGGTCTATACAATGCATTCATGGCAATCAAGTCTTCAAAAACGGTTGGTTTTAAATCTTTGAGATGCTTTTGCATACCAGGACTTTCATATTGGAATATGCTGACTGTATCTCCGCGTTGGAACAATTCAAAAGTCTTGGGGTCATCCAAAGGAATTTGATCAATGTCAATGTCAATGCCGTGTCTTTGCTTGATAATTTTTAGCGCATTCTTGATGATGGTGAGGGTTTTCAACCCCAAAAAGTCCATTTTCAATAAACCCGCTTTTTCTACAACATCGTTATCAAATTGGGTGCACCACATGTCACTGTCTTTCGCAGTGGCCACAGGTACAAATTGATCTATAGGGCCTGGCGTAATGATAACTCCGCATGCGTGGATACCGGTGTTCCTGACAGAACCCTCCAAAAGAGAAGCCATTTGAACAACTTTGCCTTCTTCGGAATTGGCTTGTGAAATCGCATGCAGAGCTTTGGCATTTTCTACAACATCCCGGGCAAAGGCTTTTTCCAACTCTTTGTTGTCCTTTGATACAATGTCCCTTAACTTAGAATTGTCAGGGATCAGTTTTGCAATGCGGTCTGTGTCACCGAGTGGTAAACCCATCACACGGCCTGAATCTCGAACAGCTGACTTTGCAGCCATAGAACCGTAGGTGATGATTTGCGCTACTGCATTTTTGGAATATTTGTTCCGAACATATTCAATGACTTTGCCTCTTCCTTCATCGTCAAAGTCAATATCAATATCGGGCATGCTCACACGTTCCGGATTAAGAAAACGCTCAAAAAGCAAATCATATTTGATGGGATCCACATTGGTTATTCCAATACAATAGGCAACAGCCGATCCTGCGGCGGATCCGCGTCCGGGGCCAACACTTACGCCCATCTCACGTGCCTTATTGCAAAAATCTTGTACGATCAAAAAGTATCCGGGGTAACCTGTGTGTGCAATGGTTTTTAATTCAAAATCCAATCGCTCAGTAATGGCGGGTGTTATTTCTCCGTAACGTTTAACGGCCCCCTCATAAGTGAGGTGTCTGAGAAAAGCATTTTCCCCTCTTTTCTCCCCATCAATGTCATCTTGGAGGTCTATGAATTCAGCGGGTATATCAAACTTGGGAAGTAGGATGCTGCGTCCCAACGAATACTGTTCACATTTATCTGCAATGCGAACAGTCTCTTCTATGGCCTCAGGAAGGTCTGCAAACATCTTGGCCATCTCTTGCGGCGACTTGATGTAGAATTCGTCATTGGGAAATCCAAATCTAAATTCTCTTCCTCGCTTACCAATGTACTTCTTGGGTTTGTCCAAAGACTCTCCATCCTTGACGCAGAGCAGCGCATCTTGCGCCTGTGCCTCTTTCTTTTCGGTATAGTAGGTGTTGTTGGCCGCGAAATATTTGACGTCGTGTTTTTTACAGAATCTCAGGAGTGTTTCATTGACCACATTTTCTTCCTCTAATCCATGTCTGAGCAATTCTGCATAGAAGTCTTCTCCAAATAAATCTTTCCACCAAATAAAAGCTTCCTCTGCACGCTCTTCACCAACATTTAAAATGAGGTAGGGGACTTCTCCCCAAAGTCCACCTGTTGTGGCAATGAGATCATCCCTGTATTGCTCTAAAGTCTCTTTGTCTATTCTAGGGAGATAGTAAAAACCTTCTGTATAAGCTATGCTGGAAAGCTTTGCGAGATTGTGGTAGCCTTTTTTGTTTTTGGCCAATAGTACAACGGGAAAACCATCATCTTTGGTTTCTCTGTTCAATCTGTTTTTGCAAATACTCAGTTCGCATCCAACTATGGCCTTGAGTTCTGTTCCATTTTTCTTGTTGTACTTCTCAACTTCTTGATTGAAAACAAAGGCTGACATCATGTTGCCATGCTCTGTGATGGCAATGGCAGGGGATTTTTGTTCTATGGCTTTTTTGACAATTGATCCAATCTCTGAGGTGCTTTGAAGCACACTGAATTGAGAATGCACATGAAGATGAACAAAAGTAGTTTGTTCTATGGGTTCAGCGTCTTCAGGTGAAGCGGTGGGTATAACAGCGGAGTGTGTTTCTGCAGGTTGACTAAAATTACTCGCTTCCAACACAGGGGCCTCATAATGAAATTCCTGGATTGACGCTGATTCAGGGGTTTGAATGATGCGTCTTTTTAGCATTTCAAAAAAGGCGCGCGTGGTTGCTTCTACATCATATGCCGCATCGTGGGCTTCTATCATGTTAGAGCCAAAAAGCTTGAAATACAATTCCCCCAATGTTGGCCATTTGAATTTTCCGCCTTTCCCTCCTGGTAACGCGCAAAATTCAGTCCCTTTCTCCTTTGTATCCAAAGACAAAATAGATAAAATGTCAAAGTCATTGTTTAGACGAAAAAATTCGCAGCCAACAACCTTGATGTCAAAATCGATGTTGTGTCCAACCAGGTATTTTGCGCGTTGAACATCTTCCAAAAAACGACTCAATGCATCATGAAGAGGAATCCCAATCTCATTGGCCTTTTCAGTGGTGATTCCATGAACCTTGACAGCATTGAACGGAATGCTAAAGCCCTCTGGTTTTACTACGATGTTTTGAGCGGATAGCAATGCACCATCATCGCTGTGGAGCTGCCACGCCAATTGAACAACCCGGGGCCAATTCTGGGTGTCACTGATGGGTGCGTTGTAGTTTTGCGGAAGACCAGTGGTCTCCGTATCGAAAATAATGTACATGCCTTGGTAATAATGTCTCCAACAAATTTAAGTCTTGCGCATTGGAGTTTTTTCAACTTTGTGTTGATGTTTATAACTTATTCAGGCGCCAATTGCCGTAAATCAGATACAGTCCAGAGCATATTCCCATCACAATGAAGTACACATAATCTGAAAGCCAGAGCAGGCTAACTTCCCACTCCGTAAAATGCACCATGATGTAAATGCTGATGATGTAAATGCATGAGGTAATCACTTCAATCCAAAAGCCGGCAACAGTAGCTCCACTGCCTTCTACCCAAGCCAGCAGGATAGAGGTAAAACTATAAATCAACATGGCTGGAACAATGAGTTTCATGGTGTCCACGGTATATCTTATCGTGGTGGCGTCTTGGGTGAATTGTGTGCTGATCCACTCAGGATAGATCCAAAGACCATGACTCAAAATCAACACCCCAATAAAATTGAATGAGGCTATTCTAAAAAAAAGTTTTTTTAAGTCGTGTATCCTGTTTTCGGCAATTAAAGCACTGCTGTAAGTTCTCATCGCTGAAGAGAATCCCATAACACTCACCCAAGCAAGCATGTACATGTTCCGAACAATGAAGGCTGATTGCAAAGACTGTGGCCCTCTTGACTCAACCATTGTATAGAAAGCCAGCCAAACACCCAATGCAATGAGCAACTGCAAAACAATGGGTGTTCCCAATTGCAAGATGGATCGCGTGAAGGTCAAGACTGGTTTGGTTAAACATCTAATGATGGCAGGATTTTTTAAAAACGTGTATCCATAAAGAAAAACAAAAGCGAGGCATTCCGCACTGAGTGTTGCCCATGCAGCGCCACTTACCCCCATGGCGGAAAATGGACCTTTGCCAAAAATGAGCATATAAGCCAATATCATGTTGCTGATGGAAGTAATGAGCATGGTGCTAAATACGACTTTGGTTTTTGCCACTCCAGTCCAATAGGCTTGCAAGAGCATTGTTGGGGTATAAATCCAAAATCCCCATGAGCGGATGGAGGAGAATTCCAACATGTAATTTTTTATGTCCGCATCAATGATAAAGGAATCAATGAATAGTGGTCCAAAAAAGTAAAGGGCTATGAATTGAATAAGGGCAATGATGATACCCAGAAAAATTCCATTGTTCACAATAGAAGGAATGACTGACCATTGTTGCTCTCCCATTCTTCTTGCAACTATGATTTGTATGGAACTCGCAATACCTGTTGTAATCATGGCTAGCGTGATGTAGGCAAGACCGATATAAGAGACACCGCTCATCGCTTTTCCATCCAGTTGCGCAGCGTAGTAGTTGTCTGTAAATACAACAAAGAATTGGACAAATGCTCCTAGACTCATAGGAAGTGATACTTTCAATAGGTCTTGGTAGCTGATGGAGAGTCCTTTTTCTTGCATTTTGCAAAGTAAAGGCTTATCCTTTTTAGAAGTTAACAATAAACGGAGGCTTTGAAATGCACTAAAATCAAGGCTTTTGAGTGATTGCCCGGTGTGGTTATGAACAAAAACAGACATTTTTCAACAAAATCATCCCAAAAGGCTTGATATACTTGCGATTCAGGATTTTCTGCTTTTACATTTGTCTCGTTCAACATTATTAACCTATAAAAACAAATTAAAATGAACAAAGCAGAATTAATCGACGCTATCGCTGGTTCAGCGAAGTTGTCAAAAGCTGATGCTAAGAAAGCATTGGAAGGTTTCATCGAAGTAACTACTAAAGCTTTGAAAAAAGGTGACCGTATCGGTTTAGTAGGTTTCGGTTCTTTCAGCGTTACTAAGCGTGCTGCTCGTCTTGGCCGTAACCCACAGACTGGTAAAGAAATCAAAATCAAAGCTAAGAACGTTGTACGTTTCAAAGCTGGTTCTGAATTGGCTGCTAAAGTTTAATTCTTTAAAAAGCCGAAAAGCCGTTCCGTCAGGAGCGGCTTTTTTTTTATACCAGCACGATGACACTCGATCAAAAAAAAGCATTGTATCAAAGGTTTTGTTCTGTTCTTACTCCTGAGCGTCAGCAGAAGTTTGAGCAGGTCTGGAATCAGCGCAATACCTGTTTGCATCTTGTATTGGAAAACATTTATCAATCCCTAAATGCCAGTGCCATTGTGCGTACAGCCGATGCCATGGGTGTTCAATACTTGCATGTTTTGGAGGACGAGCATCCCTGGGAGATGAATAGGAAAATTTCTAAGGGAGCCATGGATTGGATGGACATTCAAAGAAGTAAAGATCCAAGAGAAATGATGTTGTCCTTAAAGTCAAAAGGTTTTGAGTTGGTGGTGACTGATTTTTCCCCCACTGCCATTGATATTGAAGATTACCACCCAAAACGTCCAGTGGCTTTGGTGATGGGAACTGAACTTACAGGTATTTCAGATGTTGCCAGAGAGTTGGCTGATTTGTCAGTTGTTATTCCCATGTCGGGGTTTTCTCAAAGTTTAAATGTTTCCGTGGCCACGGGAATTGCTATTTCCCAGTTGTCCCGAAAGACAATGCACTTAAAGAGCGTATTCCATCCCTCTGAAGAAGAGCGTTTGGATGCGCTTAATCTCTGGTCCAAAAATGCCATTTATTGGAGTGATCAGATTCTGCGCGATTTCTTATTAGAAAATCAAATCAATTCCATTTGAAGCTGGCGCCTTCTTGCCACGTTGGAATAGCCAACCAATCTGAAGTTCTATTCAAGAATTCATAATAGTCGTTGTCATAAAATACGATGTGGATTGGACTGCCAATGAATGTTTTTATCTCGAAAATGGTCCATTGTTCGCCTCTTCCCATGCTTATCTGTAGGCCTTCTATTTTCAGTTCGTGGGCGTTCAATAGCACTTTGAACCGGTTGAAATGGGCAACCATGAAGCTTTTGTCTTTATTGTTTAATTCCTTTTGGTGTTTTATGGGATGGTTCAATGTGTTTTCCTCAAGGTATGGAAGAATGATCTTCTTGAATTCCTCGTCTGCATCTGGATAAGAAATGGCTATGGGAAGTGTCTCAATGGTTCTAATTCCGTTGTTGTATGGATGTACAATCCACCCATCTTGTATGCGTTCAAAAAAATCCCCATTGATGCCATTTTGATTCCGGGTATACTTCCTTTTTATTTCACCTTTTTCAAATTCCTGTATGTGCCTGTCATTGATCCATCTGTTCTCCTTTTTGATGGTGTCCCCTTGGTCTGTCCATTCCGTATATTCACCTCTCTGTTCGTTTCTGTATTGAATCATTTCCCATTTCTTTTTGTGATTGAAATAGTACTCTGTTTGATAACTGACGTTCTCTTTTTCCAAATGAATATACCATTCACTTCCGTTTGAATAGTATTTGGATTCTGCAGTGTCTTTGGGGTGATCAATATTGACATAACGCTGTAGTAGGCCATTTTCGTAATACCATTTTTCCCAACTCGTTTTATTGTCCCAATTGTAATTTCTTATCTTTCTTTCATAGGATAGTTTGCCATTGTCATTCCAGCGCGTTTCATAACCTCCGCCATTTCCGTCTAGGATGATTTCATGTATTTTTATTGTGTTGTCATTAAATTCAACCATCCTTTCTATGAGGTAATAGGAATTGGGATATTCATAGGTAATGGTTTTGGCGATTTTTCCGTTCTCATGAAAGCTGAGCCAGTTATCAATGGGATGACCGTATTCATCATATTGTCCCAATATTTTGACAGAACCATCTGCATAGTTCTCAATGTATTTTCCTTTTCTTCTTTGTTGTTCTTCGACGTTGATGACGGTGTCTTGGTATTCCTTTCTCAGTGTTAAAAAGCCTTTTTCATTCCATTCTTCATACACGCCAATGGGCAGCCAAGTATTGGTGTATCCCAATGGGTCTATCTTTTCTTCTTTTTCAGGGATACCATGATAAGTGATGTGTTCTGTGGCAGTTAGCGGATAAAAATTTTGATGAATCAATGGGAATCCATTTTCTTGGAAAACAGAGATTTCAATTCTAATGTGATTGTTTTTGTCCAATGTAAATTGCCAGAATTCATTGAGTTGTTTGGGGTTGTGCCAAATGCGGTAAGATGCGACCGGACTTTGAGGATTTTCTCTGAGGTACAGGTGGCTGGAAAATCCATTTTTATCCCTGGTTTCTTTTGTCAATATCCCATAATCAAATGATCGGGTAACCACCACACTGTCTTCGATGTTTGCAAACGTGCCATGAAGAGGACGATTGTATTGGTCAAAGTATTGACTGAAAAAGTATGTTCCTCCTTTTCGTCGTGTCACGTCGAAATGCTGTCCCATGGATATGATGGGGAACAATGTGAATAAAATTATAATTCGGAACATCCCCTAAAATAAGGAGAAATGGGATATGTGCATAATTTATGTTTGTTTGGGTAGACAAAAAACCTTTAAGTTCGATAGAAATTTGTGTCATGAAAACATTTCCATTTACCTCAGAGTTGGGTTGGTCAGTGAGTCGTTTTGAGATTTACCACACGTGTAAGAGAAAATATTTTTACAGGTATTATGATAAATATGATCAAGAGTTTGATATCAAGCGCATCGCTCGGTTGAAGAGCATGACCACTATTCCTCTTGAGATTGGGAATATTGTGCACGATGTGGTAGAGAGTATATTGCATCGCTTGCAGAAGTCTAGTTCACCTGTGCAATTGGAAAAGTTGGAACAGTTTGTTTTTGCTCGGACGCAAGAGTATGTGAGCAGTAAAGAATTTTCTGAGATTCATTACAAGGAGTTGGAGAAGATCGACGCTCATGAATTGGGACAAAGGGCTTTTCAATCGGTGAAGAATATCGTTACTTCTGATCGTTTTGAGTGGATTAGAAATTTACCTCAGTCTTCCAAGGATAGATGGATCATAGAACCTCCAGGCTATGGAGAGACGCGCATTGAAAATATCAAAGCTTATTGTAAAGTGGATTTCATGCTGCCCCATGAACGGGTGATTTATATTTTGGATTGGAAAACAGGCAAGCAAGATTTGGTGAAACACCGAAAGCAGCTGATTGGTTACGCATTGTTTGCCCGCTATCATTTTAATCATGACTTTGATGAAGTCATTCCCATCGTTTGTTATGTTCGGGATGGATTTGAAGAAGTTCGCCCAGAGATTACAACTGAGGACATTACTGATTTCATTGATACCATGAAGACTGAGACTTTGGAGTTAAAGTCATTGAATCAAGATGTATTTAAGAATACACCAAAGCCCAAGGAAGAGTTCACATGCACGGAGAATTTGCATGCTTGTCGCTTTTGTGAGTTCCGAGAATTATGCCAACGATAAAATGTTTTAATCTTGTATCATGAAAATTAGTTTGATACAAAGCGTATTGAGTTGGGAGTCTCCTGCTAAGAATTTTTTGCGATTCGATGGTGTATTGCAAACATTGGAAGCAACGGATTTGATTGTTTTACCAGAAATGTTCACTACTGGATTTACGATGAATCCCAATGCAGCTGAATTTTTTTCAGAATCATCGGAGACATTGAATTGGATGCGAAAGTGGTCAAAGGATTTGAATGCAGTGGTTTGTGGAAGCGTAGCTTTTAAAGACAATATGGGTTTGTACAACAGATTGCTTTGGGTAAGACCAGATGGAACATTTTCCCATTATGATAAGCGGCATTTGTTTACCTATGCTGGGGAAGAAAAAACGTATTTAAAGGGTTCCGAGAGAATCATTGAGCATTGGAAGGGGTGGAACATTTGTCCGCTCGTTTGTTATGATTTGCGTTTTCCGGTATGGAGCAGAAATCGCCATCAGCATGGCGCACCCGATTATGATGTTTTGATTTATGTTGCCAATTGGCCCAGTGCGCGCCGTGAAGCGTGGTCGACATTGCTTAAGGCCAGGGCCATTGAAAACCAATGTTACGTGGCGGGGGTGAATCGGGTAGGAACGGATCAAAAGGAAAATATTTACACTGGCGATAGTGCATTGATCGATCCAAAAGGGTCTGTAATGTGGACAAAATCAGATGTAGCAGGTGTGTGCACAATTCTTGTGAACAAAGAAGAACTAGACAGTTATAGGGCGCAGTTTCCTGTTTTACGAGATGGAGATTCTTTTTTGTTGGAGTTGTAGTAAAAGTTTTGCTCGATCATTGGGTTCCTTATGGGCCAAATGGTAGTGGAAAATTTTATTTACCAGAAGTTCAGTGTTATCCGGATAGTCAATGTGGAGGGTTTGTCCATTAATCAACCAATCACGCAATGCATCAATCGATTTTTCATTCAATGTTTTTATTTGAAGTGCTCCCATGGTTGACAATGCCTTGGCATTGCACAGTTGTTCAAACTGTTTTTTTATTGGAATAATGCACAGTTTTTTACCGAAGTAAATGGCCTCCGATGTAGTGCCGAAGCCTGCATTTGTAATAACTCCTGCACAACTGGCGAGGCTGTAGGAGAAAAGTTCATTGTCAATTGGGTGAAAAGTTAAATGTCCAATTTTCTTTGTCTCTTTTTGATTAAACGAAAATATTTTCCATTGGATATCTGTAAAATGATTGAACATGCTAATCAACGCTTCATCTGAGTAAGAAGGTAAGTAAACAGTGTAATGTCCGTCATTGGTGGGTTTCAGTTGTCTTATGGATTTTCTTATGATTGGGAATTCGATGTTGCTACTGTAGCGTTGAAAGTGTATAGGGAACGATTTTGTGCACGGAGCATATTTCTGAATGAAGAACTTACTAATGATATCTCCACGATTGATAATAGGTGTTTTGTTGTCAAGTAAAGCAAATTGGTTGCCGATGCAATAGCAAGGAATATTGAACATGTGCGCTGCCCATGCGGCTATCGGCTCAAAATCACTGACAACAAAATCATACTCATCAATGGGGAGTGATTTGATTTCATCAAAAAATCTTTTCAGTTTATTTTTTTTAAATGTCTCTGTGAAATCTATTCCGCCATCATTGTCCAAAATCATGGTGATGCCGTGGTACCAGTATTGCACATGAAAGGGAAGTGATAGTCCTTGTTGGCTTCTTCCGCTGATAAGGACATCCACCTCAGCAAATTTTTCAAATACCGGGATCAACTCAATTGCACGTGTAATGTGCCCATTGCCAACTCCCTGAATGGCGTATAATATCTTCATATTATTGCAGTTGAAATTCTTGGGTTAGGTTATGGAAAATCTCTTTGTTTTTCAAGAAGGGCAATTTCTCGATAATCAATTGTTGATTGTGTAGCACTTGATCCTGATGAAAATGATACAGATGCCATGCTCCTTCATTGTACTCGAGCGATGTTAAGTTCTCAATCCAGTCACCACTATTGAGGTATCTTATTTTTCCCAATTGATTCTCAACCATGCGATCGCATGGTTGGTGAATATGACCACAGATAACCACATCGTAATTCTGTTGAATGGCCAAGTTGATGGCAGTGTCTTCAAAATCTGAGATATAACGGATGGCGGATTTGACGCTACTTTTTATCTTTTTTGAAATGGAAATGCGTTCTTTTCCAAATTTCACAAGGAGCTTGTTGATGAGTCGATTGGTAAGAATCAGCCAATCGTATCCAACACCTCCAATCTTAGCCAACCATTTGGATTGTTTCATTGAAATATCGAAAACATCCCCGTGAAAAATCCAAACTTTTTCTCCATTCAAATCAAGCACAGCCTTATTGTCTATGATGAGATTCCCCATTTTTCTACCTGAGAATTTTCTTGCAAACTCATCATGGTTTCCAGGGAGATAAATGATCTTGGTACCGTTGGTTAAGAAATTCATCAGCTCAGAAATAACTTGCAAATGAGAAGGTGGGAAATAGTTTTTGGAAAAATTCCAGCCATCTATGATGTCTCCGTTTAGAACAATGGTCTTGGGTTTTACACTCTGAAGATATTTGATCAATTCTTCTGCGTGGCAGCCGTAGGTTCCCAGATGGATATCTGATAAAACCAAAAGGTCTATTTTTCTTTTCAAGTTTTTTTTCAAAGTTGCGTGCTGAAATGTGTTCTTATTATTAATCCGATTTCAAATAATTATTTCATTAGCGCACAAATTTTACTTCTTCCGTTAACATTGCGCCATGAATATTTTTCATGCATTACGGAATGTTTAAGTTGAACATGGGATTGTTGAAAAGGCAATGGTTTGGTAAAATTCCGACCACTTCAGAATAAAGTGATTTTTTTTATTTTGATTCATGAGAGCTTGTTTGCTGGCATTGAAAATCCTTTTTGGGGTTGTTATCTTGGTTGTGGCTTCATTGTACTTTAGAGTGGTGGTCTATCAGCCTGTAGAGAGAGCTGCATTTCATGGGGACTATTGGCACAACCCTTATGAGAATTTAAGTGAGGATAAAGCATACAAGGCAAACTTTCATTCACATACACATCAATGGATGGGTATAACCAGCGGACACGGGGATCACTCGGATATGCAAAAAGAGTATGCACAATTGGGTTATCATGTTGCCCAAACTTCTGAGTACAATTTATTGAATGGTAGCAATGACATTTCAGTATATGAACATGGATTTGGATTGAACAAAGTGCATCAATTGGTTTTTAATGCCCAAGCAGTGAATTGGATGGAGTTTCCTTTGTACCAATGGACGGGGCATAAGAATGATATGCTTCACCGTATAAAGACGGATAATCCTCAATCTTTGGTCGTTCTTGCGCATCCAAAACTTAGGAATGGTTATTTACCTGATGAGATGCGTGAATTGTCCGGTTATGATTTGATTGAAGTAGTCAGCAGATTTCGGGTGAGTACGGAAGTTTGGGATTCATCCTTGATGTCGGGTAATCCCGTTTATCTCTTAGGCTCGGATGATTGTCACAATGTTTTTGAAGAAGAAGAGGTTGGCAGGGCTTGGACTTGGATTTGGTCAGATAGTTTGGCAGACCTTGTGTCGGGTCTTAAGAAAGGCCGGTCAATGGGGATTATATTGCCATATGAGACAAAATCTTCTATTCTACAATACCACCAAACACATGGTTGCCCCCTTGATAATTTAGTGGTAAAGGACAATCAATTGATCTTGACAACCTCAAGTATGGATTCAGTGAGGTTGGTGTCTGACGGAAAATCCGGAAAATGGGAGGCCATTCATCAAGGGGACTGGGTAACCAATCTTTCAGGAATTCATCACTATGTAAGAGTTGAACTAAAAGACAAGTGGGATGTGAAAGTATATTTGAATCCAATCATTAGGTATAATCCGCAGAATGGTTTGGCTCCAATTCAAGCTTCCTCAAAAATAGATTACTTGAAAACGGTGGCTTATCGATTGCCACCCTTATTGGTTATTTTAATTACTATCTGGTATTTTCTTCGTTTGAATAAATGGAATGAAATCCTGATACAACAACGCTATTTCTTGAAAAGAAAAAGACTGGTTGAATAGTGATTTGCCCATTTGTTTGAGTAAGACCATTTGAATGTTCCCACTTTTGTTCTTTTTGTCTTGAAGTAAATAAAAATGAATTTCATTCCAAGTAGGAAGCGACATATCGGATAGTTGATACAAGTCCTCTAAATTTTCAACAATCTCATCCATGAGTTCTAACTTCAGCATCTTTTGATGAAAAGAAACGAATGATGCAAAGGCCATTCCTAGAGCGACACATTGTCCATGGCTTTTGGGTTGATCGGTCTGAAGAAAATGGGATTCAATGGCATGTCCAATGGTATGCCCAAAGTTCAATAGTTTGCGTTCTCCTTGCTCAAAAGGATCGTCCTCGACAATTTGTAATTTGATTTGGATGTTTCTCTGAATGAAAGGTGTTAATGACTCAGCTGTTATTTCATCCAATGATGTCAAGGCTTCCCACAGGGCTTGGTCTTTGATTAATCCGTGTTTGAGCATTTCTGCCATACCTGAGAGCAACGCTTCATCTGGGAGAGATGTTAAGAATGTGGGGCAAATGATGAGCTCATTGGGTGCTTCAAAGGTTCCAATAATGTTTTTTACTCCGTGAAAATTGATTCCGTTTTTACCACCCAATGAAGCATCCACCATGGCCATTAATGTGGTTGGAACATGAAAGAAGTCCAAACCTCTTTTGAAAATGGATGCAGCAAATCCACCCAAGTCCGTGGTGGCTCCTCCTCCAATATTGATGATGAGGCTTTGTCGGTCTGCGGCATCATCAACCCATTGATCCAATAGGTGCTTGAGGATGTCCCAATCTTTGCCCTCCTCACCATTGGGAATCTCCATCACATTGGCTTGGTGTATTTCTGGACATTGCTCCAATAAATCATTGAGCCAAATGGTACTCACTTGCTCATCAATGATTAAGTAAATCTTTGAATATTCAGACATGGATTGGGCAAATGGAGTGAAAAGTCCAGTCAAATCCTCAGCCCAATGAATGGAAGGGTGGTTCATTTTTCCTCTTCGAAGAGTGTTGTAATTAAATTCAATATTTGGTCTTTTCCCAGTTGGCTTTCTGCAGAAGAGACCAGCATCGTAGGAGCATCTCCCCATCTTTCGATGAGTTTGTTTTCATAATCCGCGTATGCCTGTACCACCGCCTTTTCCTTTAGTTTATCGGCTTTGGTGAGTACAAGACAAAAGGGGAACTCATCATTGATTAATTGTTCCATGAAGTCAATATCCAATTTTTGTGCTTCGTGACGGATGTCTACAAGCACAAAAAGACATTTCAAATTCTCACGTTCTTTCAGATAATGACGGGTCATGTTTTTCCAATCCCCGCGCGAAGTCTTTGAAGTTTTGGCATATCCATAACCAGGTAAATCAACTAGATACCAATTTGTTCCTTTTTTTACTTGAACTTCAAAGTGATTGATGGTTTGCGTTTTACCCGGCGTGCCAGATGTTTTGGCCAATCCTTTTTTGTTGACCAACATGTTGATCAAACTGCTTTTTCCAACATTGGATCGGCCGATGAAAGCAACCTCAGGAAGGTTGGCTGGCGGGCAACCCGTCACATTGGTGTTGGACATCAAGAATACAGCGTCCAGTATATGCATATCAGAGATTATTTAGTGTGAGCCATTGACGCAAATGGGTATTGAAGAGGGCGGGGTGTTCCATCATTGGCGCGTGTCCGCATTGGTCTATCCAATAAAGCTCAGAATGGGGCAAAAGGTGATGAAATTCATCGGCCACCTCAGGAGGAGTGATGGTGTCATTTTTCCCCCAAATCAAACAAGCGGGAACCTTCATATTCACCAAGTCATCGGCCATGTTGTGTCGAATAGCACTCTTGGCCAATGCCAGAATACGCAGCACGCGATTGCGGTCATTCACCACTTCAAAACATTCATCTACCAATGCGTCATCGGCATGCTTGGGATCATAAAACGTCAAAGCTACTTTTTGTCTGATGAATTCTTTGTCTTCTCTTCTGGGAAAGCTGGATCCAAATGCATTTTCGTACAATCCGCTGCTGGCTGTGAGAATTAATCCTTCCACACGGTCCAAGTGCATTTTGGTATAAACCAACGCCACATGCCCTCCCAAACTATTTCCCAATAACAATGCCTTTGGGAATTGATGGTGATCCATAAAACGGTGCAAGAATTCAGCCAGTGACTTTACACCAGTGGATAGCACAGGCATGGTGTACAACGGAAGCATCGGGATCAATACCCGATGGGTTTGAGAAAATTCATCGAGTACCTCTTTGAAATTGCTCAAAGCTCCAAAAAGCCCATGCAGTAGGATAAGCGGTTTTCCTTGTCCCTTGTCTATGAATTGAAATTCTCCTTCTGTTTTTAAATACTCTTCCATACTTCGGATTTGAATCAACAGCGAAGGTATCTATTTTTTTGGAGCAACACTTCAAGTCAATGGCTAGCTTTTAACATTCCATGGCTCACAACAATTTCATTTCCAGAAAGGCTGAATTTGAATTGAACAAAAATTTGTACATGCGCAAACAATTGTCGAAAGTATCGTGGGGAAATTATTTAAAAGACGCTCTATTGCTCAGCATTGCAGTTGTATTGGCCAGTATCGGACTCAAGGGGTTTCTGCTGCCCAATCAGTTTCTTGATGGCGGGGTGACGGGAATTTCTTTGTTGGTTCAAGCCAAATGGGGGTGGGATTTGTCCGTATTGATTTTGGTTTTAAACATTCCATTTGTTTATCTGGGCTACAGACAAGTCAATCTCATTTTTGCCATTAAGTCAGCGTTGGCCATCATAGGGTTGGCTGTATTGGTTCATTTTATTCAAATTCCTGTTGTTACCAATGACAAATTGTTGATTTCAGTTTTTGGTGGTGTTTTTCTTGGAGGAGGAATTGGTTTTGCCATGCGTGGTGGCGGAGTGATTGACGGAACAGAAGTTTTGGCTGTGACCATTAGCAGAAAGTCCACATTAACCGTAGGTGATTTTATTGCGACCTTCAATATTCTATTGTTCTTTGCTGCAGCTTGGGTGTTTGGAATTGAAAGGGCCATGTATTCGACGCTAACCTATTTCGCGGCCTCCAAAACAGTTGACTTTATCATCAACGGTTGGGAGGAGTACATCGGAGTTACCATTATTTCACACCATTCCACCATCATCGAGAAAGTGATTCGCAAACAGCTGCTTGGAGGATTGACCATCTACAAAGGGGAGTTTGGTTTTAGGGATGTGTCTCCCAGTCATGAGAACAAGCGCATTATTTTTTGCGCCATTACTCGGTTGGAAGTTTCCAATTTAATAGCCTTGGTCGAGCGTGTCGATCCCAATGCCTTTATTATTCAGCATCCCATCAAGGATACCAAGGGAGGATTGATTAAAAGACGCCCACTTCACTAAGCTCGGCTTCATTTCAGAAGTTTTTCACCTAAAGTTGTTAACATTCCCACTTTTTACCACCGCTTGATTTGGTGGTAAATAGGGGTTCTAAAACCTTGTAAAATAAGGCTTTTTTGGTTTATTGGGGATTTTATAGCCTATTGATCTTTATTAAAAAGTGGTGATTTTTGGTAAGTCTGTGGTAAAAAGTGGGAAATTTGTTTTAATTTCGTACCCAACACATTACCTCACATGCTTAACCTGCTCGGCGAACATCATTGCAAACTAGATCCCAAAGGGCGATTGCTCTTTCCAGGGAAGTTGCGCAAGCAATTGGAGCACCATGTTCATCATGGGTTGGTAGTGAATCGCGACATCTTTTCAAAGTGCTTGGTGATATACCCGAAACCTGAATGGGATAAGGTGAATGAAGAGATGAGTCGTCTCAGTCGTTATAATCAAAAGCATCAATTGTTTCAACGCAAATTCATGAAGGGTGCAACTCTTATCGAGTTGGATTCCAATGGAAGGCTTTTACTGCCTTCTGCTTTGTTGGAATATGCGGAAATTGATATCGATGAAAACAACGAGTGCGTCATCACAGGTCTTGGAGAGAAGATGGAATTGTGGAGTTCCAAGAATCACGACGAAGTGATTTTGGATGAGGATTTTGATTTTGGCTCATTAGCAGAAGACGTTAGAAAGGATATTGAACGTAACGCCCAAAACCAATAAAATGGAGACGAGCGAGATGAACCAGTCTTCTTATCATCGGGCTGTTTTGCTCCAAGAAAGTATCGAAGCTTTGCAAATTGATCCAACAGGAACGTATGTGGATGTCACCATGGGTGCTGCAGGTCACACCCAAGAGATTTTGTCACATTTAACAACGGGTAAATTATTTTCTTTTGATCAAGACAGCGATGCATGGGCAAATGCTCCGCAGAGCGCTCAGTTTACATTAATCAAAGAGAATTTTCGCGATGCCAAAAATTGGTTGCGTTTTAACGGTGTAAAAAAAGTCAACGGGATTTTAGCAGATCTAGGCGTGAGCAGTCATCAGTTTGATACTGCTGATCGCGGTTTTAGTTTTCGTTTTGACGCCCCATTGGATATGCGCATGAATCAGCATGCTGAATTGAATGCCAGCACAGTGGTGAATACTTATCCCGTAGAGGATTTAATACGAATTTTACGTGTGTATGGTGAGGTTGATCGTCCGCATGTTGCGGCGCACAAAATGGTCAATGCGCGTCCCATTCGCACCACGCATGAATTGATTCATGTATTGATTGGTGATGAAGATTGGAAGTTTCATCATCAATACTTGGCTCAGGTTTTTCAGGCATTGCGCATTGAGGTCAATCAAGAAATGGAAGTGCTCGAGACTTTTCTATCACAATTGAAAGATTATGTAGAAGTGGGTGGTCGTGTTGTTGTTATTTCTTACCACAGCTTGGAAGATAGAATGGTAAAATCATTCTTCAGAAGTGGGAATGTGGAAGATCAATTGGAGAAAGATTTTTTTGGCAACATTATTAGACCGTTCAAGCCATTGAATGCCAAGCCCATTCTGCCTTCAGCAGAGGAGATCAATGATAATTCGCGCGCTAGAAGCGCCAAAATGCGCATCGCGGAAAAGTTAGCATGAGTCAAAATTCAGAACATATAGAAACTCCGACTCAAGTGAATAATGCCTCTGACGTAAAGTCCAAGAAGGGATTTGTTGCTGCTGTTTTTGGAGGGGATATTTTGACCAGTGAATGGGTTCAAAAGCACCTGGGTTTGATTGGATTTATAGCTGTATTGCTGATTTTGGATATTGCTTTACAATACAAATTTGAGGATTATCATAAGCTCATTATCAAGCATGAGAAAGAGCTCAATGAGCAGCGCACCATCTACAATGAGCAAATGAGCGCCTTAGAGACCAAAAGAAGACAGAGTGAGGTGGCCAAGGATATTGAGAATATCGGTTTGAAGGAATTGTCTAAGCCGCCTATTGTTTTGGAATACATCGATACCACACAGAAGAAATGAGCAGCGCGGTGAAAATAAATAGCACGTGGACCTATGTCATTTTTGTGTTGTTGATATTGGTGGGAGCATCCATTTTGGGAAAGGCCGCTATGTTGCAGTTTATACCAGATGAAAATGCAACAGCATTGGCTTCTTCATTCACCAGTAAAGTCAGGTCAATAGAGCCTACACGTGGTCAAATATGGTCGTCTGATGGCAGCTTGTTAGCGACTACTGTTTCTGAATATGCATTGCGTTGGGACACCCAGGCCATGCAAGACAAGGAGGCTTTTGATGATGCCAAAGATTCATTGGCTGTTGTGTTGCATGGCATAGATCCAAAACGTTCCAAGCGAGATTTTGTGCGTTTGCTAGAAAGTGCAATTCGCAAGAAGTCAAGATATGAGTTGTTGGTCAAGAATATGACTTTTCAGGAGTTGAATTCATTTAAGCGATTGAGTTATGTGAAGAAGGGAAGGAATCGCACCGGATTTGTTTTTGAAGAAACCAAGAAGCGCGTGAAGCCATATGGAAGTTTGGCATCCAGAACCATTGGGTTGTTCAGGGAATCTGATAATGTTGGATTGGAGTTGTCTTATGATTCAATTTTATCTGGGCGACCAGGTAAACAATTACAAGAGTTGATTCCAGGAAGCGTTTGGAAACCAATGACGGATGAGTTCATTCAGGAGCCCATTCCTGGTTTGGATATCGTAGCAACCATTGATGTGCATTTGCAGGATGTTGCAGAACATGCATTGCGCAAGCAATTGGACTCATTGAATGGAGAGTGGGGATGTGCCATATTGATGGAAGTGGAGACCGGTTATGTCAGGGCAATCGCCAATTTGGGTCGAACCAAGGACAGCACTTATTCTGAGTTGATGAACTATGCGATCAGTCAATCTGTAGAACCAGGATCTACCATGAAATTGATGAGCTTGATGGCTGCTTTGGAAGAGGGAAGTATCTCCATTGATGATACAGTTAATACTGGGAATGGAGAGCGAAATTTTAACGGAGTGGTTCTTCACGATAGTCACCAAGGTGGGTATGGAAGCATATCCATTAAGGATGTATTTGCCAAATCGTCCAACGTGGGAACTGCATTAGGTGTTAGGAAATCATTTGCGTCCAAGCCTCAAAAATTCTTGGATTACTTGAATGGATTTGGATTGGGAAGTACGTTGGGTATTGATCTAAAAGGAGAAGGCAGACCCAGTGTGTATGCCTCAGTGAAGGACGAGAAATGGAGTGCCAATAGTTTGACTCAAATGTCTATTGGTTACGAAGTTGCTTTTGCGCCCATACAGATTTTGGCCTTTTACAATGCAGTTGCCAATGGAGGTAAGATGGTTAGGCCATCATTTGTTCAGGGAGTCAAGCAATCCAACGGAAAAATCGCAAACCTTGATGCTGTTGTTTTACGAGACAATATTGCATCTGCCCATACCATCGAGCAATGCCGCAAGATGATGGAAGGTGTTGGTGAGCCAGGCGGAACTGCCTATGAGGCCTTTAAACAGTCACCTTATAAGGTAGCTGGTAAAACCGGAACCAGTTGGTTGTGGAAGAATGGACATTATCAGTTGAACCGTTACCGTGCATCTTTTGTTGGGTATTTTCCAGCAGATAAGCCTAGATATTCTTGCATTGTTGTGATTGAAGATCCTAGGGGTGTTTATTATGCCTCTAAGGTTGCTGCTCCCGTATTTAGAGAATTGGCGGATAAAATTTATGCCACCACATTGGACATTCATGGCAACAATTGGGTAGCCACTGGTCCATCGATCATGCCTAATCTAAGACCAGGCATGGTGAAAAATTCACATGCTTTAATGACCGCGTTTGGATTGCCGGTTATCCCAAAAGACAACGGTTCTGATTGGAGTTATTTGACCAGAGATGATCACAGCGCATCGTTGACAACGATGCATGTGAGAGAAGGTATAGTGCCCAACTGTTTGGGTATGGGTATGAGAGATGCTTTGCAAGCCTTGCATCAAGCAGGATATCATTATAAAGTCTCAGGAAAAGGAAGGGTAGTGAGTCAGGGTGTACAGCCTGGTACCGCAGTAAAAAAAGGTTCAACCATACATCTTCAATTGCAATGAAATTGTTGAAAGACATATTGTACAAAGTGCGCATTGATGAAGTGGTGGGAAGCACACACATTGCCACTGAAGGCATTACCATGGACTCCAGGGAGGTGCGACCATTCTTCCTTTTTGTTGCGATAAAGGGTAGTGTTTCTGATGGGCATTTGTTTATAGAAAAAGCCATAGAGAAGGGAGCGAATTGTATTCTTTGTGAGCAATTGCCTGCCGACCTGCGTCCGGAAATTACTTACGTGAAGGTTAGTGACTCTGCTGAGTCATTGGGAATATTGGCAGCTAATTATTATGATAATCCATCGGAGAAGCTTGCGGTGATTGGTATTACCGGAACCAATGGAAAAACAACCGTTGCGACGTTGTGTTACGAGCTGTCCATGGCATTGGGAAATAAGACGGGATTGTTGTCGACGGTTGTCAATAAAGTCAATTCACAATTGATTCCAGCAACACACACGACACCCAATGCAGTGGAGTTGCAAAAGTTATTGGGACAAATGGTTGAAGCCGGTTGCACCCATGTTTTTATGGAAGTGTCGTCACATGCGTTGGATCAAAGACGAACCTCAGGTCTTCAGTTTAGAGGAGCAGCATTTACCAACATTACGCATGATCATTTGGATTACCACGGGACTTTTAATGCTTATATCCACGCCAAGAAAATGTTGTTTGATGGATTGGGAAGCAAAGCCTTTGCTGTTGTCAATGCGGATGATCGGCATGCAGAAGTGATTGTCCAAAATTGCAAGGGTAAGGTGTACACCTATGCTTTGCAGTCCATGGCGAATTATCGCGCGCGCATCATCGAGAATGCGCTTTCAGGATTGTCCTTGACCATACAGCACCATGAAGTGTATACCCAATTGATTGGAGAGTTTAATGCCTACAATTTATTGGCAGTATATGGAATTGCTATGCAATTGGGATGGGATGAGATGAGCGTACTTACTGTTTTGAGCACCCTAAAGGCACCAGAGGGAAGATTTCAATATTTCCGATCTCAAACAGGGGTCATTGCCATAGTGGACTATGCGCATACACCAGATGCATTGTCCAATGTGTTGGATACTATAAATGCTATTCGAGGTGGGAACGAGCAATTGATTTGTGTGATGGGTTGCGGTGGAGATAGGGACGCTGCCAAACGCCCCATCATGGGACAGATTGCTTGTACCAAGGCCAACAAAGTAATTGTCACCAGTGACAATCCCAGAAGTGAAGAGCCCAAGGAAATTATCCAAGAGATAGTCAATGGCTTGGATCCTATTGAGAAAAGGAAAGTATTGACCATGGTTAATCGCGATGAAGCCATTGCTGCAGCTTGTTCTTTAGCACAACCTGGAGATATTGTTTTGATTGCAGGTAAGGGCCACGAGAAATACCAAGAAATACAAGGGGTAAAGCATCCATTTGACGATTATCAAATGGTACAAGAAATACTTAAACAGCAGGCGCAATGATTTATCATTTGATCAAATATTTGGATGTGCATTTTGATTTTGCGGGAGCAAGATTGATTCAGTACCTCAGTTTTAGAGCGGCTGCAGCAGTGATCGTCTCTTTGGTGATATCCATGGTAATGGGTAAGCACTTGATTGGATGGTTGCGCAGAAAGCAGGTGGGGGAAACCATTCGTGATTTGGGATTGGATGGGCAAATGCAGAAGACAGGAACGCCTACAATGGGTGGGATTATCATTCTCATGTCCATCATTATTCCAACATTGTTGTTTGCTGATTTGACCAATGTGTACATCCAAACTTTGTTGATTGCAACAGTTTGGTTGGGGATGATTGGATTCATGGATGATTACATCAAGGTTTTCAAAAAGGATAAAGAAGGATTGGCAGGGAAGTTTAAGATTATTGGTCAGATAGGTGCAGGTGTCATTGTGGCTTCCATGTTGTACTGGAATCCAACAGTGACCATCAAAGAAAGGACGGATCACCAAGCTACGACAACTGAAACAGTTGAGCAGACTGGCCAATCAAGTACAGTGGCCAATTGGGAGGAGAATAAAAACATTAAGACCACCATTCCATTTATCAAGGACAATGAGTTTGATTATAGTTGGTTGTTGCCTGCTTCATGGCGCAATGCTTGGTCACTTTGGATTGTTTTTACATTGGTGGTGATTCTGATTGTGACCGCCGTTTCGAATGGTGCCAACATCACAGATGGTATAGATGGATTGGCGGCTGGTTCAAGCGCAATCATTGGAGTGACATTGGCCATCTTGGCCTACGTTTCAGGTAACTACATTTTTGCGGATTACTTGAACATCATGTACATCCCGCGCAGTGGTGAGTTGACCATTTTTATTGCGGCATTTGTGGGGTCATGTGTTGGTTTCTTGTGGTACAATTCTTATCCCGCACAAGTTTTCATGGGTGATACTGGAAGTTTGGCCTTGGGTGGAATCATCGCAACGTTTTCTATTGCTATCAGAAAAGAGCTGCTGATTCCTGTGTTGTGTGGCATCTTTTTAATTGAGAACTTATCTGTCATTATTCAGGTTGCTTATTTCAAGTATACCAAGAAAAAGTATGGAGAGGGAAGAAGAGTTTTCTTGATGTCTCCCTTGCATCATCACTTTCAAAAGAAGGGAATGCATGAGGCCAAAATCGTATCTCGTTTTTGGATTGTCGGAATCATTTTGGCTGTAGTTACCATCATCACTTTAAAGACCAGATAATGAAAAAGCGTTTGGTCATATTGGGTGGAGGTGAGAGCGGAACAGGCACTGCGCTCTTGGGCTTGCACCACGGCTATGACGTTTTTGTTTCGGATAAGGGAATGATCAAGCAAGAGTATGCGGCCGAGATGGATGCCAATGGCATAGCCTACGAGCAAGGTCAGCATACTGAGGAGTTGATTCTAAATGCTGACGTGGTGGTGAAGAGTCCTGGTATTCCAGAAAAAGTAGCCATTGTTCAATCGCTATTGACCAAAGGAATTCCGGTTGTTTCAGAAATGGAATTTGCTTTTCCATACAACAATGCCAAGACCATTTGCATCACTGGTTCCAACGGAAAAACCACAACAACCTTGCTCACTTATCACATATTAAAAAGTGCTGGAGTGAAAGTGGGATTGGGAGGTAACGTTGGAAAGAGTTTTGCTCGACAGTTAATCGGTGAACAACCTGATTGGTTTGTGCTTGAACTGAGCAGCTTTCAGTTGGATGGCATGTTTCAGTTCAAGGCGGACATTGCCATTTTGACCAACATCACACCCGATCACTTGGATAGGTATGATTACAATATGGAGAATTATGTGGCCTCCAAATTTAGAATAGCCCAAAACCAGACATCATCTGATTATTTCATCTATAGTCAAGACGATCCAGAGACCAAAAAGTATTTGTCTCAAAATACAATCGGTGCTACAATGATTCCTTTCACCTTGAATGATGTTCAAGAAGGAAATGAATTTGAAGGTGCCTTTGTTCAAAATGAAAACATCAACATCAACATCCATAAAAACCCAGTAATTATGAAAATCACTTCATTAGCTTTAAAAGGAAAGCACAATTTGAACAACTCAATGGCAGCGGGAGTAGCGGCTAGAATTCTTGACTTGCGCAAGGAGGTTGTTCGTGAAAGTTTAGAGAATTTTGAAAATGTCGAACACCGTTTGGAGTTTGTTGCAAAGGTTCACGGCGTGAGCTTTATCAATGACAGCAAGGCCACCAATGTCAATTCAGCCTGGTATGCTTTGGAGAGCATCAACACCCCAATCATTTGGGTTGCAGGTGGTCAGGACAAAGGAAATGATTACAATGAATTGTTGCCTTTGGTTTCTAAACGTGTTAAGGCCATTATTTGTTTGACCAAGGACAGCAGCAAGATCAGAAAGGCTTTTGAGAAAGTAGTAGATACTATTGTAGACTCTACTGATGCAGAGCATACAGTTCGTGTGGCTTATGAATTGGCCAAAGAAGGAGATACTGTTTTATTGTCTCCTGCCTGCGCGAGTTTTGACTTGTTTGACAACTATGAAGACAGAGGTCGTCAGTTCAAAAAGGCTGTAAAAGGTTTATAAGCTTTTTTTATGTTTCGCTATTTAAAAGGAGATAAGGTTATCTGGATGGTGGCATTGGTGCTGACTGTGGTATCTATTCTCGCGGTATATAGTGGAATTTCTACGTTAGGGAAAAATGCAGAAGGTAGTTTTGGTGTGCTGAGAAGACACATGGAGATGCTGCTGGGTGGATGGGCCATTATGCTTGTGGTGCACCGCATCGACTACCGTTATTTTTCTAAGTTCTCTCAACTATTGATTTGGATTACTGTAGGCCTGTTGGCTGTGACACTTTTGTATGGAGCCAATATCAACAATGCAGACCGATGGCTAAAGATTCCGGGCTTGGGCATTTCTTTTCAAACCAGTGATTTGGCCAAAGTGGTATTGTTGGTTTATTTGGCGAGAATGCTCACGCTGCGGCAGTCTGAGTTTGGAGATTGGAGCAGAACCTTCTGGCCCATTGTCCTTCCGATAGCATTGGTATGTGGGTTGATTTTTCCTGCTAATTTTTCTACCAGTGCAATGTTGGGATTGGTTTGTTTCTTAATGTTACTGGTTTCTGGTTATCCATGGAAATTTTTGTTGACCATCATTGGTGGAGTCGGCTTGATTTTGTCCTTGGTGATTGTCGTGGGTGAATATGGCCCTGAAAAAGTTTTACCTCGTTATGGTACATGGAAGAACAGGATTTTGAACAAAGTGGAAGGAGATGCGGAAGGAAACTATCAAGCAGATTTGGCCAAATATGCCATTTACTCTGGGGGATTGATTCCCAAAGGACCCGGAACTGGATCCTCTCGGAATTTTATGCCCCATCCTTATTCGGATATGATTTATGCTTTTATCATTGAGGAGTACGGATTGATTGCTGGTGGTTTGTCCTTGATTTTGCTTTATTTGAGTTTTTATTTTAGAGCGGTGCGGACAGCTTTGACTTGTCCCTCTCGATTTGGACAGTTGATGGTATTTGGACTGTCCTCCATTATCGTCATACAGGCATTGATCAATATGTCGGTGTCGGTAAGTCTTTTTCCAACAACAGGACAGCCTTTGCCGCTCATTAGTTTGGGAGGTACCTCCACCTTATTTACATGTTTGTCCATCGCTATGATCATTAGTGTGACAAGAGGCAAGGGCGAAGTAGATGAAGATCAATTTTTAGAAGAACAACCAACAACGGAGGTTCAGCATGCTCAATAAAGTGGTGATATCAGGAGGTGGAACTGGCGGGCATATTTTCCCGGCCATCGCCATTGCGCAGGAATTGGAAAGGCAGTATCCCAATATTCAGATTTTGTTTGTTGGTGCCAAGGGTAGGATGGAAATGGAGAAGGTTCCACAGTTTGGTTACAACATTGTTGGACTGCCCATTGCAGGTATTCAGCGCAAATTGAATTGGAAGAATTTATTGCTTCCCTTTAAAATTTTATGGAGTTTGATTTTGGCCATCAAGTTGATTTGGCAATTCAAGCCCGATGCAGTCATTGGAGTGGGTGGATATGCCAGCGGCCCCACATTGTGGGCAGCCCATGCTTTGGGTAAGAAGATTTTTATTCAAGAGCAAAATTCATTTGCAGGAGTTACAAATAAAATATTGTCAAAAAAGGCAACACGGATTTTCACAGCGTATCCTGGAATGGAGCGATTTTTTTCCAAAGAAAAAATCATGCAAACGGGAAATCCCATTCGTTTTGTCTGGGACAATGAAAGGTATCCCAAGTTAGAAGCTTTGTCTCACTTTGGATTGCAACCGGGAAAGAGAACCATATTGATGGTGGGTGGTAGTTTGGGCGCGCGTGCCATGAACCGGACCATGGAGGCCAATTTAGACGCGTTACTAGAATTGAACGTGCAAGTGATTTGGCAGACAGGAAAAAATTATTTGCCTCAAAGCAAATGGAAAGAAACGCCGGGATTGTGGGTGGGGCCATTTATACATGAGATGCATCACGCATATGCTGCAGCAGATATTATTGTCAGCAGGGCAGGTGCAATGTCTGTTTCGGAATTGTGCTTGGTGGCCAAGCCAACCATTTTTGTACCCTCACCATATGTAGCCGAGGATCATCAGACTCACAATGCCATGGCATTGGTGGAAGCTCAAGCAGCATTGATGATACGTGAGAAATCATTGTCAGAAATGTGGATGTCAACCTTGAAGGATTTGTTGGATGGTAAAGTGGATGTTGCAACGATGACCAAGAACATGCAACTATGGTCTCGACCAAATGCAAGTACTGATATTGTTAACCAGCTGAAGAAAGATTGTCATGCAGAATAAACATTGGAGTAAGGATACCATTTTTTATTTTCTCGGCATTGGAGGAATTGGTATGTCTGCTTTGGCTAGATTCTTTCATGCCAAGGGGCATATTGTATTGGGATATGATAAAACAAGTACCCCACTGACGCAGCAATTGGAGCAGGAAGGCATTGATGTCACTTATGAAGATGATTTGTTGCATCTCCCATCCTTGATTCGATTGACCCCAGTAGAAAAAATTTGGGTTTGTTATACACCAGCCATTCCTCAGGATAGTTTGTTGAAGCAATATTTTTTGCAGAATGAATTTCCCATGATGAAGCGCAGTGTTTTATTGGGGAAAATTACCGAGCAG
>CANEVR010000009.1 GCA_947442505.1 Flavobacteriales bacterium | reverse complement strand
TCTATGTTCCAATAGGTGCGATAGATTTGGTAATAGGTCAATGGGGTGTAATCGTTGTCTTTTAAAGCATTAAGTGCTTTCTCCCAAATTTGAATGGCGCTGGAAGGGTCATTCAAATCTTCTTTGTAAACCAACCCCGCTTTGTAGTAGCCCTCTTCTCTTCCCACAATCAGGGCCTTCATCGCTTTATCATCTTTGCAGGGCAATTTCAACCATAAATCATCGGCAGAGGCAATGCTTTTTTCCGCGCTATTGTCTGCATTTTCTGTTCCTTCGGTTGAGGCATTGGGTCGCTCATCCGGGATGTCATTCATCTGGGCCAACTTGCTATTGAGTCGCCAGTTGTCTTTCAATGGCCGTTCATCCCAATAGGACAAGAACTCTTCATATCCTTTGGTTCGTTGTTCTTTATTATAACACCAAAATCCGCCTGGGATGCTGTTGGCCAGCGCTTCAGCTTGTCGTTCAGCGGCCAATCGGGCCTCTTCAGCTCTTTTGGCTTCTTCTTTGGCAATTAAAATTTCGCGCACTTTTTTCATCTCATTCAGCTGTGCTGGGGGATCAAGTGCGCAAATTCTGGTCAGGCTGTCTGCGTTTTCAATGGCATTGAGATAGGAGACCAATTCAGTAAGGCTTTTGGCTCTTCCTTTGATCTCTTCAATTCTCGGGTGTTTGGGGTCAATCAATTTTTGCGTGCTATCATATGCGCTTTGAGCTGAGACGTATTCCTGATCATCAAAGTGCAGGTCTGCCAAATTCAAGAAGGATTTTCCTTTTTGTTTTTTATTTTTTTTACTGGAGCGAATGGACTTATTATACAACTTTTTAGCCTCACCTTCATTGCCCTGCTCTTCTTCCATTAGGGCAAGTGTGAAGTAAATCTGATCTTTGTAATCGCTGTATTTGATATTTTCCAACATCTCCAATAGTTCCTGACGCGCTATGAGTGCACTAGAACCATTGCGAATGGCATTGAGTGCTTTTTTCATTTTTGCTTGAAACTCAAGCTCAGGATTTGGTTTGGAGTCTAGCGTTTTGAGGTATTGGTTTTGCGCACTGCTGTACTCCTCCAAGTGCTCATAGATTTGGCCCAATACAAAGTAGAGACGCGCTTTTTCTTTTTTCTTTTTTGTGGCAGTGAGGGCATTGTTGAGCTGGTCTTTGGCCTTGTCCCATTTTTTGGTTTTAATATACAATTCAGCCAATGTGGAGTGGTAAAAAACCTTGGTTTTTGGCTCCAAAGCAGTTGGGTTCAACTCTTCTTTCGATAAAATTTGAATGGCCTTGCTGTATTCATCTTGCGTCATCAAACTGATGGAAAGCCAGGCGGCTCCCATGGCGATGGCGTTGGGGTCTGTATATTTCTTGTAAACAAACTGAAACAGTTTCTCCGCTACATCATATTCTTTTTTATAGTAGTGGGCCTTGCCAAGCAGAATATAGTTCTCATCAATCCACCTGTTGTAATAAGGTTTTTTAATGCTCTTTTTTTGCTCTCCTGTGATGGTGTGTTTCTTAATTACTTTCTCCGTTTTGGAAATGACTCTTTCCAAATCCTCAAGTGCGGCTTGCCCTCCCTCAGGACTGCCCAGCGCAATGACAGAAAGAATGCTGTCAAAGTCCTCAATGGTATTGGAGCGAATTTTGGTTTCAGCCTGCAACATGGCTTGATCCGCATTGAAGTGACCATTGTAATGCGCCGTGGTGTTGTGGTATGCTCTGTAAGCCACGCCATCCTTTTTATTGGTGCATGCCCAAAGCACCATCATCAAAATGATAAATGGTAATGGATAGGCTAAGTTTCTTTTGGTCATTAAAAATTGGATAAAACCCTAAAAGTCCAAATTTATTTCATTTTCCTGCTTTAATTTGTAGGAATTCTGAATTTTTCAATGAAAAGAGAACGCCGACCAAGAAGGAGAAAATTACTCAAGAAACTGAAGTCTCGGTTTAGGCTAACCTTGCTCAATGAAAACACCTTTGAAGAGCGGTTCAGTTATTCCTTGACACCGATGAACGTGATTGTTATGTTTGGTGGTTTACTCTTGGTATTCGGATTCATCATTTATTTGTTGGTGGCCTTTACGCCGCTCAAAGTTTATTTGGTTCCTGGATATGTGGACATTGAGTACCGTGAGCAGGCGCGTGATGCGCGAATCAAAGCTGATTCATTGAGCAGGGCTTTGAAGCAGAACCAAGCTTATTTGCAAAGCGTTCAAACCATTTTGGCAGGTGATATCGTGCGCCATGCGGTGGATACTTCTGAGATGAAGACCACCAAGTTGGAATGGACAGAAGCGGATTCATTGTTTGATACGGAGATGCGCACCAAGAAATCCAAGCGTCCGTTGGTTTTTTCCAAACAGGAGTTTGTGGTTCCCCTGAAAGGCCAGATTCTGAAAAACAAAGATGCCAGTGATTTTGGGGTAAACATTGGCTCGCCTCAAGGTTCTCCAGTTTCTGCCGTGTCAGATGGCAGGGTTTTGAGTCTGGTTCCTATGGGCAGAAATGCGTATCAAATGGTATTGAGTCATGGCGATGGATGGGTATCAGTCTATGGTAATTTGAATCAAGTTACGCACCGTGTTGGTGATTTGATTTTTGCCGGCGACTTATTGGGATCTGTGGGTCAACCCACCCAGGGTCTTCAGTTTCCCCATTTGCGTTTTGAACTTTGGCATTCAGGACAACCAGTGAATCCCATTCCTTTCATTGCCCCATGACATTGAATTATGTCCATCATGGAGTCATGTGGGAAGCTGATTTTTCATCACCTCATGACTTGTCCATTCCAATGTCGGTGAATGGTCCAAAAGCATGGTATGTTGCGCCTCCAGTGATTTCCCCTGTTATGGAGAATGGCTTTGTGGGCAGTATACAACTGGGAGGAAAAGTCAATTTCTTCAATGTTTTTTTCAATCCTCATGGTCATGGAACGCATACGGAAACTTATGGGCACATTGACTCAAATCAATACCCGATTGCCAACTGGAAAGGTCCCTATATCGCACATGCATTATTGATTACCGTAGCACCACAAAAGGAAGGGGAGGATGAAATTGTGCGGTGGTCGCAAATTCAAAAGGAAGTGGAGGCGCATGCTCCTTTGGCTTTGATTATTAGAACGCTTCCCAATGGTGATGACAAGAAATCCAAGAATTACAGCAATACCAATTTTCCATATTTGGAATCCAAGGTGGGCTTGGAGTTAAACCGCCTGGGTATCTTGCATCTGTTGGTAGATTTACCCAGCGTAGACAGAGAAGAGGATGGAGGAGCTTTGGCCTGTCACCACGCATTTTGGGGTTATCCCAACCATGTCAGAACGGAAGCAACCATATCAGAAATGATTTTTGTGGATAACGGAATTTCAGATGGATTGTATTGTCTTTATTTACAACCGCCCGCTTTTGCTATGGATGCAGCGCCATCACGTCCAGTCATTTATCCTACGCACCCTCAACAATAGGAAAAATCAAATAGAACCTCGTTCCTTTTTGGTCACGGCTTTTGCACAAGATCTGGCCATTCATCTTTTCCATCAATGCTTTTGCGGTGGCCAATCCCAAGCCTGAACCTGTTTTCTTGGTAGTGAATTTGGGTTGAAAAAGTTGACCCATCATATTTTCAGGAATGCCCTGACCGTTGTCTTGAATAACAACAAATACTTTCCCAAAATGCTGAGCCATTTTAACATCAATGTGCATATTGACTCCATCTTTTTTGGCCTGAATGGCATTGGTGATGAGGTTAGTAGCGATGCGGTGTAAGGCATTGTGATTGGCTGAAATGGATACATTTGGATTGCTGACAAATACATCGATGGAGCAATCTTCATCTTTGTAAAAAGTGGTTAGTGATTGGAAGAAAATCTCAGGTGATATTTTCTCCATTTCCAAAGTTTCAGCGCGGGCAAGTTGACTAAATGTATTGGCAATGTTGGCCAGTGCGTCAATTTGTTCCGTCATCGTTTGAATAAAAACCAAAAGGTGCGATTGAAATTGTTCTTTGTCTTCATTGTCAAATTGCCTTTTCAGGTGCTGAACCCGAAGCCGCATGGGAGTCAGCGGATTCTTGATATCATGGGCAATTTGCTGGGCCATTTCACGCCAGGCGCCTTCACGTTCTTTTTCGGCGAGTTGGTCTGCGCTGATTTTGAGAACGGAGAGCATTTTGTTGTATTCTACAACAAGATTTCCAATTTCGTCTTGGTATTCCCAATGCAGGGGTTCAAAGTTTTGAGAAAGATCCGTAGACTTCATTCGCTGTGCAATGGTGCGAAGGGAGCGCGTGATATACCGGGAAAGAATAAAGGCAATGACAGCTGCAATGAAGAAGAGAACAAGGTAGGATCCAGTCACTCCGAGTAAAAAATCCTTTACATCTTTTGATTCTTCATCGGCATTGGAATAATCCATGGCAATGATGGCAATGGGGTGTCCATCGATGTCGCTGAATAGCCAATAGGCTAGTGTATAGCCCTCATGTTGGTATTCTTCAAAAAGAAGTTTTTTGTCATAACCATGCTGAATGCTTTTCAAAATGGGCAGTGGAACAACGGCTGGAATTTGAAGAGAGTCTAGGTATGCACTGTTGTTGGAGATGAGGTATTCACCCTGTAAATCAAAGAGGCCAATGAACATTTGGTGTACATCAGCCAACTCACAGATTTTATCCGCAAATTTATAGGCAACACTATCTGGAGACATGTGTCCGCCTTCGTGAATCAAGAAGTAGTCGAGAGATGCGCGAACAGACTTTTCTTTGCGCTCCAATGCTTCTTGCTTAAAAGCTTTGTTTTGCTCGATGTCACTGTAGATGGCTACGATACCGGTGACCAAAAATGCCAATGCCAAGATGGCCAACATGGAAAGGTAGATGCGCGTGCGTAAAGTGAAACCCCAAAGCATGCTTATATTTTTTTGAAGAGTTGAACCCTTTCAGGTAGATAACCCAATTTTTGGTACCAGGCGATGGTGTCTTGTTTGAAGGAGGCCGTGGCCACATCGATTTCAGAAACGCCCAATTGATGCGCTTCATTTTCTAAAGCAGTCATGAGGCGTTCGCCAATTTTTAAGCCACGGTAATTTTCGTTGACGATGATGGCATTGATGCAGATGCGCTGCGTTTCGATAAAGGTTCTGGGAAAGGCCCAGAGAAAGCCAACGAGTTGATTGTTGTTTAATGCAGCGAGAAAAATGATCTGATTGTTTTCAAAAAGTGCGGGAAGCTGTTCGGCTTTTTTTTGGATGTATTCCACTGAAATGGTTTTTTCCAACTCATGCCCTTGGGTATTTTCTACGTACAATTCAAAAAAAGCAGGGTAGTGTTGTTGCAAATTAACCCAGTTCCATTTTTCGATGATTATCCCATCCATTGCCATGGTGGAAAGGTACGTTAAAAGCTTAACCCGACCAATTCTCGCGGTCTAAACTTCGGTAATTGATGGCCTCAGCGATGTGGTGGGATTGGATGTGAGGCGATGCCTCCAAATCGGCAATGGTTCTTGCTACCCGAATGATGCGGTCATAGGATCGTGCCGATAGTTTTAACCGTTCCATGGCTGTTTTCAGAATCCCTTGACAAGTCTGATTCAAAGCAGCATGTTTTTTCAAATCTTGGCTCTGGAGATTGGCGTTGGGCATATTACAACGTTGCAATTGAATACAACGCGCGGCAATGACAGCTTCCCTGATTTTATCTGAACTTTCCTCCTCCACTTGCGCGGTTAATTCGTCAAAGGCTACCGGAGTAACTTCCACATGCAAGTCAATGCGGTCCAATAAGGGACCACTGATTTTATTCAAGTACCGCTGTACTACACCGGGTGCACAGACACAGTCTTTTTCGGGGTGGTTGTAGTATCCACACGGACACGGATTCATAGAGGCAAT
This sequence comes from Flavobacteriales bacterium, assembly GCA_947442505.1. Taxonomy (GTDB): domain Bacteria; phylum Bacteroidota; class Bacteroidia; order Flavobacteriales_D; family Sanyastnellaceae; genus CAMCTV01. The sequence goes on along the minus strand of CANEVR010000009.1, from coordinate 51,631 downwards.
GAGCATGAATCCTGCTGGAAAATCTACAGAGAATTTGCTGCGCGAAATGGTTACTACCCGGTCTTCCAAAGGTTGCCGCAACACTTCCAATACCGTTCTTTTGAATTCTGGCAATTCATCCAAGAACAATACGCCGTGGTGGGCCAATGATATTTCACCGGGTTGTGGGATACTTCCCCCACCCACGAGGGCAACGTCCGAGATGGTGTGGTGCGGGCTTCGAAAAGGGCGTTCAACAATCAACCCATACTTGTTTCTGAGCTTGCCAGCCACGCTGTGAATCTTGGTCGCTTCCAACGCTTCCTGCATGGAGAGTGGGGGAAGTATAGAGGGTAGTCTTTTGGCCAACATGGTCTTGCCGGCACCGGGAGGTCCTATGAGCAGGAGGTTGTGTCCACCTGCCGCAGCAATTAAAAAGGCACGCTTGACATTCATTTGCCCTTTGACATCTTTGAAGTCCAGTCGATAACGGTTGATGGTAGTGGAGAGCAATTGTGTAAGGCTGGATTGCAGCGGGGTGATTTTCTTTTCGTTGTTAAAAAAGTCAACAACCTCTGTGAGTGTATTTACAGGTAAGACATCAATCCCATCGACAATGGCTGCTTCTTCGGCGTTGCAAGCAGGAAGGATAATGCCCTTAAAACCTTCCTTTTTTGCCTGCAATGCCATAGGTAGAGCGCCCTTGATGGACCGCAAGGACCCATCCAAGGACAGCTCTCCCATGATGATATATTGATCTAGCTCATCAAACAGCATTTGTTCAGTACCCGCCAACATCGCCAACGCCACAGGCAAGTCATAAGCAGCTCCTTCCTTCCTCAAGTCTGCAGGCGCCATGTTGATGGTAATGTTCCTCACAAGATTCTTGTACCCCAAATTACTCAACGCGGCCCTGATGCGCTGCATGGATTCCTTTACTGCAGTATCTGGCAACCCCACCATCATCAAGTGAGCACCACGCTCTACTTGCACCTCGATGGTGATGGTATTGGCATCAATTCCGAAAACGGCACTTCCAAATGATTTGACAAACATGTCGCAAAGGGAAGTTGTTTTTCAGGACTACACAAGAAAAGGTTATGCGCATAGAAACGCATCCCCTTTTGTTACAATGGGTTAATGTTTTTTATTCCTATAATTTTTATGGAATAAACAGCTTGGTTACCCCGCGCAATCCCTTCCCATGGTAATGTAAAATGTAAATTCCCGTTGATAGATCGACTGGCAATGCAATAGGCGATTGGCCTTGATTGATCTCACAAACACGTTTTCCTGAGTTGTCAAACAATACAATATCTACAGGATAGAAAATTGTAACACTTGGGATGAGTTGGTGGTTATTGTACATCCATTCTATTTGGGTTGCATCAGTTTCAGCTATATTGACCAATTCAACAATGAAGATATCAGAGGTGGCGGAACACCCGTTGTCATTGGTAACAATTACTTGGTAGTTTCCATTGGTGTTCACCTCAAAAGAGTCAACAATAGAACTCAACAAGAGATCTCCATTCATGTACCAATCAACCCATAAACCAGAGCTGTTGGTCAAAGAAAGAATGTTGTCGTTCAGATCTAGAGTAGGTATCTCAGGCAAAGGAAGTACATCTAATAATATCGTGGCTGAGGTGAAACAGCCATTGCTGTCTGATGCTGAAATCGTGAAGTCGGTATCTTCAATGGGGAACACATCGAATGCAATGCTATCCAAGGTGACAATGCTAGGGTTATTTTCCCACGTCAAATTGAGATTGTTGTTGGGAATGACAAAAGATGTCGTATCACCCAAGCACAGCGAAACGAATTCGGGAAGAATTAAAGTCGGAAGTGCAAATGGGTCAACGAAAACGCTTTGACTTTGGATACAACCATCACTGTTGGTAACCGACGCGGTTATGGTCAAAGAATCTGTTAACGGAAAAGCGTACAATTGATTTCCGATGGAGTCAATGTTGTTTTCGCTCCATTGAATAATATTTTCATCTGTAGATAACATCAAGATAGCGTTATCGCCAACGCAAGGAATGCTGTATACGGATAAATCAAGTGAGGGTTGGTCTGAGATGGAAAAGGCTGTGGTATCTGAATTTGAACAATTGTTATTGTCTGTCAGATAAGCAATCAGGATTCCGCTCGTGGGATTGGGAATGAGGTATTGCGTTGGAGTAAGGCTGACGATATCAGGAAACGAAAATCCAATAATGGCTACAGTAGAATCTGCTTCAACAGAAAAGACGGCGCTGTCATCTGCGCAAAAAACATCATCGATGTTCCAGTCTGCAGTCGGCAAAGATTGAGCAATAACCTCAAGTGTGTCTGACCCTTGACAGCCATAGCTGTCTGTAATGGTTAACGTGATTTGTGCATCTTGGGTTGCCATCCATTCGATGCTGTTGGCGGTATTGTTGTACAATTCACCATTGATGGTCCATTCCGGAGAACCAGTCGTGTTGTTTTCAAGAACAACAGAAGAGTTGAAGCAAACGGCCATGTCTTCACCAAGCTGCACGTTGGGATTTCCCGTTCCCGGCAATAATTCCACTGAAGCGGTTGGGTTGTCTGATGTAACACAAAGCAAAGAGCTGTTCATACTGACAGTCAATTGAATGGTGTCCTGTACATTGCTATAGCTGTACATGGGTGAAAAACCATTTTGTGTTTGTCCATTGATTTGCCAAGTGTAAATGGGGAAAATGCCACCATTTTGAGGAATGGCTTGAACGGTATAGTTCTTCTCATTGCAATCCCCATTTTCATTAACCATCAAAGTCAATGAGGGTGTGTGGCTGTTGATAATGCGTACATCATATCCATTGTCTGGACTGGTCATGGCAGGATTGTCGCAGATGACGCGAACACGGTAATGTGTTCCATTGGCCATGGCAGGAAGCGTGCAAGTAATGACTCCAGAAGCCATTGCTGTGGGCATCATCAACGTGTAAGTTCCAATATTGGTAGGATTAGCAAAACTGCCGTTGGCATTGCTCAATTGAGCAGTGAAGACATGGGTACTCAACATAAGCCCTGTGGCGTTGAAACCAATAAGTATTTTGCTACCGGAACAATAACTGGTGTCTTGTAATCTACAATTGTAAATTGTACTTTGTTGCAACGTGTGAAACACTCCTTGTAAACCGCCTCCGGCAAATCCCCAACCATATTCGGGCAGGTGAATGGTGTTCATCCCACCATTGTTGGCCAGGCAAGCAGTGGATTCAGAACCAATATTGACGCAACCATCAATGGTTCTGCTTTGGCTACTGAGACGGGAAAAGAATGCTTCGTTTTCGCTAAAGAATTGCATCTGATCAATCTCCGCATTGGTGTTGGAAGTTGGATAAATCCCTTCCCACAAGGTCCCGCCATTGAGGGTTTTGTGAACCTTTCCAAAACCGCTTCCGACATAGGCGATGTTTTCATCAATCATCCATACATCTTCAATTCCCGTGTTTAAGAGGATTCCGGTATTCATTGGAACCCAGGACAAACCGCCATTGGTCGTTTTATAGACCTCATTGCTTCCGGCAACCATTCCTACATCTCGGTTGAGCATGTGGATGCAGGTAAATGGGACGGTGGAAGTGGTGGTTTGATAGGTCCATGTTTCACCTGCATCGGTGGTTTTGAGTACACGACCATTGGTCATCGCTATATAGGCATAAAGCGAATCCACCACCCAGATATCGTCCATGACATAGTTAAAATTGTGTTGTATTTTAGACCAACTGATTCCGGCGTCGTCTGTTTTGAGAATTGTTCCAGAATCCCCTACGGCCAGGGCTTGCATATCATCTATCCATTGAACAGAAAGCAGCGTTTCGTCAACACCAGTGGGCTGTTTGGTAAAAGTGAGACCTGCATTTTCTGTTCGGTACAATTTTCCATTGTATCCCACCATGAGCCCGGTGGTTCTGTTTTTAAAATGTAGGCTAAGAATGCGCGTGCTTAGACCAATGTTACAATTGGTCCATGTATTCCCTCCGTCGTTTGTTTTGTCTATTTGAGCAATGTTCCCACAAACCCAACCATTTTGATCGTCAATGAAAGATAACGATAGCCATGAGGCAGAGGGATCTAATGCTGCTGTGCTCCAAGTATATCCGCCATCTGTTGTTTTTAATAACAAACCCGGATCTGAAACGGCAAAGCCAATTTCGGGAGTGACAAATTTCATTTTAAGAATCAGCCATGATGGATCGCCATCAATGGAAGTCCAAGAAGTCCCTCCATTTTCAGTGATGTAAAATTTATAGGGAGTCATGATGATGCCGTGGTTGGCGTCGCTGAAATAAACCGATTTGAAGAAGTCGGTTCCTGTAAAAACAGTGGTCCAAGAAGTTCCGCCATTGGTGGTTTTCCTCACCACGCCGCTGGCACCTACGATGAATCCCGTATTGGCATTCACAAAGTAAACGCCATTTAGCGTAGTGGTGACGCCAGAAGCAATGGTGGTCCAAGAAGAACCGCCGTTGGTCGATTTGCGCAATGCGCCGCTGGGTCCGACTACAAAACCCGTAGTAGCAGTTGGAAAGTGAATGTCGTTTAGCCCTGAACCGATACCTGTCGTTTGCGTACTCCAGTTTACACCACCATCTGTGGTTTTGATCACTGTACTTGAAGCGCCAATGGCCCAACCCGTGTAGGCATCAAGAAAGAACATTTTGTTCATTTGGACACTGGTTCCTGTATTCATCCGGGTCCAGTTTTTTCCTGCGTCCATGGTTTTAAGAATGGAAGCGGTGCTTACACAAGTACCTACGCCAGTAGCTTGTCCGCAGGCATAACCTGTTTGACGGTCAACAAAGACAATGTCCTGCAACGTCCCTGCATAGGGTGTTGAGGATCGCCATTGCGCGAAAATAATTGTATTAAAAGATAAAATAAATAAAAGGAGAGCTGTAATTTTTTTCTTTGAAATCATTCTCGCAAGTTACTTGCGAAACAAACATTCATTCAATCTTAAAGTGAATTTAACAATATCATTGGGTGTTTCGGCTTACCGCAAATACACCGATAATGATCATCGCTGTGAAAGTGATTTTTGGGATGCTGAATAGGTCGGCCACTGGAAAACCCGCCCATACGCTGAAGATTGCCGCGATAGGCGGTTGCAGATAGATGTAAACACCTGCGTGGGTGGGAGACAGTTTTTGGATGGCGATGATGTTGAAGAGGTAGGTCATGAAAGTAACGCAGACCACGACAAAAGCCACAATGGCCCATTGATGCGGAGCGAGGTTCCAATGGATGTTTTGCGAAAGTTCAGACCAGCCAAAAGGGAGTACGCCAATCAAGCCAAAGGTGAATACCCAAGGGATGATGCTCAACGGGTGGTATTTGGACATGAGCGGTTTTACCATGATGAGGTAGAAGCTGTAGGAGACGGCATTGATGAGGATGAAAAGGTCGCCCAAGGCAGAAGCACCACTCATGGGATTGTTTTTGCCATAACCGATAAAACCAATGGCTCCCAAGAGACCAATGCCAATACCCGACCATTGAATCCAAGTTGTCTTTTGTTTCAACACGAAAATGGAGAAAGAGGTGACAATAATAGGGGTGAGAATCATGATGATGGCGCCATGGAGGGGAGCGGTTATGGCTAGACCATTGAAGAAGAAGAGTTGGTTGATGGTCACCCCACACAGACCGCACAGTGCAAGTCGCACGAGATCTTGCCGGGAAGGAAGAATCCAATATTTTTTAAGAAAAATCCAGAACAATGCGGTAGCACCAGCCGCACGCAATAGAATAAACGCGTTGGGCGGAATCGGATGGGGCATCACCTCTTTGGCCCAAACATAGTTGGCGCTGTAGATGAGTGCAACGGCGAAGAGGAGAAAGTGAGCGATGGTTTTTGAGGACATTTGAGGCAAAGGTAAGGGTAGGATGTGGCCGTGGGCTTAGGCGTGGCCGTGGGCTTCAGCGTGGCCGTGGGCTTCAGCCCACGGAGAATAGGTGAGCCGTGGACTGAAGTCCACGGGGATAAAGGGGGATAGAATGGACGGCAGCCGGGTTTATTATGTGAATAGCAGTGGCTTGAGATACCCATAGTTTATAGGCGTCAATTTTGTGCTTGAGAATTTCTTCGAAATAGTTTTGCGATAAATATTTTCGCTATGCCCAACTCTTATGTTCGCATTTGGATCCACGCGGGATGGTCCACCAAGTACCGGTCTTTTTTTTTTCAACACGAAGTTGAAAGTCAGATTCATCAACACATGCGGGAGCAATTTGAGAAAATGGGATGCCCTGTCCGTGTAATCAATGGAATGCAAGACCATGTGCATGCTTTATTTTTGCTGAATCCAAATGTTGCGTTGGCTACAATTATGCAGCAGGTAAAAGGAAGTACTTCTTATTTTGTCAATAAAAACAACTTGATTCCGGAGCATTTCAAATGGCAAGATGGATTTTGGGCCAAGGCATTGGGCGATGAAGCAGTGCCCATTGTGCATTCTTATATCCGAAATCAAAAGCGACGACATGGCAGTCAGGCGAGATATAGGAGAAAATAAAGTGGATTCACATCCCCTCCTTCGCTGCCTCCACAACTTTCTTACTATTGCCAATAAAGATTTGATCACCGTTCACCACTACCGGGCGCTTTAGAAACGTGTACTCCTCCAAAATGTACTTGCGGTAATCTTTCTCCGTCAACTCCATCTCATTCAATCCCATGGAACGGTATTTCATCGCAACGCGACTGAACAACGCCTCATAGCTTCCCGCCAATTTCTTCATCTCGTCCAAATCCTTGGCCGCAATTTTCTCTGTCTTGATGTCCTGGATTTCATACCCCTTGGTCTTGGTTCCCAAGTCATTCAAAATGCGCTGACAGGTGCCACAATTGGCCAATACAAATATTTTCTTCATGGTGTTTTTTCTCTATAACAAAAGAAAAAGATCCTTGTTCTATCCAACAATTCTTTTTTCAATCGATTCCACCAAAACGCGCAATCCAATTTCATAGCTGTGGTCATTCAATACAATCAACTCACATTGCTGCTTATAGGGTTCCAAGTATTGCAACTCGGCTGGCCTCACATGATTGTCCCATTGGTAGCGGACTTCGTGCTCGGGGTAGCCACGCTCCTTGCCGTCTCTGTTCACCCTGCGCTGCAAGCGCAAATCAACATCTGCGTCCAAGTAAACCCGGTAGTGCAGGCGGTTCATGATCTCCGGAAAATGAAACACAAATAATCCTTCCATCACAATAATAGGTGCAGGCTCAACCACGATGGACTGGGGCTCCCATGCAGGATTGTTGAAGTTGTACTCCACCTTGGTGATGGACTTCCCTTTGGACAAATCGTCCATGTCCTTGACAAAATGCGCATCGTCAATGCTGGACGGCAAATCAAAATTGATGACGCCATTTTCATCCGCGCTTTGCAGCGACTTGGGTTTGTAATAATTATCCTGAGAGACAAGCGCCACTTGTCCATGGGTGAAATGATTCATCAACGCCCGCAAGAAGGTGGTCTTTCCTGCGCCGCTGCCTCCAGCAATACCTACAATAAAGGGTTCCATGGGGTAAAGATAATCAGGGCATAGATTTTTATCCTTTTTCAACCCGGTTCAATTGATTAGATATTTTTTATCTTTGTATCATGCACCGTTGGAAATTAATCGGCATTATCGTTCTGCATCTTGCTGTGGCCTTTAGCCCAACGGTCTATTTTCATGCTTGCTGTTGCGGTTCTGAGCAATCTTGGTTTATCCAACCAGACGATTGTTGTGAGGATGATCACCATGCGGGAGTCGGGAATGCCTGTGAAGAAGCATCGATTCATTTGAATGTGGATGATTGGACTCCAGCTTCAATGGTTTCCAAGGTGTTCTTTGCGGTGGTCCCACAAGAGACATTTTTCTCTATCCCACCGTCTTTTATCTTCATGTTTCAGACGTTTGCCGAACCGCATAATCATGCTCCGCCAATAGCCAATGGCAAGCGTTACCTGGTCCATCGGTCTTTATTGTTTTATGATGAAAATGTTGCTTAATTCTTTTGAAGCAATTTGTCATTTAAAACAATAAGTAAATTATCATGAAAAAAAATATTTTGGTCTTATTCCTTCTTTGTATTGGAATGAGCGTTTGGGCGCAGAAGCAGCCCAAAACAATGGAAACCCAGTTTTGGGTGGCGGGTGTGTGTGGAATGTGTGAGAAAACAATCGAAAATGCCCTTGATGTAAAAGGAGTCGTTTTTGTAGATTATGATTTGTCTTCGCACCAGATTAAGGTCATTTACAAACCATCTAAAATCGCGGATTCAAAGCTGCATCAGTTGCTGAATGAAGCAGGCTATGATACAGAAAAATCAACTGCTACTGATGAGCAATACAGCCGTGTACATGGTTGTTGCAAGTACCGTTCTTTAGAAGATCACTAAATGAAAAGGTTGCTCATTTTATCTCATCTCCTCATCATAGTGATGGTGGGGATGACCCAAACTGCGCCCGTCAAGGGAGTGGTATTGGACAAAGACACCAAGGAGCCTTTGGCCTTTTGTGCAGTAGTTTGGAAGAATAGCCGAGCAGGTACATTGGCCGATGAAAATGGGAAATTCACCATAGGAAGAATTCCCAATCATGATACCCTCAAGGTCTCCTATGTCGGATTTGAAGATGCCCTTGTTGTTGTGAAAGGCAACGCAGATTTGACCATTCTCATGAAAGGTTTGGACATGAAACGAATCGATATTCATGATCAATACGGCACCCAGCACATGCATGGGAAAGATCCGCAATTGTTTCAAACCGTCACGGAGAAAGAATTGTGCAAGGCCGCTTGCTGCAATCTCTCAGAGAGTTTCGAAACCAACGCTAGTGTGGATGGATCTTACACCGATGGCATAACAGGAACCAGACAAATCAAGATGTTGGGTCTGGATGGCAAGTACGCACAATTGATGGGTGACAATGTGCCCAACATGCGTGGATTGAATACCGTTTACGGTCTGGGCTGGGTTCCTGGTCCATGGATCAGGGAAATAGCGATATCCAAGGGAGCAGGTTCTGTCTTGCCGGGTTACGAGAGCATCGCAGGTCAAATCAATGTGGCGCACAAGGCCCAGGAAATGAAGGAGAAGTTTTTTCTCAATGCCTATGCCGGCAATCAGGGTCGCTATGAGTTGAATACCGTCAGTCGTCATCAATTGGGTGAGCATTTTCATTGGGATTGGATGACGCATTATGCCAAGAACAATGGTCGTTTTGACATGAACCACGACGGTTTTTTGGACAATCCCTTAGGAGATGAATACAATGGCCGCCTGCATGCAGCAATAGAGAGTAGTGAAGGATTTCGCGGCGATTACGCAGTACAAGGTTTGCAATATATCACTCAGGCAGGAACTTCAGGCCATTTGGATTTACCATTGGTTGTCATGAATAACAACCAATGGAAATGGAATGTAGATGCCAAGAATGGTTGGGTGTTTGAACCTGAACATGAAGGTGATCGCGAGCAAAGCATTGGAACGCAGGTTTCTTTCTCTCAGCAGTTGTCCAAATGGAATTGGGAAGGAGTAAAGAATTACTCAGGCAGACAACAAACCCTCCGCTTGGTTTTCTTGCATGCAATTCAAATGACGGAGCACGCGAAATTGACCTATGGATGGAATTTCTTGGACGACCAATACCAAGAGTATTACACCACCCATGGCGCTTGGGATCGTCATGAACGCGTTCAAGGAGGAATGGCAGAGTGGGCCTGGAACCACCACGATGAAATTCAAATCATAGCCGGAGCCCGCGCGGAATGGCACAATTTGTATGGGTTTTTGGTCACACCGCGTTTGCACACCCGTTTTACTTTGGCAGAAGGCCTGCATCTCAAATGGATGACCGGCTTGGGTCGCAGAACCGCCAATGTGATCATGGATCAACCCGGCTTTTTGGCCAGCAACAGGATGCTGAGCATTCAAGGTGTTGCCAATCAACCGCAATATCCTCTGGGTCTTCCCATGGAAGAAGCCTGGAACAAAGGAGTAGTGTTGTCCTATGATACAAAAATGTTTTATCGTAAGGCTGGAGTAACGATTGATGCCTTCCAGACCAATTTTAAGCAACAGGTCGTCATGGATTGGGATCAATCAGGAGTTTTGCGCGTATATCCGCTAGAGGGAAAAAGCGTATCCACTACTGCGCAGGCCGAGGCTTTTTGTTCTCCAATCAAGCGTTTGGATCTTCGTTTGGCTTATCGATGGGTGGACAATCGGGTGGATTACCAGGACGGCAATCGCTCGCTGCCTTTTATTAGCAAGAACAGATTTTTTGTTAATTTGGCTTATAGTACAAAAATGTTTGAGCAAGACAAAAGATGGATGTTTGACCTTACAGCAAAATGGAACGACGGCCAGCGCTTACCTGACTTGACAGGAAGCCAATGGGAAGGTCAGATGCCCGCAGTTTCTCCGGCATTTTGGATCATCAATGGGCAAGTTTCTTTGGCCAGAGAAGAGCGTTGGGATGTATACGTGGGTGTGGAGAATCTATTTAATTTCAAACAAAACCGCATGGTTTTGTACAGCAATGGTTCAGGAGAAAATATTGACTTGGACGCCAATTTTGCTTACGCCCCTGCTTTTGGAAGAATGAGCTATATCGGCTTAAGATGGCGATTGGCTGAGTAAATCAGCGAAATCTCGGTGATTGGCAAGACGAGGCACCTTGTTTTGCCCACCGAGCTTTCCACCTGCTTTCATGGCTTGATGAAAGGATCCTTCTGGAAGCCATTTGATTTTTAATGGTTGCAACACTTTTCCTTCAATCAAATCTTTGTAATAAATGTTTTGCTCCGTCATTTTATCATCCAAAAATTGAGCAATGTTCGCGCTGTTTGCAGGAATTTCCTCGCTTTCAATAAACCATTCATGGTAGGGCAATTCATCCTGCACGTTGACTTTTGGTGCAACATGAAAATCATTGGCAATAAAGTCAAATTCTTTTAATGCGGATTGCATGGCGTTTTCCACTTCTTCTGCAATGACATGCTCTCCAAAGGCGCTCGTATAGTGTTTGATGCGACCCGTCACTTTAATTCGATAAGGAGCAACGCTGGTAAATTTGACAGTATCTCCAATGCTGTAACTCCACAAACCCGCATTGGTGCTTAGAATCAGGGCATATTGTACATTCTCTTTTACTTCCCAAAGGGGAACGCGCAGAGGTTGTGCATCGTGGTATTTGGACACCTCAATGAACTCATAAAAAATACCAGCATTGGTGTTGAGCAATAAGTCATCGCGGTGAATGTCATCTTGGTAGGCAAAGAATCCTTCACTTGCCGGAAAGGTTTCAACTGTGTCAATTCTGCCACCCATGAGCGACTCCATTTTTTTTCGGTATGGTTCGTAATGAACGCCTCCGTACACAAACAAACTGAAATTGGGGAAAATGGATTTGATATTTTCCTTTCCACTTTGGCCAATCAATCTTTCAAAATACATCTGAACCCAGCTGGGGATGCCTGAGATTAATCGCATGTCTTGGTCAAGTGTCTCTCGCGTGATGGTATCAACCTTGGTTTCCCAATCCTCGATGCAATTGGTTTCGTATTTCGGCAGTCGATTCTTTTGAAGATACTTGGGAACATGATGGGCAACTATGCCGCTGAGACGACCCACTGCAATGCCGGATGGCAAGTAGTCCAAAATGGGACTTCCTTGAAGAAATATCATTTTCCCATCTACAAATTCTGCATTTCCGCTAGTTGCGATATAACACAATAATGCATTTCGCGCAGCTGAAATATGGCTGGGCATACTTTCCTTGCTGATGGGAATGTATTTTGCTCCGGCTGTGGTACCTGAAGTTTTTGCCAAGTACATGGGCAAACCAGGCCACAGAACATTTTTCTTCCCTTGTTTTACATCTTGGATGTAAGGCAAGAGATCTTCATATTCATGAATGGGATTTCGTGCTACAAAATCTGAATAGGATTGAATATTTTCAAATTGATGATCCTGACCATACTGGGTATGGCGCGCATCTTGAATCAATTGCATCAAACAATTCTTTTGGTGCTCAGAGGCTTTCATGGCCTCTTGCATGATTCTATTGCGCATCCACCGCGCTAACGGTCGGGCTATTCGGGATTTGATGCCCATTATTTTTTAATAAACGAAACGACTTTCTTTTTGTTCTCATTGAAAATGATCAGTTGATAGTAGCCCTTTTGAAGCTGTTCAACATTGATTCCTTGTTGCGGATTGTATTGCCCCTCTTCTATCTTTCTACCCGCCACGTCCATGATCACAAAACTATATTCATTACCAATGTTAATTCCTTGTATGAACAATTTGTTTTCTGCTGGATTAGGGAATAATACCCATTGAGACCAATCAATCACAGGAACCGAGGTGGTAGTATCCGGATTCGCGTTTCCTGTATCCATGCATGATTGTATGCGGATAAGTGGAATGTTAGAAAGAAAAAAGTATCCATCATTGTTTTTGATCCAACTGGTATATACATCCGCTGGATGGCTCATGGCAATGGGAAGGTTGTTGGTTCCCGCATCACTTTCTACCGTAATCCAATAGGGTGTGTTGGCTTGAAGGACAACTGTATCAGTAAAATTCAAATAGTGAAATTTGGCTTGCTCCCCAACCGCATTCAGTTGATTGGGATCAATGTTGGAGATGGGTGTTTCTGCAATGAATTGTGTCACCAAAGAATCTCCATATTGAAAAGAATGAATTTTTCCTCTGAACGTTGCGTTGATATCAGCGTTGTCTCCAAGTGCAACAGAAATGGCTGAAACGGGCATGTCATAAGTGGGAAGAAAAATATTTCCCATTTCAAAATTATTGTCCCAAAAAACTTCTGATCCCTCATACAACGCATTGACTACCCCATGATCTCTGGCAAGAACACAAGGCGAGATTCTGAAATGTGCGGTATCCAAATTGTTGTCTTCAAATACATCCGTTTCATTCTGAAGTGTACTGTAATGGATGGAGTAATTTCCTGTGTCTTGTGCCATAGCAAATAGGCCTGCTCTTATTTCAGCAGAGCCACCCACAGGAATGGTAACAAAATCTGTTGTTGTTCCATTGTACAACAAGGTATTGGTAGCATCAGAAAATACCTGTGCATTCAATCCGCATGCAGTTTGTGGCACGCCCCCCCAATTTTCAATGTGTGCACTGAATTTCAATGTTGGAGACATAGGCGCAGGGTAAATACTGTATTCCATCCATTCAAAGCCTGTTGGGTGGGCTGGATCAAGGAAATCAAAATCGCCGTAATTGGTCGAATTGATTTTTAAGTCGTTGGTGGCCACCTCAACCACTTTGATATCATCCAACATCCAGAAATAGTAGAGACCATCATAGACAAATCTGAAACGGACATCTGCATTGCCACAAATGTTGTTTCCAAGATAAATTCTTTTGTTTTCCGCATTGGACGTTGAAGCGGCCAGAGGGATGTTATTGGCATAAAGTGGAGACCAGCTGCTCTGGTTGACGCTCACTTCAACACGTGTATTTCCTTGATAAAACCTGACATATTGTTCCCATTCCAATGCGGCATATTGAACGTTGCTTAGGTCAATACTGGTCGTAGTGAGATGAGCCAAATGTGGTCCAGGAACTGGGCCAGTTCCAAAGTTGCCAGGCACACAAGGTAGGGCATCGTTGTCCCAATAGTTTGAATCAAAAATGATGAAACCATTGCTTTGTGACGTGCTATTCATGGGCTCTCCCATGAAATTAATGGTACAAGCACCTCTTGAGCCAATGGTATTGTCTGGGATGGTGCTTGGTCCGCGGTATTCCCAACTTGCGCCATTGGATTCTTCATTAACCCAACCGGCTGGGATGCCATTGCTAAAATTTTCTTGCCAAACGATGGTGTCTTGACCAGTTGTAAAAAAATACAACGTCAATAAGCAGAAGGTAAGAAATGAATTAAATGTGGTTTTCATGATTGAACGTTTGGGCTATGGTGAGAATAAAATTTTCTTGCTGCAAGCAATAGACACTAAAAGTAATGCATTTGTCTTTATCAATGTGGCACACTATGGAAATCTTGTCGTCAGATTCTTGAAAGGGTTGTGCTATGAGGTCATGGCTAAAATCAATACCATGGCCATAAAACTTGTAAATGGCCTCCTTGGCAGACCATAGCATGAGATGACGGGAATCCGCTACTTCATTCCTCAAAAATTCCAATTCTTTGGGATGACAATATTTGTTTCGTACTTTGAAAATACTGGGATGAGGTGTTTGAATGTCAATACCAAAATCTCTGTCCGACCAGGCAAAGCAGCCAATTCCGTTGGAATGACTGATGCCAATTTGGGGATTTCCATTTTTAAGACGGGGTTTTCCTAGTTGATCTTTTGTGATATCATCCCACGACCAAGGATGGGGCATAAGAGCCGCTATCATATCAAACTCAGCTTGTCGATGCGGGTGAAGTCTTTGGGACCGAATAGGGTGATCCACTACGGGTGCGGGCGCAGCGCTGTGCCAAATCCTAACTTGAACGTCATTGATAACTAATTCCCTGATCATCAAAAAGATTCCATTTTTGTTGAGCGTTCTAACAGCATATCTTTGTATCAAATTAAAAAAGTATGTTAACTGAAACCAAGATGAACTACAAAGTTAAGGACATGGGCCTTGCAGAATGGGGTCGCAAAGAAATTAAATTGGCAGAAGCTGAGATGCCGGGATTGATGTCCTTGCGTGAAGAATTTGGCGCAAGCAAGCCATTACAAGGGGCACGCATCGCAGGATGTTTGCACATGACCATACAAACAGCGGTTTTGATTGAGACGTTGGTTGAGTTGGGAGCAGATGTTTCTTGGAGTTCATGTAACATCTTTTCTACGCAGGACCACGCCGCAGCAGCCATTGCCGATGCAGGTATTCCTGTTTATGCCTGGAAAGGAATGAATGAAGAAGAGTTTGATTGGTGTATTGAGCAGACATTGCATGCTTTTCCAGAAGGACAAGCGTTGAATATGATTTTGGATGACGGTGGAGATTTGACCAATATGGTTTTTGATCGTTACCCTGAGTTGGTGGCTGGTATCCGTGGTATTTCTGAAGAAACAACAACCGGTGTTTTGCGTTTGTATGACCGCGAGAGAAACGGAAGCTTGTTGTTGCCAGCAATCAATATCAATGATAGCGTAACCAAGTCCAAGTTTGATAACAAATACGGGTGCAGAGAATCATTGGTAGACGCATTGAGACGTGCTACAGATTTGATGATGGCCGGGAAAGTGGCTGTTGTCGCTGGATATGGTGATGTAGGAAAAGGGTCAGCGGACTCTTTGAAAAATGCAGGTGTACGTGTTATCGTGACTGAAATCGATCCAATCTGCGCTTTGCAAGCTGCAATGGAAGGTTATGAGGTTAAGAAGATGGACACAGCCATCGCTGAAGCGGACATTATCGTTACAGCAACCGGTAATCACAAGATTATCGTTGACCGCCATTTCAAAAACATGAAGCACAATGCAGTGGTGTGTAACATTGGCCATTTTGACAATGAAATTGACATGGCTTGGTTAAACGATAATTATGGTGCGACCAAAGACATCATTAAACCACAAGTAGACAAATACACCATTGACGGAAAGGACATCATTGTTTTGGCAGAAGGTCGTTTGGTTAATTTGGGTTGCGCAACAGGTCACCCATCTTTTGTGATGAGTAATTCATTCACCAATCAGACATTGGCTCAGTTGGAGTTGTGGCAGAACCATGATAAATATGAGAACAAGGTTTATGTATTGCCCAAGCATTTGGATGAGAAAGTTGCTCATTTGCATTTGGCCAAAATTGGTGTAGAATTGGAGGTTTTAACCCCAGATCAAGCTGAGTATATTGGCGTAGCAGTTGAAGGTCCATTTAAGAATGACCAATACAGGTATTAATCAGTTTTTCAAATGAAAAAGGCCCGAAAGGGCCTTTTTTTTTGACGCTTCATGTAGTTTTGCATCTGTATAATCTACGCTTATACCCGCTATGAAAAGACTTTACAATTTAATGGACAGGAGAGTACTGAAAGCTCAAATGACCAATGACAATATTCTAAGAACCACGGTTTCTTTTTATAAGTATTTTAAAATTGAGGATCCAGCTGATTTTCGAGATACGTTTTATCAAAAAGCTTTTTCCCTTGGGGTCTTGGGAAGGGTTTACATAGCCGAAGAAGGAATAAACGCTCAGGTATCGGTTCCCACAGAGAATTTTGAAAGATTCAAGTCGTTTTTATTCTCTTTTCCGGCACTTGATCAGGTCAGGTTAAATACAGCAGTGGCGGATGATTCGCATAGTTTTTACATGCTCAAGGTCAAACTACGCAAGAAAATTGTTGCGGATGGTTTGGATGACGCATCGTTTGATCCTGCCAATACGGGTGAATATTTGAACGCGCAGGCCTTCAATGAAATGACGGATAATCCCAATACAATTCTCGTGGATATGCGCAACCACTATGAGAGCGAGGTGGGTCACTTTGAAGGGGCAATTCTACCAGATGTAGATACATTTAGAGAGGAGTTACAGGTGGCAGAAGACTTATTGAAGGACAACAAGGAGAAGAATTTGGTCATGTATTGCACCGGTGGTATTCGATGCGAAAAGGCATCGGCCTACATGAAGCATTTGGGTTTTAAAAATGTCTATCATTTGGAGGGAGGCATTATCAAATATGCCAGGGATGCCAAAAGTCAAGGCTTGACCAATAAATTCAAGGGGGTTAATTTTGTTTTCGATGAAAGATTGGCAGAGCGCATTTCGGAAGATGTTATCGCCCAATGCCATCAGTGCGGTTCCCCGTTTGATAAACATACCAATTGCGCCAATTTGGGTTGTCACATTTTATTTATACAATGCCCAACTTGCAAGGAGAATTATAGCAATTGTTGTTCAGAAGCTTGTCATGAGGTGATTAAAATGCCAGAAGAAGAACAAAGAAAATTACGAAAAGCCCAACAGCCAAAGCGTAATGTGTTCAAAAAGGGCCGTTTGGGGAAATTGTAATTTTTTTTGATATTTGGCGAAATTGAATTAAATTGCCAACAATTCAGCACATATGAAAAACATTTTTACATTTTGTCTAGCCATTTTGTCTCCGTTTTTTTTGATGGCACAATCATTCTCACCTACCGCCATTGTCTCTGCAGGCAACGCGGCAACGGTGAACGGAACATACGTTTCTTGGAGCGTAGGTGAAACATTTGTTACTACCTTATCCGGTGGTGATATTATTTTGACTCAAGGATTCCAGCAACCAGAATCGGACAACGATTTGGACAATGATGGTTTCACTGCAGATGTCGATTGCGATGACAACAACGCGGACATCAATCCAGCAGCCATAGAAATATGTGATGCCATTGACAACAACTGTGATGGTTTGATTGACGAGAATTTGTCTTCCACCTACTACGCAGACCTTGATGGTGATGGATATTCAGGTTTCACTAACACACTGGACACATGTGCCATGCCAAATGGGTACAGCGATGAGCCAACAGATTGTGATGATGACAATGCTGATGTTAATCCTGCTGCAGATGAAGTGTGTAATCAAATTGACGACAACTGTAACGATGCCATCGACGAAGGTCAAGGTTCAATATTCTTTGCTGATTTGGATGGTGATGGCTATGGTGATGCAGGCAGTGTGATTGAGGCATGTGAATTTACACTAGGATTATCGGTTGAGGCGGGAGATTGTGATGACAATGATGCCAACGTTAACCCATTGGCAGAAGAAATTTGTGACAATGGAATTGACGACAATTGTGATGGTGTGGAACCCAGTTGCAATGTTCAAGGATGTACAGATAATACAGCATGTAATTTTGACCCGTTGGCTACCTTGAATGATGGTTCATGTCTGTATCCTGAACAAGCGTATTTGAATTGTGATGGAACTTGTTTGAACGATACTGATCAAGATGGAATTTGCAATGAATTGGAAATTGCAGGATGTACAGACGATTTGGCTTGTAACTACAATCCAGAAGCTACTGATAGCGATAACTCTTGTACTTTCCCAGAAAATGAATTTGTGGATTGTCAAGGCGTTTGTAACAACGATGTTGACGGAGATGGAATTTGTGATGAGTTAGAGGTGGCCGGTTGTACGGATCTAGCTGCATGTAATTATGACCCAACGGCCACCAACAGTGATAACTCATGTACTTATCCAGAGAGTGATTTTGTAGATTGTTTTGGAACTTGTATCAATGACACAGACCAAGATGGAATTTGCAACGAATTGGAAATTGCAGGATGTACGGATGATTTGGCTTGTAATTACAACCCAGTAGCTACCGATGACGACAATTCATGTACTTTCCCAGAGAATGAGTTTTTAGACTGCCAAGGAGTTTGTAACAGTGATGTCGATCAAGATGGTGTTTGTGATGGGTTAGAAATTTCGGGATGTACTGACCCTTCAGCTTGTAATTACAATGAAGTTGCAACAGAAGATGATGGTTCTTGCTCAGTACCAGGCATCGAATTGTGCAACGGTGTGGATGACAATTGTAATGGCCAAGTGGATGAAGGGTTGACTCCTGGAGCAATCGCCTCAACGGCTGTGAACACCAATGTTTATCCCGTTTGTGTTGCTGGCAATATGTTCTCAGCCAATTTGAATAATGGAACTGATTCTCCTGTCATTGACGGAAATGGTCCCGACTTGTGGTATGCAATTACTGCCCAATACAATGCATTGCGCGTTGGTCTGTCTGCAGCAACAGGAAACAATACCCTACAATTGTACAGAGATAACAATGGATGTTTGGAGTTGATTGCTACTGAAAACGAAGTGACTTCTGGAAATCAAACATTGATTTATGATCAGTTGGAGGTAGGGCAAGCTTACTATGTTGCGTTACACAGAAACAGCGGAACTTCCAATAATTCTGCAAAAATTTGTTTCCATCACTTCGTAGAGTCTACTTGTGACAATTATTATTCTAACGGAACAGGAGTTTACACTAGTGTATGCAGCAGCTACAAAGTTGCGTATCGTGCCAATGCCACCAGCTACAGCATAAACATGTTGTCAGCATCTCAAAACAGTGTCAATTTAAACTTGACACCATACACTTATACAACGCCAAATAGTGGAACTGTAATTGCTCGTTTGGGAACTTTAGTGGCTCCAAATAATACAGGAAGTGCAATTAATTACGCATTGAACGTAGGAGTGGTTTATTCTTTACCCGATGCTGCAGGCAACTTCAGTTCAATCATTGCAGAACCTACCTCAACATGTTCTTTTACATTGAACACTGAGTCTACTACTTCTCTTCGCTTAGCGGATCGTTGTCCTGCCGTAAAGGCCACCAATCAGCCGATTTCCATGAGTCGCGCAGTTTGCGGAGCTTTGTATTATCAATGGGAATTTACACAGACACTGCCATCTGCAGCTCCAGCAGTTTATGCCAACACAGCCAACTTTGCAAGTGTATTGTTCTTGAACAATGTTCCTGGAATGGGTCCTGGTAAAGTCTACAATGTTCGTGTTCGCGCTGTACATGCTAGTGGAAACATGGGAGAATGGGGGACTACGGAATGTTTGAGAACAGTTGGCAGCGGAATGGCTTTATTAGCTGAAGATCAATCAGCAGGTATGGTTGATTTTGGAACTACTGATGTTGCTATTTATCCAAACCCAGTGATGGATGTTACTTTCACCATTATCGGTCAAGATGCCATGGAAACCGAGGCCAAAGTTGAAGTATACAACAACTTGGGTGCCCGTGTTTGGGCCTCAACCTATTTCTCTGAGGGCAGTAAGTTGATTGAAGTGCCAGTAGCCTCTGATTGGGCGTCTGGATTGTACATGGTCAATGTAAAATGGAATGGAAAGGAAATGACCAAGCGATTGGTTATCGAGAAATAATCGGTTTTGAATCAAATGAAAAGGGAGCTTAGGCTCCCTTTTTTATTTCCACAAATGGATGATGGCTTGTTCGAAATGATGAGACCAAGCCATTTCACTGTGGTCGAATCCCTCAAAAACCAGACTTTTGAAATGTCGATTCTTCATATATACAGCGTCCATGGCTTTTTGATAGGCATCATAGTATTGATCAAGGCCTGCTGTCCCGTGGTCAAAATACCAACGGGTCTTTTTAGATGGATGAGATTGGGCATGATTCAAAAATGCTTGAAAAATCTTCTTCTTGGGATCATCAGCAGGCCAAATTCCTGGCCAATGCGTAGAAAAGCAAGCAGCATTTCCAAAGATTCTCGGATATTTTAAAGCGGCATACCAAGATATGAGCCCCCCCATACTGGCACCTGCGATCATGCGGTCTTTGGCCTTGTGACTTACGCTGTAGCGTTGCTCAACGTATGGAATTAATTCCTTGGTGAGGAATAATAGATAGTTATCTGAGATGATTTCTCCAGCAAACATGGGTGTTTCAGCGTTTCTTTTGGCCTGGTGAATCAAAGAATCTTGGAACTGATGGTCCAAAGATTCAAATGGTTTTTGCGGGAAATATTCAATGTGCCTTTTTGATCCGTTGTTCCAAATGCCAACAGCAATACAAGGTTCAATTTGCTTATTATCGATCAATTCTTGCAGGTGCTCATCGACACCCCACTCTTGGTGATTCCAAGTGGTGCTCGAATCAAAGAGGTTTTGCCCATCTTGTAAATAAATCACCTTATACTTTTTATGGGGAGAATAGCCACGCGGGAGCCAAATGGCAATGGATCTTGCATCCACAAAACGGGAAGATAGCGCAGGTATGAAATCAATACTTCCAACGGATGCATTGGGCTTTTGTCCTGCAACAAATGAGGTCAAGGTCAATAACCCAAGACCACAAAGCAGCATGTTTTTTTTCACTTTAAAACCGTTTCAAAAATAACCGTAGGAAAATGCGCCATTTCTAGCGCCCTGACTTTGGACTCAATGTCCTTTGGTAAATCAGTTGGGGCAAGTTCTGCAGTGAATTGCGCAATGATATTGCCTTCATCATAATGCTCATTGACATAATGAATGGTAATCCCTGACTGGGTTTCTTTGTTTTGAAAAACAGCATCATGAACAAAATGACCATACATTCCTTTTCCGCCATATTTGGGTAATAGCGCGGGATGGATATTGATGATTTTATTGGGAAAAGCTTGACAAATATTTGAGCCAATTTTCCGAAGAAAACCAGCTAAAATAATCCAATCTATGTGATGCTCTTTCAGCAGATCAAGCAGGGCTAGTTCTGAATTTAGCTCACTGTTGCTCATTTGAACAGCAGGAATTCCGTTGTTTTGCGCATGCTGAAGAATGCCAGCACCCGCGACATTGCAAATAATCAAACCCACTTGGACATCTTTCCTGTCCTTGGATTGTTCAATAATATTTAAGGCATTGGATCCAGAACCAGAACCAAGAATAGCCAATCTAATCATTAGAATTCTTTGAAAGTGGTTATGGTCATTGTTTGATTGTGCAAAGCACATGTCGTTGAATCTTTTAAAGGTGATATTTCGCCATTGGAGTAAAAACCGCAATAGGTGGTTTCTTCTCCGATGCGTTCAATCACAGCATCCAACTCTTCTTCTGTGCGTTGACCCAATACGATGCGCCTTCCCACGCATGAGATTAATATGGCCAAAGAAGGATTTTTGAGTGCGTCATTTTCAGCCGCGGCCATTTCAGCTCCTTCTATTAGATGGTCAAAATTGGCCATCATAAATTGAACTTTTGAACCTTGTGGCAAATTACCAGCAAATGTCATTGATCCGGTCTTTTCATCTATGTTAAGAATGGTACGAACAAGTTGCGTTCCATCATCATTGATGATGCACAAAGGGAAAAGCAAGGCTGACCCCGGTAATTCTTCTGCACGTTCACCCAAGTAACGCTTGTACAATTCTAAAGCATTGGTATTGTCCAATGTGTAAAGGACATTTTTGTCAGAAGATGTTACAGTTCGGATAGGTCCAAATTCAGTCCATCCTCCTTGAGATCCATGACCAATTTCAATATGATTGCCATAAAAACCAACAGCTGCAATGATACCTGGCTGCGGCATTTCATTTACTCCTACAAAGGTTTGGGTAAATCTTCCAGCATCTCCAGCTAGACCGCCAGTAATGAGAACAGGTTGTTGTAAGTGTTCGTTAACACCTTGGATGAGGAAGTCTCCATTGGTTAGTGTTCCTTCACTCAAAATAAATATACTTTTCAAATCCGGGCCAGCCAGGGCATCGGCTATATTCTGTCCACAAAGAGCACTGTCGGCAGAATCCGTAATGATTTGTCGGTGAATTTTTATAGTTGTTTTTTCGAAGTGAATGGCTGTGCAAACGGCGCTTTCATCCAATATTTTGTCTCCAGCAATCTCACCCGCAGTACTGCAAAAAATCAGAGTTCCATGGGGATAATGATCCCTTAGTGTCACCAATAATTGATCTTGATTTTTTAAATCGATTCCAATAAATATAAAAACCAATTGTGCTGAATCGAGGGCAGGAGATACATTGCTCCATTGTCCGTCAGCAGTCCAAATGCACTGTTCCACTTTCATTTTACTAAGATACGCAGGGATTTACATTTTGTAAAAGGTTCGGCATCGTTTACCTTTGTTCAGAAGGCTGAAAAGAGATGTCGATTATCGTAAAAAATGTTTCCAAGCAATATGGTCCACAATGGGCTTTAGATGCAGTTTCCTTTGAAATTCCAAAGGGTCAAATCGTGGGTTTCTTGGGCCCCAACGGTGCTGGTAAAAGTACCATGATGAAAATCATTACTTCTTTTATACCGGCTACAAAAGGTGAAGTTTCAGTGAATGGTTTTGATGTGGTTTCTCAAAGCATGGATTCTCGAAGGCTGATAGGCTATCTTCCTGAACACAATCCATTGTATCTGGAGATGTATGTCAAAGAATACCTTTCATTTATCGCTGGTATTTATCGATTGGATAAAGTTTCTAATCGTGTTGGTGATATGATTGACCGTGTGGGATTGGGATTAGAGGCGCACAAGCGCATTGGCGCTTTATCAAAAGGATACCGCCAGCGTGTGGGATTGGCCCAAGCGCTGATTCATGATCCAGCGGTGCTCATCTTGGACGAGCCTACCAGCGGATTGGACCCCAATCAATTGATAGAAATTAGAAACCTTATTCAAAATGTGGGTCAAGAGAAAACGGTAATGTTTTCAACGCACATCATGCAGGAAGTAGAGGCCATTTGTTCCAGAGCACTCATCATCAACCACGGAAAATTAATCGCTGATAAGTCCATCCAAGAATTGAAACAAACCAGCGGAATCAATAAAATTTCCATTGAATTGGATGGGCCCATAGGTGAAAATGTTTTAAAGAGTATTTCCGGTGTATTAAAAGTCAACAACGTTGGACCATTAAAATGGGAGTTGGACGTTCAGTTGGGTGTGGATAATCGAATAGACATTGCTAGAAAAATGAACGAGGAGGGAAGGGTAGTTCTTACCATGAATCAGAAGGAACAACGTTTGGAAGACATTTTCAAAGACTTAACCATAATGGAGAAATGATCTACTCGGCTTTTGAAACCCCGATTTATTCAGCATCATTGTGGGGGGTGATTAGAATATTGTTGTGGATTATTTTTATCAGTTATGTGCTAAGGATGATTGCGCGCATGAGTGTGAATTACGCCATGAATAAAACCCGCGAAGAGCTTGAACGTCAACAAAGACAAGCAACGGCGCAGCCCTCACCCAAAAAAAATCAAACACCGGTAGGTGAGTATGTCGATTATATAGAAATCAAAGACGATAAATAACCATGAAAAAAATTCTTCTAAACTCCTTGCCCCATGTACTGGCCATTGTTTTGTTTTTGGTCGTTTCCGTGGCTTACTTTTCTCCAATAATGGATGGGTATGATTTGAGACAAGGTGATATCGATAATTGGAAAGGGATGTCCAAAGAAACCATGGACTACCGCATGATGCAAGGGGAAGAAGCACTTTGGACGGATAGCATGTTTGGTGGTATGCCGGCATATCAAATTTCTACAGAACACAATGCCAATGTTTTCAGATGGTTTATTTTGTTGTTTAGAATGGGTCTTCCGGGTGCAGTGGGTACTTTGTTTGTAGCATTGCTTGGCGGATATTTTTTGGGTTTGTTTTTGCGCGTAAAACCATGGGTGGCCATGTTGATGGGATTGGCCATTGGATTGTCCACGGTGAATGTTTTGTATTTAGGAGCGGGACATACGGCCAAAGTAATGGCCATCGCTTTCATCGCCCCAATGCTTGGAGCCATGATCTATTCGATGCGCAGTCAATCGTATTTGGGCTGGGCTTTGTTTGCCTTATTCATGGGCTGTCAAATCACAGCCAACCATTTGCAGATGACGTATTATGCAGGTATTTTATTGGCATTGGTTTTCTTGACGCTTTTGGCAATGGATATAGTGTCCAAGGCGTTCAAAAAAGCAGCGGTTTCAATGGTTATGGTCTTGTTGGCTGCCGTTATTGCCATTTTGCCTAGCTCCAGCAATTTGCTCACCACCTATGAATACAGCAAGTACACAACGCGCGGAAGCAGCGATTTGACCATTACAGCAGATAACAAAGAAAAGGACTCCAAGGATCAGGTAGGTTTGAAAGAGGATTACATCTTGGATTACAATTACGGCAAGGCCGAACGCTGGAGCATTTTATTCCCCAATGCATTTGGTGGTGCCAATGGATATTTTAAAATGAATGCCCCTGAATCCTTAAAGGGAGTGAAAAGGGACATTAAACCCATTGTTGAGGTCATGGATCCATACTGGGGCGGACAAAGCAGCAGTGGTGGTGCGTTTTATTTTGGTTGGTTTGCGGTTGTATTTACACTACTGTCATTGGTTTTCTTAAAAGACAACATCAAGTGGGCATTCCTAGCTGCTACTCTGTTAGCTTTGGGACTGAGCGTAAAAGACATGACAGGTCTGAATGATTTTTTCATTCATCATTTCCCCATGTACAAGAAATTCAGAGATTCCAAGATGATTCTGATGCTTTTGCCCATTGCTTGGGTGAGCATGGCCGGCTTGATGTTGAATCAAATGCTGGAGCAAAAAATGAAATGGGAGGAGATCGGTAAAAAATGGCTGATGGTATCTGGTGGTATTTTGGCGGTGATTTTATTGATGATGGTACAACCCAAAATGATTGGCAGTTTTGAGACAGAGGATGAAACAGATAAGATTACCAATCGACTGGTGCAGTTTGAGGTTATCAAGAATCCAAATGCCATCTCTCCTCAGGAAATGTCCTTGGTAGATAAAGTGGAAACAGCTGTTGTTGATGCCCGAATCAATATGTATACGGCGGATGTACAGAGAGCAGTGTTATTTGTCTTTTTGCTTTTGGGATGCGCTGTTGTGATGTTGCGTTGGTCTAAATTACAACTTCCTGTTTTGGTCATTATGGGTTTGATGATTTGGGCAGACCAATGGAGCGTTTGTAGAAGATACCTCAGCAATGACAAGGAGAAGGGCAAGTATGTTCGTTATGTAAAGGCAGATGAAAAGAACGTTCCTGTGATTCCAACCCAATCAGATTTGTTTATTCTGGAGAATGAAAAAGGAGATGCGAAAGGATGGGCCCAGAGCAAACAGGCCATAGTCCAGGCAATGGGAGAGGACCAAAATTGGAAAACATATAAAAATGCAGAGGTAAAAGATCAAATTGCTTCTTTTGCCGCATTGAACTTATCCTCGCATTACCGTGTATTCACATTAAAAAACCCTTTCAATAATGCGGATGTAAGTTATTTACATAAGAGCATAGGAGGTTATCATGGAGCCAAACTAAAACGCTACCAAGAGGTGATAGAGTTTTGCATACAGCCAGAGATGAAGGACATGATAGATTCTTTGCGCGCTGGAAAGCAACAGGGGGCATTTGAAAATACCCCAGTACTCAATATGCTCAATGCCAAATACGTGGTTTACAATGCGGAAAACCCACCTTTGATCAATCCCAATGCATGTGGTGCGGCTTGGTTTGTCGAAAAATTGAATGTTGTCAAAAATGCCAATGAAGAAATACAAGCATTGTCCATGTTAAACCCCAAGAAAGAGTTGGTAGTGAACGAAAATTTTTCGAACCAGTTGGTTTCCTCAACAGCAGATAGTTTGGATCAAATAGCATTGACCCAATATGCCCCCAATCACTTGGTCTACGCAACAAATACAAAATCCAATAGGACTGCAGTATTCTCGGAAATATACTATCCCGAAGGATGGAATTGCTACATCGATGGTCAATTGGTACAAACAGCGCAAGTCAATTTTATTCTTCGATCGGCAGTAGTTCCTGCCGGAAAACATCAAGTGGAATGGAAATTTGAACCAGCAGTTTGGAAGACAGGGACCAATTTATCAAGCATCGGTTCTGTGATGATGATTTTGTTGTTATTAGGAACAACTTTCTTGGCCTACAAAAGACGTTGATTATTTGCCTCTTGAAATCCCGATGGCGCTGAAAAGAGCCATCAATGGGTAAATGAGGTTGGGCATCAACGTGTAAGGAAAATGTTGAAAGGCATAGTTGGGATTGGCATAATCCCAAGCTTGGTTGGCATTGGGAATTCCACCGTAGCCCAATATCATTTGCGCTGCAATACTGATAAGAATGAGTAAGTGCACGGTTCGGATTATTCCAGCGTTGAATTTGCCCCACAATATCAGCCCGAGCATCCCCAGAAAAGGGATGATATAGATCAATGGAGTGCAAAGCAAGTTTGATACTTGTTTGTATTCGAGAAGACCATAATAGAGTGGAATCAATGACGCGGAAGCAATCGAAGGAGCAAAAAGCCAACGGGCATGGATGCTGTTGGACCAACGGAGACCTTTTTTGGTATATAAAACAAACCAAATGATGAAGACCAGCAAAATCCAAGGATAAAGAAAATGAAGGTAACCCCCTTTTCTGTCCATATACCAGCGGTTAAGAGAAAGTACGCTTTGAAACAATCCCCATAGCACCCAAGCCAAAGCAAAGAAGTGGGTATTGTTTTTGGTTTTTTTATCAAGGCTTTTCCACAAGGGAAGTAGACTGGTCAAAATGATTCCCAAGGCTGCAAAAACCATGGGCATGTTGTATGGAATCTCAAGCATGTGTTAATTCTTGTTGGAGGGAACAAGTTGCCCGTCCAATTGTTTCATTCAAAGGTAAACGATATTAGCTTTGCACAAATGGTTGGAAGTTTGAAGGAAATGGCAAGAAAGGCTTGCCAATGGGCATGGGTGGATGACAACCATGAATTGGAAGTGGCTTGGCAAGACCATTGGCAAGACATCCCCAAAGACTTTCAGCAAATTCAATCGTCCAGTATTTTTTTATCTCCGGCCTATCTCACTTCGTTGGAGGGGCACTACAAAATGATGTATTGTCTTTACAGGCAAAAGGGAGAGCCCATTGGCTGGGCTGTTTTATTTCTTTCATCTTTTACCAGTCAATCCTTACCGATAGATGCGGATCAATGTGTGGGTTTAAGACAGTGGGTAATACAGAAGTGGCAGAGGCGAGGAGCCTCCCAATGGGTATTGCTAATGGGCAATCCATTTGTGTCAGGAGAGCATGGTTTTATTTTTAAGGAAGGCGTTTCACTGGAGGTACAATCAGAAATATTGTGCTTGTCCATGAACAAGAAGGTAGTGGATTTGCGCAGCCAAGGCTGGAAGGTAAACATTTGTTTGATCAAGGATTTCCATGAACAACGGAAGGATTTACAGCGAGCGTTGAATGGTTGTGGTTTTGCCACAATGGAGGCGGACCCCATTATGGTATTGCCTATTCCCCAGGAATGGACCAATTTTGACCATTACCTCAGTGACCTATCCAGTAAATTTAGATCCAAAGCGCAAACAGCCAAAGCCCGCTCTAGTCAATTGATTCAAGAGGTATGGAATGAATACACCATCAGTGCTAGAAGAGATGAATGGTATCCGCTGTATGAGCAAGTATATCGCCGAGCTAGTCACCGCTGGCAACAGTTGACGGCTGATGCATTGATTCAAATGAAAGTAGGTTTAAAAGACAAAATGATTTTTAACGCTTACACTTTAGCAGGAGAGGTCGTGGGTTTTTCAACCGCCATTATTGGAGAAGAGGAGATGGAGGCCCATGTGGTGGGTTTTGATTACGCAAAAAACAAAACGCATTATTTGTACTCGCGCATATTGTACGATTATGTGGAATTGGGCATCAATCATAAAGTGCCTAGAATCGTTTTTGGACGAACCGCTATTGAAATGAAGTCGGCATTGGGTGCTTTGCCTGTAAATTATTCTGCATCACTAAGACATGCGCAACCCTTGACAAATCTTGCCGTTCGTTGGTTAACGGGATCCATTGAATATAACCCGCAGGGCATGCGTCAGCCTTGGAAAAAAGAGGTTGAGGAAAAATTGACCCTACTTTTGCCGAAATAATCATGCGGCAAGAGCGAAATATTTTGTTGATTTTGGCAGCCATTCAGTTCACCAATATCGTGGATTTTATGATCATGATGCCCATGGGTGATATCCTGAAAAAGGAGCTCATGATTGGTCCTGGTGCTTATGGATTCTTAGTGTCCTCATATGGGCTAGCAGCCGGTTTCTCTTCTTTTTTGGGTGTTTTTTATTTGGACAATTTGGATCGTAAAAAGGCATTAATGGTGGCTTATATGGGTTTTATGTTAGGAACATTGTCTTCTGCCGTGGTCCCCAATACACCAGACCCTGATTTAAATTATTATCTGTTTGTAGGGACAAGGATATTAACTGGGCTGACAGGAGGTTTATTGGGTGGATTGGTCATGTCTATCGTTGGCGATTTGATTCCGATAGAGCGACGCGGGAAGGCCATGGGAATGGTTACATTGTCTTTTTCCTTGGCGGCAGTTTTGGGAGTGCCGCTGGCATTGGTCTTGGTGGATGCATTTGACAACAATTGGCATGTTCCCTTTTATGTCGTTAGTGGAGTGAGCTTTTTGGTTTTGGTGATGGCGATTAAAATCTTGCCGCCCATTCAGGCACATTTGAACAAGACAACTCCCTTTCAGCCTTTGGCCACAATAAAATCCGTTTTGGGATCTGCAGCACAGCGCAATGCTTTGTTGTTTACCGTGATGTTGGTATTGGGGCAATTTACGGTGATTAGTTTTTTGACTCCATTTATGATCAATAATGTGGGCTTGGAACAAAGTCAAATCAAGTACATATACATAACAGGAGGAGCGGCTACAGTGATGTCAGGCATAGCCATCGGCAAGGCCGTGGACCGTTGGGGAAGATTTAGGGTGTTCACCATTTTTGCTTGGATGTCCTGCTTAACAATGCTTGCCAACACCCACCTTTCGCAAGTACCATTGTACGTGGTGCTTTTTATTGCCGTATTCTTTTTTACGTTTATTTCAGGTCGAATGATTCCCGCCAATACCATTATATCTGCTTTGGTGAACCCTGCGCAGCGTGCGGGTTTTATGAGTTTAAACAGCAGTGCCCAAAGTTTGGCCAGCGGCACCAGTGCCATTATCGCTGGATTGATTATTTCGCAAGAGGATCAATACGCCCCACTGAAAAATTATCATTGGGTAGGCTATTTGGCTGTTTTTTTCACATTGATTTCATTGCTGATTGTTAGAAGAATTAAAAAAATAACTGTGTCTGGGACACCATCCTAATATAATTTCGTCCCATGCGTTTGGTAGCACAAATTCCTCATCCACATTTGCGAATGGTTGTACATGAGTACAACGGGAAGTACATTGTGGAAATAGAGGGTGGACGATGCAAGCAAGGATTTAAGTTTGACAAAGAGTTGTACGATTTGCCGGCGGTTCAGGATTGGATTATTGCTAACGCAGAACAAATGATAGAGCAGATGCACAAGATGCATGAATGGCTTGGAACGATAAAACCAAAGGAATGAAAAAGAATATTTGGATCATAGCTGTGATGGCGGTGCAATTTGGAGCGTTGGGTTATTTATTTTGGAACCAGCACAATGGAGATTTGCCCGCAGCGCTTCCGGATGCTCCAGAAGCATCGGCATTTCAAGACACAGCCAATGTGAAGTCAGCGGTTGTGGCCTATGTCAATGGGGACAGCATCAATATGCATTACCAATACATCAAAGATCAAGAAGTTCGTTTGCAAAGCAGCCTGAAAGGGGCTGATGCTGAGTTTCAGAGGGAGTATGCCAAAAGAGAAAAGGAGGCGCAAGATTTATTGCAGTATGCCAACAGCAAACAATTGCCGGAGGATGAGGCACGTGTGGTAGAGGAGCGATTGGCCACACTGCAAGGAGAGTTACAGCAGATAGATGCCAAGATGTCTGAGGATATCGCCGCCAAGAAGGAGGCCATGACAATAGACTTGAACAACAGGGTAAAGAGATATTTGGATCGATATGTCAAAATGAAGAACATTGATTTTGTGCTGAACTATCAAGAGGGCATTCCCATTGTATTGTATGGCAACAATGCTTTTAATGTAACCTCGGAGGTATTGAAGGGATTGAATGAGGAGTATCAACAAGAGAAAAAGAAGTAGTGATGGTATTTGCGCATCAGAAATATTTGAGTGGGGCAGCGGAGTATTTGTTATTTATGTGGCAGATGGAGGATTTGTTGCGTGCGGTAAATTTTGATGCGGATGCGCTCGAGGGTTTTATTACGACATTGACCCAGGAAGAGTCGCAGCAAGCTGAGGAGCGCAAGTGGTTTCTGGAATTGATTCGGGATATGAAGTCCGAGAAAATTGAGAAGCGGGGTCATTTAACAGCTTTGGAAGAGATATTGGCGGAACTTACCTACTTGCACCAGACTTTATTGAAGGTATGGAAGGATGCGGATTACATTCAGTTGTATGAATCCGCGCGACCCAATTTGGAAGAGTACATAGGGCGTTCCAAAGGGGTAAGTCAAAATGAGGTTGAGTTGTGCCTGCACGCATTGTATGGACTATTGGTATTGCGATTGAGAAGGGAGTCCATTTCAGCGGAGACGGAGAGTGCTATGGGCACTTTTTCTCAGATGCTGGCATCATTGAGTGGGCATTATTTTAAAATGAAACAAGGCGACCAAAAGGCCGCCCTGAATTAACAACAACAACAACATATCCGACACAGTCAGGATAGCATCTTAAGAGAGCAAGCTTTGCGTTAAAAGGAACTGCATTTGTTGGTTCTGGCGGTTCAATTGCTCAAGGTTTTGCTCACATTCAAATTCTTTATTGTATTGGTTAGCGGCATCAGTTACATGTTTGGCCAAGGTGGTAAGGTTAACAGGAACAGAAACTACACGGAAGGGATTGGCATTGTTTACCAAAGATTCCCAGTTGAGGTCTGCGCTGTTTTGAACAACGAAAACGCTTTTCACTTGAGGGAATTGAAGGCGAAGAGTAGAAAGGAAGCTTTCGCCGGTGGTTTGATCAAGCATTTGATCAACGACTACTACTTGAACTTGTTCAGGAAGAAGAGCATCAAGAGCGTCTTGAGTGTTGTGTACTTCTAGTACATCAAAGTTTTGGTTCAAAGCGCACTTTACATCGTTGGTAAAAGTAGCGTTGGTGGAGAGGACCATTACTTTGTTGTTGTTGCTTGTTTTCATGACTGTTTGTGTTTGTTGTTGTTGATGGATTGAACGTGAGGGGTAAAAGAAAGGTTACAAAAAATGTTGAAAAAGTTTTTAAGTCGCTGATTATCAGCTGTAAAAAAGTGAATAAAAATAAGAAGCGAAAATGAGAAGAGGGGTAAATAAAGGAGATTCGGTGGAGAATCTCCTTTATTGGTGAAGGAAAAAGGGGAGAGAGATAAAATTTAAGGGTTGGTGTTATAGGAGGAGGTGTTGGAGTTTTGGAATGGGATGAGTTTTTGGATGATTTGTTGGGATTCGATATTGGATTGTTTGAGGAAGGATAGGATTTGTGCGTGTTGGTCGAGAAGGCTCATGATTTGTTCATCGGCGAGGATGGAAGGAGAGATGGGGCGTTTTTTTGGACGATCGTAAACGGATTCTTGGTCACGGACCATGAGAATATTGATGTGGACATCATAGATTTTGGCGAGTGTTCTAAAATCTTCGAGTCGGGCTTTGCGGAATCCGCATTCGAGTCGGGAGTATTCAGGTTGAGAGATGCCGAGTTTTTCTGCGATGAATTCTTGTTTGAGGTCGTGAAGAATTCTGAATTCTCTGATTTTAGGATATCTGATCATGTTTTTGGGGATTTTGGATTTTTTGATGTTTTTGATGGTTGTTTTATTCATGAGACAAACATGGGTACAAAAAAACCAGCCGGAGCTGGTTTTCGAAATTTTCGAAGGGATGCATTTTATTCGAATGAGATGCAACTATAAATTAAGTTTTCAATTTTGGATGGGATGGGGGTCAAACCAAATCTAGCGCACGTTTCTAGGGCTTGTTGATCTGAATTAATCGGAAGAGCCTCCTGTATAAAGTCCCATTTTAATGACATACTATGAACTTTATTTCTGATAGTTTTTGCAAATGAATCCGCTATTTGATTTTCTGAGAAATAGTTAGAAATACCAAAATGGTGTTCAATGTTTGCATTAATGTTATTGGAAACTTCTTTGTTTCTATCAGTGAATCTTTTTTGATTCAACATGAGTAAATACTTAGGACTAATATCGAGTAGAAATGCGTTCATTAGATAAGCAAGGGAGTTGAGTTTATCTGTTTGATCAGGTGTTGAAATGAAAAGGGGTTGAACGTGAGTAAAGTTTTCGGCGTCATAAATACTCCACCTATCGAAATGATATTTAGGGAATTTCAGGGATTGCGATGGCGTGTCGCAAAACAGAAAGCATTTTTTTTCTAAAGTAACAAAGTTCTTTGATCTCAAAGATTCATGAGAACTTAGATTTGTTGGAACCCTGAAAGAGATTTTGTAATAGTCACTGAAGTTGTCAATTTTAAAATTTGGTAATCCAAGAACGGCATATGCTATTCCAGCCCATCTTATTACCTGACAAACATCCGCCTTATGATATAACTGAATATCAGGGTTCAATGCAAAAAGATTGGGAATTGAAAAATACTCTGGCTTGATTCCAAGTTTATTCTCAATAGTGGAATCTACCTCAATGAAATTTCCAGATGTGAGTTCAAAAACAGAAAAGAATTCATTGATTTCATTCATTGATTTTTTCAATAAATCATAAATTTCTTGTTTAGAAACCTCAGGAGAATCCAATGCTTTGGCATCTACTGCGATCATCATAGTTTCTGCAATGTGGTTTCCAAATCCGATATTTCTGATTTTATCGATTTTGTCGAAGAAAGTTTTAAAGTACTCTGAACTTGCTATTGGGTCATTGTTCAGATTTTGACTAAGAAATGAATACACGATTTCATCCCATGTAGGAAAGACAATTTTTGAAAAGTCCTTTCCAAGTGTTTTTCTATTTTTCATACGGTGGAGTTTAAGAATAGTAAATATAATGAAATGAACCATTTAACGTTGATATCAAATATTACTTAAGGTGTGATTTAGTTAATGGCTAGCTAGTTTAGCCATTGAATGGAAGAGATTGTTTTTTTAGATTTTGATGGGGCCATTTCGTTTCTTTCTGGCTCAGGAGTGAATGTCTCTATTAATTGTTTGATAGAACAAGAAATAAAGGAATTGCAGAGTAACCCAACTCTTACATCATTGCATAGGAGAGCTGATTGGAGACAAATTGAAAATCATAATGTTCCAACATCCTCAGTTTTTGTGTATTATCCATGGCGTAACTCCATTTTAATAACGCATGGAAAGGACATCTTTAACGCCATTAAGTACACACGGAACAATTACAAGATTAACTCGTCTGAACAACTAAAATTATTGGCCAAAACCGTCGGAGTTGTTGGGCTATCAGTTGGATGTTCAATAGTTAAAACGCTCGTTATGGAGGGAATTTGTGGAAAAGTTAAAATCGCAGATTATGACACATTGGACTTGTCAAATACCAATAGAATTGATTGGGGTGTTTTTGATGTCGGAAAAAGTAAGATAGATTTGGTATATAGGTGGATTAAAGAGTCAAATCCATTTATTGATGTTGAAATTTTTAATGAAGGAGTTAATGAGGTAAACGCAGAAAGTTTTTTCGGTAAATCATCGACAGATTTAGATTTAGTAATTGATGAATGCGATTCTTTAAGAATTAAGATTTTATTGCGTCAATATGCGAAACGGAATGGGATTCCATTGGTAATGCATACTAGTGATAGAGGGATGTTGGATATTGAGAATTATTCCTTGGAAAATCAATACTCTTCTTATTTGATGAATTTCGTTGATTATTCAGAAGAAGAATTGAAGTTGAATGTGGGGAGAATTATAGCTGAATTTTGTGAGATTGGTAATGCCTCAGATCGATCAATTTATTCGTTCACTGAAATTGGAAAGTCAATAAGCTCTTGGCCTCAACTAGCTGAGGACGTCGTTAGTGGAGCGGGAAATACCGCAAATGTGGTAAGAAGAATTTTGCTTGGGGAAGAGCTCATAAGTCAACGTGCATATATAAATTGCGATAACCTTAAACATCTATAGACTTTGTCAGATATCAATGAGGTTAGATTGAGATTTTTAAAGGCTACAGATGATCAGGATACTGTAGCGAAATACATTCATGGTCATGAAGAAGTATTGTTGTTGAATGGTGTTTCGCTTTCAAAAGGTTACGATTATTGGAGAAGTTTGGATTCGGTTTATTTGCTTGTTGCTGAGTCATTGGATAGAAGTATTTGCTTCGGCGGAGCTAGACTTCACATTTGGGATGGAATAGAACCGCTACCACTGCAGTCTTTTTTAAGTCAATTAGAGCCCAAAATATATGTTGTCATTGATGATTGGGCTAGAGTTAATGGCGGAATAGTTGAGATAGCTGGTTTATGGAACTCCAGGGCAGTAGCAGGATTGGGACTTGGAAGTGAGCATATCATAAGAACTTCAATTGCGGCGGCAGCATTTTTACCGCCTAAAAGTGTATTTACCTTCTGCTCTCCTTTTGTTTCAAGATTTGCAGATGACTATGGTTTTAGAGCTTTTGAAAGTCTTGGCCAAAAGGGGAAATTTCCATTTCCAGATGAACGGTGGATGAGTACAATTAATTTTCTTCAAGATAAGTTTGATTTATCCAATGCAAAATTGGAAGAGCAAGAGAAAATAATGAATTTAAGGACAAGTAAAGTTTTTGCTCAAGAATTCAATGATAGAGGTAAGAATTTGAAAATTCATTTCGATATATGAAACAAAGATTAATCTTATGTTTTTTGATTTTGTTATCAGGATATGCGTATTCTCAATCAATTGCAGTTTATCATGGTGAAGAGAATTTGCCAGAAGAAATAATTAAAGATTGCAACGCATTCAAAGCTTTATCGAATCACTTTGTTAATTTGGGATTGAGCAATCAATCAAGATATTTTTTAGTTACTGAGCTATACAACTCTCAGCTTGCAATATCGGTAGAGAATCCTTTGTTAGATTCAGTAGATTTTATTGCTTTAGACTACGGTCATTTAACGCTATTAAAATCGAGTAACCTCGGATATTCTCAAACCTTAATAAATGAAATGGGGGTAGACTCCTTATTGATAAGAATAAAGTCTAAAACGCCAATAATTGCACCTTTTTCATTTAAAAAGATTGATCAGATAAAGAAGGATAACAATGAAATAGAAAATTTCTTTTTCTTTTTTATCGGTATTATGTTATCAGTTTTATTGTATAACGTTTTTATATACTTAAGCACAAAAGATCTGATTTATTTAATCTATGTCTTTTTTGTATTAATTCTCCTCTTAACACAGTTGTGTCTTTTTGGTCAACTTGAACTTTTTTTAAAAGATATTTTGCCATACAAAAGCGAGTGGGTTTTGTTTTTTGGTTCAATGAGCGGTTTAATTACCATATATTTTGCTTTAGAATTTCTATCGATTAAGAAGTACTCAATTTGGATTTATAGGATTTCTATTTTGTCAATTTGCTCCTACCTTTTGGTTTTTCTCTTTTTATTATTGGATTTTAACGATTTTAGTTTTAATCTCATTAATGCCAATGCGAGTCTTTCTATTTTATTATTGATAGCGGCCTATAACGCCATGAAAAAAGGGTACAGACCTGCAATCTATTTTATGGTTGCTTTTTCAACTTTTTTGATTGGTGTCACTGTATTTGCATTAAAAGATTACGGCGTAATTACTTATTCGAGTGTTACGAAATATTTTTTACCTATAGGTGTAATGATCGAAGCCATCCTCCTCTCTCTAGCATTAGCGGATCGAATTAATATCTTGAAGCGGGAAAAGGAGGCGTCGCAGGCGCAGGCTATTTTGATGATGGAGGAAAATCAGCGTCTTATTCATGAACAAAATGCCATCCTTGAAAAGGAAGTTGAGGCCAGAACGAGAGAAATTACTTCTACCAATCATGATCTCGAAAAAACATTGGCCAATTTGCAGTTGACCCAGAAGCAACTCGTAGAATCTGAAAAATTGGCATCGTTGGGTCAAATGACGGCCGGTATCGCGCATGAAATCAATAACCCCGTTAACTTTGTTCGTTCCAATGTTCAACCCCTGAAGCGGGATGTTGATGAACTGATTGAGATTATTTCCCAGATTAATCCAAGTTTACCCATGGATGACCTGCAATCCAAATGGAATGCCCTTCAACAGAAATACAAAGAGCTGGATGTCGACTACCTTCAAAAGGAAATTTATCAGCTTCTTCAGGGAATCGATGAGGGTTCTAAACGCACAGCAGATATCGTGCGCTCCTTGCGCGTTTTCTCCCGCATGGATAGAGATGCTTTGGTTCTCGCTGATGTCAATGAATGCATCACCTCTACCTTAATGGTCATGAAGAATATCACGTCCAAAGAAGTAACCCTATCAACACACTTGGATACCGCCTTGCCCCAAATTCATTGTTACCCGGGAAAACTCAATCAAGTGCTCATGAACCTTATTGCAAACGCCGTTCATGCCACCAAGAAAGACAATCGTGCGATTCAAGATCGATTGGTTGATGTGTCTACCACTCAAGAAAATGAGTTTATTAAAATTGTTGTAAAAGACAATGGAACTGGAATGAAGGAAGAGGTCAGAAAGAAAATATTTGACCCTTTCTTCACCACCAAACAAGTGGGAGAAGGAACGGGTCTTGGCCTCTCGATTGTCCTGGGAATAGTTCAAGAACACGGCGGTGAAATTCACATCGATAGTGAATGGAACAAAGGAACGAGCTTCACCATCTTATTGCCTATAAACGCTAACCATTCAAACCTATGAGCGAAGAAAAAATTAAAATCCTCTATCTAGACGATGAGGAAAACAACTTGGTAGCTTTTAAAGCTTTATTCAGAAGAGAATACGATGTCTTTACCACCACATCTGCACGCGAAGCGGTGGAGTATCTGAACCAAAATGAGGTCCCTGTTATTTTGTCCGATCAGAAAATGCCAGACATCTCTGGGGTTGAATTTTTTGAAATGATTCTTCCAGATTTCCCGCGATCAGTGCGCATTTTGGTGACGGGCTATGCCGATATCGAAGCCGTTGTCAATGCCATCAATAAGGGTGAGATTTATCGCTATGTGGCCAAGCCTTGGGATGAACATGATTTGCGCATTTGCTTAAAGAATGCAGTGGAGAAATACCAGAGCAATACCCAATCTACCTCATTGCTGCCCGCAATTTGGAGTTTGATTGATGCGGATCCTTCTCTGAAGGATCTCTTGACCAAACCGTCATTGGCCTCCTTGGCGGTCATTTCGGTGTTTCTTTACGATTCAGAGAAAAGAGCCAAGTTGTCGCAAAAAGATCTCAAAGCATTGCTTCAGATTTTTGATTGCAATATGGACCAATGGAATCGAAATGACATTGCCCAGTTTGCTTTGAAATACTTGGACAGTCAAGGTAAAGATCCAGCCATTGAACAAGTGGAGAGCGACCTGAACATTGGTTTTGGTTTTTAGAAAATGGTAATTCAAAGGCTGAGATAGCCGAATAGGAACGCCATACCCCGGATAGCAGTGGAAAGCCCGCAGGGCCGCGCAGCGGCCCGAGGACTTGGAACGGATAGCCGGAATAGGTTCTAATTGAAACAATGACGAGGATACAAAAAAAGCCGCATCGATTGCGGCTTTTCATATTATCGTTGGATAAGATTAGGGTTTTGGAGTTTCTTCTTTTTTTCCATCACCAGAACACTTGCCACCTTCTTTCTTTTGGTCTTTAGAGCAACAAGCAGCACCTTCTTTTTTCTCACCTTTAGAGCAGCAAGCAGCTTTTTCAGTTGAACCCGTTACTCCTTTGTCCTTTGAACAACAAGCTTTACCATTCTCTGCTTTACCGCAAGAGCTTTTCTCCTTGATCACTTGTTCTTTCTTTTCAGTATTGGTATTAGCGGCAGCGTTTTGCGTTTGAGCAGAAGCCACACCAGCCATCAAAATCATGAAGGCTACGAATGCAAAAATCTTTTTCATTGTTTTGAGTATTTAAACAAATATAAGCTGAAAATTGAATTTTTATTCAATCAAAAATCAGTTTACCTTTATTGGGTGAAGACAAACCTAGATTTTATACTGTCAGAAAG
This sequence comes from Flavobacteriales bacterium, assembly GCA_947442505.1. Lineage (GTDB taxonomy): Bacteria > Bacteroidota > Bacteroidia > Flavobacteriales_D > Sanyastnellaceae > CAMCTV01. The sequence goes on along the minus strand of CANEVR010000009.1, from coordinate 13,033 downwards.
ACCTTCAGGTGGATGGAAATGGGCCATGCAGGCGCTCCTGATAGCAGTTTCTATTCAGGTTTTCACAACGGCCATCGTCTTCTTCACTACTTCCAATGGCTACGATGCTTTTGACCAAGATCAGCAGGAGGTTGTGACGGAAGAAATTCCTTTGCAATTTGAAGAGGAAACCCCTTCTGCCAATGGCAGTGAAGATGAAGGTCCTTTGCGAAACGTGATGTCCATGGAAGGTGCTGAGTTGGGAGATGGCGTGTATGATCATACTGGACAACGCAGTGAAATGTCTCCTGAGGAATACGCCAAGCGCACGTTTGATGAATTGAAGGAAAAGCACAAGAATGACCCCAAACCTGAGCGGAATCCGTCCAATTTACCAGACCCCAAACCGAATCCAGACAAAGATCCCAATCCACCATCAGGAAAGAATACCGCAGGCGCGGTAACTGCAGAATGGAGTTTGGCGGGAAGAACGGTAAGCAATGGACCAAAGCCTACTTATCGCTGTAAACAAGGAGGAATGGTTAAAGTGAATGTTGTAGTAGATGACAAAGGACAAGTCAAATCGGCCAGCATTGATCCTTCATCTACAAACTTTGAATGTCTGATGGATGAGAGTTTGGCGCATGCCAAGAAATGGCGGTTCAACGCTGCTTTGGGCAAACCCAATCAAAATGGGACCATTGTTTTTCGCTTCTCAGCGCAGTAATTAAGCTTTGAGTTTATTGACTACGGATGTCGTTGAAAATCCGGGAACAAAATCAATGACTTGCACGGACCCGCCCCATGATCTAACTTCCTTGGATCCCACCATGTATTGCTTATGAGCAGAATCTGTTTGATCGGGATCGTAATCGCCACCTTTGACCAACACATCTGGTTGAATAGAAAGTATCAATGCCAAGGGAGTTTCTTCCTTGAAAATGACCACCCCGTCTACTGCACGTAAGGCTTCCAATACTTTTTTGCGTGATTGCTCATCGTTGATGGGCCTTTCAGGACCTTTGTTCAGTTTTCTTACTGAATCATCATCATTTAATCCAACAATGAGCACATCTCCGAGGGATTTGGCTTGTTGCAAATAAGTGACATGACCGACATGCAGGATATCGAAAACACCATTGGTAAAAACAATCTTTTTACCCTCTTTTTTCCATTGATCAAGCTGTGGTATCAACGATTTTCTTTTTTGCGCGTTGATCTAAAATAATAAAACCAAGAACGCCAACGATGATTTCAACAACGGTCTTTCCCACCCATGAAATCCAAGCGAAGGTTAATCCCAAAGTTCCAGCATAGCCCAGCGCCTCAAATCCCCATTTGGAAGTCAAGTGGTAGGCTCCCAATCCGCCTTGGGTAGGAACCACCATTCCAAAGCTACCCGCTACCAAAAAGAATAGGGCATCGGCCATGTTCATGTAATTGGTTTCGGCCAAAGCCTTCATCATGAAATACGCCATGAGCAGCCAGCAAACCCAAATACCGATGGTGTGAATGGTAAACCAACCTTTTTGTTTGAGCGCTAAAATGGACTTTAATCCATCCAATACGCCCAAAGCAAATTGATAGATTTTACCAAAAAATGCGATGTGTTGGAGTTTTTTTAAGGCCCACCAACCGATTAGCGTGACCAATGTTCCGGTAAAAAGGATATAGGTTAACAAATAGTTTTTTTCTTGAGCTTGACCAGGAACGGCTGCTTTGGCATCAGTGATTTTGTCCCAAAGAGCAACAAGCGCATCTGATTGGAGCCAAGAAACCAATGCGATAACCATCAATAGATTTAAGGTGTCCACCAATCTTTCAAGGATGACAGTCCCTACCAATTTGTCCATGGGAATTTCTTCAGATTTGTTGAGGACTGCACAGCGCGCTACCTCACCGGAGCGGGGAATGAGATCATTCATCAAATAACCAAAAGCAACGGCGTGCACGGGACTTGAGGCACGTGTGGTGTAACCCAAAGGTTCAATCAAAATGCGCCAACGCCATCCGCGGAACATCATGGCCACGTAACTGGCCAACATGGATAAAAATGCCCACCCCCAATTCAAGTGTGTTGCTGCATCCCAAATGGTATCAAAGTCAGCGTCTTTAGAGGCATAGTATGCTAGTCCAATGCCTATGAAAAGAAAAAGGGCGTATTTAATGCCCTTGATCATGGTACTAAAATTTTATTGGATGCAGTATCGGGGAAAACAATCCACGGCTTGAAGGTTTTTGCAGCTTCAAATTCCATGGATGCGTATGAACAAACAATAACGATATCTCCTACAGCCACGCGTCTTGCAGCAGGACCATTTAAACAGACAACTCCAGAGTTGCGTTCGCCGGTAATGATGTATGTTTCAAAACGCTCGCCGTTGTTGCAATTGAGAATGTGAACCTTTTCACCTTCTATCATATTGGCGGCTTCCATCAACAAAGGATCTAAGGTGATGCTACCGATGTAGTTGAGGTCCGCTTCCGTGACCGTTACCCGGTGAATTTTTGATTTTAAAACTTCAATGGTCATCATGTGCCCGCAAAAGTACGCATATCAAAGCAATTGAGAAAATATATGCGCCTTATATGATGCTTGCGGGTGAACGGGGTTCTTTGAAATTTTGTGTCATGCAAAAGATGTCGCAATACTTATTTGCCTTGTTTCGGCTTTTTTATCCCCGAAATTGTGCCCAATGTGGATGGGATTTGTACCAACATGAAGAGGGTATTTGCATGCGGTGTTTGCATGCTTTGCCCCATACTTTGATGATGCTGAATCATCTTCAAATGAAGAAGATTTTTTTTGGTCGATGTTCTTGGGAAGAGCAATGGGTTTTTTTGAAAATGGAAAAGAGTGGACCTGTCAGAGATGCTTTGCACAGTTTGAAATACCGACACCAGCCACAAGTAGGCGCTGCTTTGGGGAAGTGGTGGGCTCAGAAAATTGAGTGGCAATACGGAAGACCAAACTGGGATGTGATGATTACCGTGCCGCTCACGCCAGAGAAGAAAAGGAAGCGCGGTTACAACCAATGTGATTGTATTGCAAGGCCCATGAGTGAGCATTGGAACATTCCATTGGTGCAGGATGTATTGATGAAGAGAAAGGGAAGCAAGAGTCAAACCTTGAAGTCGCGAATCTTGCGAAATGCGACAGAGCAGAATCCATTTGAGGTGGTTGATCCTAAACGTTGGGAAGGAAAACACATTTTGTTACTTGACGATGTGGTGACAACGGGTGCAACATTGGAGCAGTGTTATAAGGCTTTGGTCCAAATTAAGAATGTGCAACTTTCAGTGGCGGCATTGGCAATTCCTGTGCACAACAGGCTTGTGATTTAAAAAAAATGATTATGTTTGAAAGAGATATGAAAAAGTACATTTTATCCATTGCAATTGGCGCCGCCATGCTTTTTTCGCAGTGTCAAAAGGAAGCAGGTGAGGGCGGCTTGGCCACAATCAAAGGGATGGTGAATAAAGAGTTTAGAAATGTCTTAAACAATCCTTCTACAGCATTGGATGACCAGATTCCAGCAGCCGATCAAGAGGTCTATATTGTATATGGAGATCATATTTCGCCCGATGAAAAAGTTGTTACCAATTACAAAGGAGAGTTTTCATTTACGGGACTAAGAAAGGGGGATTATACCATCTACACCTACTCGCAGGATACATCAGCTACACAAACGGCAGCTTTGTCACCCATGTCAATTGTGATCTCTGCAAAAGTTACGGAGAGAGATCAGGTCAAAGAATTGGATCCCATGGTGGTTTATGAAAAATTTTAAACTAGTCGTCTTATTTTTGTTTATTGGCATCCGCGTTGATGCCCAATATTCCAAAGATGCCGGGGCATGGTTTTCCACCAAAGTCAGTTTTGATGGCAAGGATGGTCGAACGTTTTATGTTGCCCCAGAATTGCGGTTGGATGAAAATGGAACCCGCATGGTTGGCGCTTTTTCAGATATTGGTGTTCAACAAAAAATTGCAAAGGGTATCCAATTGCAGGCTGAATGGAGAGCGGGTATTAGACAAGATTGGGAATACCTGAGTTACCGACAAAGATGGGGTTTGGGATTGTCAGGGGAATTAAACGTGGGCGATTGGGAATTGGGTATGATGTTGCGACAACAATGGGGCCAGTCCAATTTTGATTTTTCAGACAAGGTAGATTTGGATACAAGAACGGTAAGCAGAGCAAGGGTTTCATTGAAATACGAAGTGACAAAAAAGCTCAACATTTACACCTCTCATGAGTTGTTTTTTAATTCAACCAATCTGCAATATACCAGTTGGCGATGGCAGGGAGGGTTAAGCAAAGAGCTGAGCAAAAATCAGAATTTGAAATTGGGTTATTTGATTCAACAGGATCAACAGTCAGGCGATCAAGATTTTGTGGTTACTGCAGGATGGGTTTACCAGTTTAAACGATGGAAGGAAAAAGAAATGGTTTTGACCAAGGGAAAGGACGGCGTTGTGGATCAGAGTCAATTCCAGGATGAGATTCAATTGATGAATGGAAGAGAAATGAGGGGAGAGGTTTTTTTAGACTCTACGTTGTTGGTTAAGATTAGATACCGCGGCGTGTATGGAAAGTGGAAAGAAATTGAAATGCACCGCAGTGAGATTTTTAGTGTGACAAAGGCGGGCAAGGAGATGATATTTTATGCACCGGATACAACTTTGGGTGATCGATATTCAAAGGAAGAAATGCGTATTTTCTTACTAGGGGAAAAGGATGCATTTCAGCGTTATCAGGCTAGGCATACTGCAATCATTGGATTTTTAACTTGTGGTACCATTAGCTATATGGGTGGTGATGGTATTATGTCACTCATTGGCCCACCCATGTTGTATACTTTGGCGCACATTCCCGGAAAGATTAGGGTGCGAAAGCACCACATCAGCAATGATGCGTTAAAATACAATGACTTGTATGCAGAGGGCTTTGAACCTGTCGCCAGAGGTCGCAGATTGAATAAAGCCATGATATGGAGTAGTTTGGGATCCGTCACCGGGTTGTTTTGTTTTTTGATGACCAAATAATGGAGAGAATACAACGCAATTGGTGGTGGATTTATTCATTGGTATCGGGCATCGCCATGGTGTTTTACATGTCTGCTTGGATGACGGCTGAACGAATGGTCAATATTTTTATGGGTCACATACCGATGCCCATAGTTGCCATGGCCGCGATTTCTTCGGCACTTTTTTATTTGATTTTGCGGTGGCCCGAGGATCAGCGTAAGAGCCCCTATCGTTTTGCTACCTTGTATGGATTTGTATTATCTGCAGCGGCTTATATTATTCAGAGTGCCCAGCTTGGTTCGCATACATCCATTTCCGCGTTGCCCATTGTTATGATTGTTTCAGCAGCAGTGATGGCTTTGGTCTATTACCCTAAGGCATTGCTTAAAATGATTACTTGGTCGAGCAGAGATGTATATTTTATCAAGACTTTTTCAGTGGCTTGGTGCTGGTCTGTTTGGGCCACTATACCCATGATGTTTCAAGCGGTTCATTTTTTTTGGAGCGCTTTTGTTGTTTCCTTGTTACTCATTAGCGCTTTGGTGATGATTACCGATATCAATGAGAATAGAGAAAGTCAATCGAGTAGATCAATGTGGTTGGGTGTTTTCTTATTGGCCTTGTTGGCAGAGGTGGTAATTCAACTCGGGTTCTCCGCCAAGATTAGTCCAGGGTGGATTCTACTGTGTATTTTAATTCCTTTTGTTGTCTTTTGGACCAAAAAGAAATTACTCACCGCCTTGTCTGTGGATGTGTCCCTTGTACTTTTTTATGGGATGATGAGCATCAATGCCTGGTTGAATCTCCTTCCTTGATTTCATTTCCAATTTAGTCAAAATCAAACTGTCCATTAAAAGGATGCTGTCAGGATATTGGGAGTGAATTTTTAAGGAAGATGAAAAATCTTCAGGTTGTGCTTTAAGCCGTTGGAATATTTCTGCTTGGTAAGGAGTCCAATCCCTGTCTTTCTCTTCCAATTGATTGTGGTAAAGGTTGTACGCAGCATTGGCCAATCTGAGTTCGAGCATCACGTCTGCTGTTTGTTTGACATTCATTTTGGCTTTATCGCTCGTGGGGTTATTGTTGCAGGCCACCCACAAGATTGCGATTAAGAGCATGCTGAAGGCTTTCATCGCTGGAAAGTGAGTTGTTGACCCTTTACTTGTTCATCAAATTGCCCATTGTTGTATACGCATCTACCATTGACCCAAGTGCGTTCCACTTTGTTGTGGAATAGGGTATTGTGAAATGGCGTCCACTGACATTTGTACAAACTGTTTTCATCTGTAGCCAACCAGGTGGCGTTGAGATCAACCATCACCAAGTCCGCCTGATATCCTTTTCGAATAAATCCGCGTTGCGCAATATTGTACAAAAGAGCAACATTGTGACTTGCCTTCTGAACTACTTCAGTTATACTGAAAATACCTTGATGGCACATTTCCAATAATGCTGGAAGGGCATGTTGTACCAAAGGCCCACCGCTTGGACAGGAACCGTAAGCATTGGCTTTTTCAGACAAAGTATGGGGAGCATGATCTGTTGCGAGCACATCGATGAACCCATCTTTCAAGGCTTGTCGGATAGCGGCTCTGTCATCTGTCGTTTTTACTGCAGGATTCCATTTGATTCTACTTCCCAATGTTGCATAGTCTGCATCACTGAACCAAAGATGGTGGACACAAGCCTCAGCTGTGATTCGCTTATTTTTTAAATCTTCATTGGTAAATAAGTCAATTTCCTTGGCGGTACTAATATGGAGTATATGCAGCTGAGCATCATGCTTTTTGGCCAATGCAATGGCTTTGGAAGAGGAGGCATAGCATGCCTCAGCATTGCGAATAATGGGGTGCTGATCAACTGGAATGCCAGCAGGGTAAAGTCTCTGAATGCGTTCTAAATTGTCGGCAATCATTTTGTCATCTTCACAATGGGTTGCAATCAACGTCTTTGCATTTTTGAAAATGGCGTTCAGGCTTTCCTCATTATCCACCAACATATTTCCTGTGGATGATCCCATGAATATTTTAACGCCACAAACATTTTTTATGTCGATATCAGGCATCAAGTGGGCATTGGTTTGGGTGGCACCCATGTAAAAAGAATAGTTGGCCAACGACACCTCTGAAGCCCTGTGGTATTTTTTTTCCAACTCCTCAAATGTGACAGTATTGGGAACTGTATTGGGCATCTCCATATAACTGGTGATTCCACCAGCAATTGCGGCTTTTGCTTCAGTGTAAATTTCTCCTTTGTGCGTCAGCCCAGGTTCTCTGAAGTGCACTTGATCGTCGATGAATCCTGGCAATAAATGTTTCCCAGTGCCATCAATAATTTGAGAGAATTGATCATCTGGAATACTGTTGGCCTCACAAATATCTGCGATGATTTCATTTTCTAAAACCACATCAGCCAACACCATGTTGCCTTCATTGACAACAGTGATATTTTTGATTAAAGTTTTCATATTAACCGTTTAAACGCATTTTCAAGACACCGAGAAAGGCTTCATTGAAAATATTCAGACTCATTTTACTTTTTCCAAGGACGCGGTCTTTAAAGACAATGGGGACTTCCTTGATGGTGAAGCCTTGTCGCTTGGTTTTGTATTTCATTTCAATTTGAAAAGCATAACCAATAAATCGGATACTACTCAGATCAAGTGATTCAAGAACTTGTCTTTTGTAACAAACAAAACCTGCAGTAGCATCTTTCACACCCAGTCCCAAAACCAAATTGACGTAGACACCAGCTCCTTTGCTCATCACCCTTCTTTTCAAGGGCCAATCTACCACTCCTCCGCCTTTGGTATATCGAGAGCCTACACTCATGTCAGCTCCTTGATGACAGGCATCAACCAGTCTAACCAAATCTTGTGGAGTATGAGAGAAATCGCAATCCATCTCACAGATGAAATCATACTTCTCATCTATTGCCCAACGGAATCCCGCAATGTAGGCAGTTCCCAAACCCAATTTTCCTGTACGTTGTAGGAGGTGAATTCTATTGGGAAAAACGGATTGTTGTTCTTGTATCAATTGTGCGGTTCCATCAGGCGAACCATCATCCACAAACAAAATGTCAAACGCCATGGACAAATTCATGACGGTTTGAATCATGTTTACAACGTTTTCTTTTTCGTTGTAAGTGGGAATGATGACCAATGGATTTTTCACAAAAGTGGAATTGTTACAAATATAGAATGGCACAATGATTAGTTGTCCAATTCGCGAATAAATTCTTCTACCTTTTCAACCATTTTAACAGGTCCGATGAAAAATGGCGTTCTTTGGTGAAGGTCTTTGGGTTGGATATCAAGAATTCTGTTTTTACCATCGGATGCTTTTCCGCCCGCCTGTTCCGCGATAAAGGCCAATGGATTGCATTCATATTGCAATCGCAATTTTCCCTCTGTATTTTTTTTGGTACCGGGGTAAATGTAAATTCCTCCCTTGATGAGGTTTCTGTGAAAGTCAGCTACCAAGGATCCAATGTATCTGGCGGTGTATGGTAAGTTGTTCTTTTTGTCAACACTCTTGCAGTAGTTGACATAGGTTTGAACACCTTTAGAACAGCTGGCCATGTTGCCTTCATTGATGCTGTACATGGTGCTGGTCTCTGGAAATTTCATATCGGCATGTGACAGGCAAAATTCTCCAATACTGGGTTCTAGCGTAAAACCATTAACCCCATGTCCAGTGGTGTAGACCAACATGGTGGATGATCCGTATATTACATATCCGGCAGCTACTTGATCGGAACCTTTTTGTAAAAAGTCATTGACATTGGCCAAATCACCCAATGAACTTTTTCTTCTGTGTATGGAGAAAATAGTGCCAATGCTCACATTGACATCAATGTTGGATGAACCATCCAATGGATCAAACAAAATGACATACTTGGCCTTGCGGCAGTGCTCTAGGTCGAATGCAAAATACTTTTCGTTTTCTTCACTGCCGGCCCCGCAAACCTGTCCTCCCCATTTCACCGCATTGAGTAAGGCTTGATCAGAGAAAACATCCAATTTCATTTGTGTCTCGCCTTGAATATTGGTAGTGCTTTCTGCGCCCAAGATGTCCTGAAGACCAGCCTTGTTTACCTTATGGTTGATGATTTTGGCGGCAATGCTAATATCTGCCAACAATCTACTTAAATCTCCAGAGGCAAACGGAAAGTCCGCTTGACGCTCCATGATGAATTCATTCAAGGTAACCATGCTCATGCTTCAAAGGTAACGGATAACACCATTGAGGACAATGAATTTCCTTAGGAAAAAACTTCGTTGGTTAGCCATATAAATTCCGCAACCCCCAATTGCTCTGGTCGTTTCTGGAGAATGTCATGTTCCCAATTTTTGTGTGCAATGAGACTTTTGATGGAGTTGCGCAATGTTTTTCTGCGTTGATTAAATGCCAGTTTGACCAATTGAATAAATTGTTGTTCATTACAACCCAGCGAAGAATTTTCTTTCCGTTTCATTCGGATGACTCCGCTCTTTACTTTGGGAGGTGGATTAAACTCGTTCTCGTTCACAGTGAACAAGTATTCCACGTCATACCAAGCCTGAATTAATACGCTGAGAATCCCGTAATCTCTCGTTCCAGGTCCATTGGCAACCCGCAAGGCGACTTCTTTTTGAAACATACCTACCAATTCAGGAACATGGTCCTTGAAATCCAAAACATGAAACAATATTTGGGACGAGATATTGTAAGGGAAATTTCCAATCACAGCAATGGGTTCTTTGGAAAAATCCACCAGATCCATTTTTAAAAAGTCGGCAGAATGAATGCGGTTCTTCAGTTGTGGATAATGAAGGTGCAAGTAGACGATGGATTGTTGGTCCACCTCTACCACATGCGTTTCATAGGGCAGTTGCAATAGATGTTGCGTCAAAGCGCCTGTACCTGGACCAATTTCTAGTATTTTTTGGTACCCCCCAAACCCAGTAAGAGCTTGTGCAATGTCTGCGGCAATTTGAGGGTTAATCAAAAAGTGTTGGCCCAGGTGTTTTTTAGGAGCGACGTACATGGTGTGGTTGAATGGATGAAAATTGAAAGCCTCTTTGATTGAGTGCATCTAACACTGCAGGGAGGGCTTGTAACATGATGGGACTGGCTTTGAGGCTGTCGTGAAATACGATGATGGACCCGGGCTTGGTGAGTTGAAGCACTTTGTCTATGCACGTTTCGACGGATAGTGTGGCATCAAAATCCCCAGTGAGTACATCCCACATGATGATGGAGTAATGTTGAAGCAATGCCTTGGTTTGGGTGCGACTAATTTGTCCATATGGCGGTCTGAACAAGGTGGATGGATTGTTCTTTTTGGCGGAGAGAACATCGCGCAAATATTGTGCATATCCTGTTTTCCAACCATTTTTGTGGCTTTGGGTATGATTGCCCACTTGGTGCCCTTCATCCATTATTCTTTGAAACAATTGCGGATGATTGTCCACATTTTTGCCAATGCAAAAGAAGGTTGCCTTGGCGTGATGGTGAGACAAGATATCCAATACTTTTTCAGTAATGATGGGTGTAGGGCCATCATCAAAAGTCAAGAAGACCTCATTTTTTTCGGTCGGGATGCGCCAAAAAAAGTCGGTGCCCAATGCACGAATCAATCGAGGTGTTTGGTGTAAATACATGTTTCATGGCGAAAGTACAAAGGATTTAATGGTCTTGTGCGCTCGGGGACTTTGCCCTGTCCAAACCTCCAACAAGGCAAAGTACAATCCTGGAGGACAAAGCACTTGAGTATTGTCTGTTCCATCCCATGTCCACTGGGCCTGAAGGCCTTGCCATTCTCCCGAAGAGATGGTTTTCATTTCATAACCCTCCTGGGAAAGGATCCTCAATTGGGTTTCAACTCCAGCTTGCTCGCCCTGGTATGAGAAGGCAATGATGTCTTGGTAACCATCTTGATTGGGACTGAAATATTCTGGGGTGCATTGAAATTGGATTTCGTTCAATGAATAATTCCATTGTTGTGAATTGGGACAACCTGGTGTTTGACCTCCTTCTCCTGCGCTGGCTGAGAGCCATGTCTCTTTGGTCAAGTCTCCTTCAACCCGCTCCAATGAGACTCCTTCTGTATCGATGAGATAAGGATGATGCATACTGTCTTGGTAGGCCAAAGTGTCTATCTTGTAAAAGTCATGACCCAAGTAAATAACTCCTTCTTCAATGGTCATGTAGGGCAATTGAGTGACCAAATGGATTCTATCGGAGGGGCATTTGGATGGCATCTCTTTTTCAGTCAACGCTATTCGGTCATGTGCACGAATAAAGTGGTGGTGGCGTTGCATACCATGAAGCGTTCCGCTTTGATTTTCAATCCAAAGTTTATCCAATGCAATGTTTACATCGCTGTTGTTGTATAGTTCAATGTAGGGGCTTTGTCCTTCTTTGGGATGGAAAAGGATCTCGTTCAAAAGGACATCCTGACCAGAAAATGTTTGTATGACAGGGACATTGATTTCAATTTGAACTGGCAATGATTGCTTGCAGAAAACCACAGAATCAATGGAGAGTAGGGTATTTTCAGTATATGCGGGTAGTTCAACGATGAGGCTATCGCCCGATGAGGTACAAGGCCATGTTTGTATCTGATTGTCCAGTTGAATGGTCAGGCTGTCTTGTTCCCATGGCAAATTGGACCAAAGGTAGAGGCGTGGATGTGGATCCAATCCCCAATCGATCATCATGGGTTCTGGTGCATGAAAGGTTGAGTCCAGTGATGCATTGTGGGTTCCGGGAGTGGCTCCATTGGAATGAATACAAGCCGACCAGTTGAAACTTCCAGAGCAGGGCAATAGGGGATTGCGCTGTTCCAGTGACCAACCTCCTTCTGTCTTGTTTGGATTTTGATAGGTTTCCAAGTTGTATTGAAAGACATCCACGATGCTGCCATCGGGGGAGCATAAAGTGAGGCTATCACCTGTATTGGTCAAGGCAGAAAAACTTTCTAAACCCCAGCATTGGTTTTCATAAAATACGGTATCATCTGCCTGACAAAGAATAACGTAATCATGAGGTCCAATAAATTTGTTGGGCAATGAATGCGCTGTTGTTGTATTGTACAAAGTCCATCCTCCAAGCCAAATGCTATCTGGCGTGTTGTTGTATAGTTCAATGAATTCACTTTTTCCAAATGGACTGGGCGGGTCGGGATCTGGGAGCAATTCATTGATAACGATGCTTCTTTTCCCAGTGTTCATCGGTTGAATGGGCACGATGCTTGGTCCAAAGTAAAAATCGTCCCAATAAAAGTTGAGCACATTGGAACTGGTGCATTGGGATTGAATACAAAGGTGTGAGGGTTGAAATCCTTCAGGAATTGGTGTGTGGAGCAAAGGAAAAAAATCTGTGGAGTCGTTGTCTTGAAAGTAAAAATGAACCATCGAATCTTGGACGAGTTTAAAATGGCCATATACACCATTGGCAATGGGGAAAACTTCTGCCAAAGGCTCCCATAACGGCCCATCATTCCAAAAGATTTGAATCAAGTCAGCACTTCCTGCATTGCCCCATTGAATGACCCAACCCCGGACCCCCGCATTGTTGTTATGACCCACACTGTCTGGTATACCTTGATCATAAATCAAAAGACGACCGAAATTGTTGCTACTCCCAGCAAAGTTTTGACGGAGAAAACAGGAAATTTCATTGTTGTTTTCTTCAGCAGATAGGACATGGTGCAATTGAAAAAAACCGGGCTGACTGAATTGGGATTGAAGTTGATGATTGCTGTTGATGACGAATTCATCAAGATCTCCGCTCCATCCCGTCGACGGCCAATTGTCAGAAAAGGAATCCATCCATTGACCATGGCACAGGTGAAACAATAGCGAAATAAAAAGGGTGAATAAGCTCTTCATGCTGCGAAACTATTTTACCTTCGTAGTTCTAAAAACAAACACATAAGGCGCATATATGAAAGTGGCAGTAGTAGGCGCAACAGGCTTGGTTGGCACCAAAATGTTGCAGATTTTGGCGGAAAGAAAATTCCCAGTAACGGAGCT
>CANEVR010000008.1 GCA_947442505.1 Flavobacteriales bacterium | reverse complement strand
GTAAAGCTGCGGAGAATCATGGTGGGTACAAAAATGAGGATGTTTTTTTATTTTTATGCAATGTTGATTACTTTTGCTCAAATCTTTTAATTATGAATTTGCAAAGTGTCCTTAACCCAATCGTTAGCTTCTTTCAAGGTTATTTTGAGCACCTATTGGTTCCTTCTTTGAGCATCATGAATACGATATTCATCATTGGGGGATTTTTTGGCCTTTGGTTGTGGTTGAAAAGACAAAAAGCCTATATTGAAAAAGCCAAGCAGGACGGCGGTATCGCATGAGTTTGCCTGTGAGTGTTGACACTCAATTTGCTAAGGTTTTGGTTACAGGGGGAGCCGGATTCATCGGTTCTAACCTATGTCAAAGGTTGTTGGATGACGGTTATCGGGTGGTTTGCTTGGATAATCTTTCTACCGGTTTCAAAAAAAACATTGAAGCTTTTTTAACCAATGAACGATTCCAGTTTGTTCAAGGTGATATCAGAGATTTTCATACCTGCTTAAGCGCTGTTGATGGATGCGGTTTTGTATTTCATCAAGCTGCGCTTGGATCAGTACCGCGCTCTATTAATGACCCGATTGCAACCAATTCGGTAAATATTACCGGATTTCTAAATGTGCTTGAGGCAAGCAAGCAAGCCGAAGTACAAAGATTTATTTTTGCAGCCAGTTCAAGTACTTATGGTGATTCCACGGCATTGCCAAAAGTTGAGAATCAAATTGGTAATCCCTTATCACCCTACGCCGTAACTAAACTGGTCAATGAGTTGTATGCAGATGTTTTTCATCGCACATACGGAATGCAATACATTGGCTTACGATACTTCAATGTGTTTGGTAAAAACCAAGATCCTGATGGTGCTTATGCCGCTGTAATACCGCGTTTTGTTAAACAATTGATGGCATTGGAATCGCCCGTCATCAATGGTGACGGCTCTTTTTCAAGAGATTTTACCTATATTCAAAATGTAGTAGATGCCAACATGTTGGCATTAAGTACAAAAAATGAAAAGGCCTTGAATCAGATTTATAATGTGGCTTGCGGTGAAGCAACAACGCTAAAGGAGTTGGCGGAAAAAATCAAGTTGAACTTGTCTAAGAAAAACAACGCCATTGCCCAAGTGCCCATTGTATACGGCGATCAACGAATGGGTGATATACCGCATTCTTTGGCATCCATAGAAAAGATCAAATCCCATATGGGATATGCCCCCGCGGTTCTGATTGATCATGGATTGAAGGAGGCCGTTGATTGGTATATCCAGCACTACAGAGGTACTTAAAGCAATTTCACATCACGGTTGTTATTTGATGATGTAGTTTTGAATGGTCAATTTGCAAGGGAAGTATGGATTGGGTCAGTCACCTAATTGTCGTTTTGTTCGGGTGACCATTGCACTCAATAGATGTTTTGTGAAAAGCACTATTTGTAACATATCTTATCTTAACTAGTGCTTCTTCCATTTTTTAATTTGGTTTTTTGTGGTTTGAAATAACAATTCTTGTAGCCATAAGATTAAGTCATCCGTCCACCTTTGGGGATGAAAATTAATCATTACAGGAATGGGTAAATTTTTTCTTTGTAATCCCAAAATAATATCCTCGGTTGAATGAAATTGTGGCCATTTCTTGGTTGTGCTAATCTCATCTCTGATGCTGAATTTCTTTCCATCCCACATTCTTCCGGTGTCTGTTAAATAGTAGAGGTCATCAAAATTGAAATCCAAATAGGGTTCCGCAATAATCCCGTGCTGCTTGTAAGAAAATTCTTTCCAAACGTCTTTGTTGTCGTATTCACTTCTTGGGCTGCCGTGCATGCAAATCGTATCGATTTTTGCAATGCTTCTCAGTTTTTCTAAATGCTCTACAAAAAGACGATAGGCCTCTTGCGTATTCCCTTTAGCAAAATCCATGTCCTCGTAATGATACCCGATTTCATGGCCAAGTGATTCAATTTCTTGAATCAATTCTGTTTGAAAGCTTTCTGGAACAATACGGAAGTAGAATGTACCCTTTATTTCTCTTTCGGCTTGTAATTTAGCAAAAACCAAAGCGTGGTCTTTTCTGTCATCAATGTCATGGCGCAATAGAATAGCATTTTGGGCTGGATTAGATGCATATTCTCTGACTGTTTGAAATGCACCTCCACTTTGTTTAAGATGGTCCAGCAGTGAGATATATTGCTTTATTGTAAAATCACGCATCATTCAAAGTTTTTGATATAATCGACAAGATATAAAGTGAGATCTGTTTTTTCTTTCATCAATTGAAGACGCTTTTCTTGCCATTCTCTTTTCACTTTTGAAATATCAGCGAGCCATTTAATGGCATTTGCCATCATTTCTTTGAATTGTTCAGGTTGAAAAGAGAAGCAAAGTTTGTATCGATCTTCAATTTCATTGGGGATAGAAAGTTGACGAGAGAACGTGTTGCATTTCATCGCAGGCGTTCCCAAAAGTGCCGCCTCAGTTGTCATGGTTTGACTATCTCCAAAAAATGCGCTGGCATAGTAAAGCAGAGAATGAATATGTTCTGGAGCTACGGCAAGGCGTAGGTCTTCAAATTCTTCTTCAATTTGTTTTTCAGAAGTGATAAATACCTTACCATGTTGAAGGAGCAATTGGATGAGTTCCCTTTTTTGTTCCAAATTGATTCCACGATGTCCGCCATCATGGTGACCTTTTAGAGCAACAAATCGTAGTACGAAGAAAATCTCATTTTCTGTTATTCCTATTGTTGAGAGAACCGATGGGTCAGGCACAAAGCGATTACAGTGCAAGTAAGCCAATTCGTGATAGCTGTTATAGCGGACCAATTTATTTTCAAAAGAGGGGATGTTTATCGGTGATGGTGCAAGAATCTTGGTAGAAAATGGGTAGGAGAATTTTGCAATCAGCGGAACTGCACTTTCGTCATCGTCACTAAGATGGATGGCGCTGAACCAAGGGAGCATGAGATCCAAATGGTCATTTGTAATTGAACTTCCAAGTCCAACTGTGCATCTGTTTTTTAAAACATGGTACAAAGCTATGCAATCAAAAATGAACTGCTTGAAAAGCTTTCCAAATTTGCCATTTCCTTTGTTGCCTAAATTGATATAAGGAATTTTGTACGATTGTAGTAAATGACAAATTATTTTTTCATTTTTGCAGGCTACCCAAATTTGATGACCATTGGATTTTAACTCATGGTAAATGTTTTTAATCAAATGAACTTGACCCGGGTGGTTGACCTCGATAAATATTCTCCTCTTCTTCATTTTTATCTTTTAAATAACAAATAAGGCAAGAGCAATTTTTCAATGATCCAGGGCATGGGATCTTCATCGGACCAAATAGCATCTTGACAGGGTGCTACTTTTTGAAACGCATAGGGTACTCCCATGCGCCATAATTTTAGTCGAATTGGCCAATCAGTTAGACTATGGAAAAAGCTAGCTTTCTTAAAGGATAGTTCGGGAGTTATTTTGTTTCCAATCAAGTAATGATAAAACATCTCTAAAAATGGAACTTCAGCTTTTACTGCAATGGCGTGCCACTTCCAAGTTCGTGGATTGACTTCTAAGAATTTGTACTCACCGTCCAATTGATCTTTTTTGAATTCTATTTCACACATTCCGGTGAAGCCGGTGTAAGCCATTATTTTCTTGGCATACTCAATAATTTCTGGTACAACCATGGTTTCCGCATAGGTTGTGGCGTTGCCAAAATCTATGGGATGTTGTCTCATTCTGCAAGCGCTAAGTTGCGCCATGATTTCTCCATGAACAGCCAAAACGCCTACAGAGAATTGTGATGCACTATCCCCGTGTATGATGGATTGAACAATAATTTCTTCCTTTGGGATGATCGAAGTGGCCAGTTGATATTGTTTTTTAAGCTCCTCTCTATTAGCACATACAAGAACTTTTTTCTTGAGATGGCTGTAAAAATGATGCATCACACTAGGCTTAATGATACAAGGGAAGGTTATTTTTATTTCGTCAAGATCATGGGGCTGCAAATGGCAATAGGTGGTGGCCATAGGAATACTTAAATGCGTGCACATTTCATATGACTTTGTTTTGTCATAAAAGACACTCACCTTTTCCCAATCATCAGTGCTGACAGTGAAATGTTGTGATAGCCAAGTTTTGTTTTGACTCAGAAACTCGACATGGGAATCATGTGTTGGAAACACAACCCAACGTGCGTATTCATTTTGTTGCATCCACTGCTCAAATTGGGTTCCCCAATTTTCTTTTTTACAAAAGATGAACTTGCTGCAAAATTTTGAGAATCTTGAAATGTTCCATGAAGTATCATCCACAATGAGAGCCGGAATTTTTAAGTTTCCGAGAATTCGGATTATTCCTAACGCTTGAACGTGTCCACCCATCACAATAATCCCTGGTAATTTTGATTGGTGTAAATTCATGTTTCAAGTTTGTCGCTAAAATACTCAATTTACAGGGGTGAAAATGTCAAACTCTGCAATTTCTATCGTTCAGTAAAGTAAATAAATCAGTACATTTACCTGCATGAATATTGGACAAATCATCGGAAGAAATAGGATGTTATTTGATGAGGATGTTCTTCATTGGGAAGATGCTCTTTCCAGAGAGGTGGAGTGTTCTCGATTTCTTGTTCTAGGAGGAGCAGGATCGATAGGGCAGGCTGTTGTCAAAGAGTTGTTCAAACGTCAGCCTTTAAAGCTTCATGTGGTGGATATCAGTGAGAATAATTTGGTAGAGTTGGTTCGTGATTTGCGCAGTTCTTTGGGATACATTAATGGTGATTTTAGAACTTTCGCATTGGACATTCAGTCGGATGAATTTGATCAATATTGCAAAGAGGAATTGGGGTTTGATTATGTCTTGAATTTATCGGCATTGAAACATGTGAGAAGTGAGAAGGATCCCTTCACCTTGATGCGCATGGTTCAGGTGAACATTCTGAATACCATCAAAACTGTAGATTGGGCAATGACCAGTGGGGTGAAAAAATACTTTTGTGTATCCACGGACAAGGCTGCCAATCCTGTCAATATGATGGGTGCTTCCAAAAGAATAATGGAGCTTTTTTTATTCGATCGTGGAAAGCGGATTCCCATTTCGACAGCACGATTTGCCAATGTAGCGTTTTCAGATGGCTCATTGCTTCATGGTTTTTCTCAGCGCATGATGAAGCGACAACCCATTGTAGCACCCAACGATGTTAGGCGTTATTTTGTTACCCCGGAAGAGGCTGGGTTGCTGTGTTTGTTTTCTTGTGTTTTGGGAGAAAGGAATGATATTTTCTTTCCAAAATTGTCGGAAGACCTTCACCTTTCCAAATTCTCTGACATTGCTGTTGCGTATTTGAGAGCGCTCGGAAAAAGACCCAAGTTGGCCCATTCAGAAGCAGAGGCAAGAGAGATTTGCCAACGTATTTCTGATGATGAATGGCCTTGTTTTTTTTCACTCAGCGATACCACGGGTGAGAAGGATTTTGAAGAGTTTTTTAGGGAAGATGAGGTGGTGGATTGGGAGAGATTCAAACAGTTGGGAATAGTCAAGAACAACTCTTCAATATCCAATGATTCACTTGAAGAATTTCTAAGAGGCGTTGAAAATTGGAAATCAAAAGAAGTGTGGGACAAAGAGGGAATGGTTGCACTTTTTAAAGGTTTGTTGCCTGAATTTGAGCATGAGGAGAAGGGGAAATATTTAGACTCAAAAATGTAATGGAGCAGTTTGATAAGATTATCGATTTTATTCAAGGTATTTATCCAAACGAGGGGGTTGTTCCGTTGCACGCCCCCAGATTTTTTGGTAAAGAGAAGGAATATCTGAATGAATGCATCGATAGCACTTTTGTATCCTCCATTGGACCCTTTGTAGACAGAATGGAGCGTGATCTGGCTAAGTATACTGGTGCCAAACATTGTGTTGCGGTTGTTAATGGAACAGCCGCGCTTCACATGGCCTTATTGGTGTCTGGCGTTAAGGAGGGCGATGGAGTGATTACCCAAGCATTTTCCTTTATTGCTACTTCAAATGCCATCAGTTATTGCAAAGCTTTTCCTTTTTTTGTAGATATTGACCAAAATACACTGGGGATGAGCGCGACAGCCTTGGCTGAATTTCTCGAAGGGACAGAACAAAGAGACGGTGGTTGTTATCATATTGAATCGGGAAGGCGAATAGCCGCTTGTGTCCCGATGCATTCTTTTGGAATGCCTGTTGATTTGGATGAGATTAAAGCATTGTGTGATCAACATCGTATAACCCTAATAGAGGATGCAGCAGAATCGATTGGCTCTTTTTACAAGGGTAAGCACACCGGAACAGTTGGAAGTATAGGCGTTTTCAGTTTTAATGGAAACAAGACAATCACATGTGGCGGTGGTGGCGCAATTGTGACCAATGATGAATATTTGGCCAAAAAGGCCAAGTATTTAACCACTCAAGCCAAGGTTCATCATCCTTACGAGTTTTTTCATGACAAGATAGGCTATAATTATCGTTGTCCAAATATCAATGCGGCATTGTTTTGCGCACAGCTCGAGGTGCTTGATCAAATTTTATTGGACAAAAGAAATACATCCGATCTTTATAGAAAATTTATTGAATCTGAGTACAATGATATTCGTTTTTTCAAAGAAGATGAAGATAGGAAATCCAATTATTGGTTAAATGCGATATTATTCAGCAGTTGGGATGAAAGAGAGTACTTTATTGCGAAATCAATTGAGCGTGGAGTTATGGTCAGACCCTCTTGGAAGCCCATGAATCACCTTCCGATGTTTCAGAATGCATGGAAAGATGAATTGTCTTGTTCGGAAAAAGTTTATCAAACTTTAGTTAACTTACCGAGCAGTGCTAGAGTCTGAATTTTATATTCTAGGTTACTCTGGACATTCCTTTGTAGTCCTTGAAAGCGCAATTCAAAGCGGCATGACTTGTTTGGGTTATTTTGAGAAAGAAGAGAAGTTGAAAAATCCTTTTTCTCTAAAATATTTAGGCAGTGAAACTGATTTCAAGGATTGGAATGAAGTCAATGTCTTTGCTGCATTTGGTGATAATCAGATGAGATTAAGGTTAATCAGTAATCTGCAGAATAGAGGTGTTAGGGGAGTAAACATTATTGATCAATCGGCTTCGCTTTCAGTATTTGCTTCAATAGGGCAATTTAATTTTGTTTCAAAAGGGAGTGTGGTGCAAACCTTTGTTAAGATAGGAAATGGGTGCATTATTAATTCGGGTGCTATTGTGGAGCATGAATGCGTAATTATGGATGGAGTGCATGTTTCACCAGGTGCTGTATTGTGCGGCGGAGTAATTGTGGGAAGTGGCTCGTGGATTGGCGCAGGGGCGGTTATAAGGGAAGGTGTTCAGGTAGGGAAGAATGTAATTGTTGGCGCAGGTTCAGTGGTTCTTAAGGACATCCCTGACGGGGATACTTGTTGGGGAGCTCCGGCAGTTTCGAGGGTTTGATTTTTACAGTAACCGAAACTGCAATACTTTAATATTTTTATGGTATCTTAGCACAAAATATGTAATGATGCGTCGGATAATTTTTCTCATGGGTTTTTTGTTTGTTTCTGTTTTTGTGTCAAGAGCGCAAACACCAGAACTCATACCCTATCAGGCTATTGCCAGAGATGCAGATGGGAATCCTCTGTCCCAAACCAATATCACATTGAACTTCAAAATAAGACAGGACAGTTTTAGTGGATTGGTTGTTTACGATGAGAATCATACTTTGATTACAGATACTCGCGGTTTTTTCACAGTGAATATTGGTGCTGGCAATGTTGTGATTGGTGATTTTTCAACCATCAATTGGGCCAGTCACAATCATTACATGCAGATATTGATGAATGGATTGGAAATTGGCAATCAGCAGCTGTTGTCTGTTCCTTATGCGCTGCACAGCAAAACTGCAGAACAAGTTACTTTTACTGTGAGCACCTCAGGTGACACTTTGTATTCTGGACCTAACTCCTATGTGATTATTCCGGGGATTAGTGATGCAAACTACGTTAGAGGATGCACGGATCCAACCGCTTGCAATTATTCATCCACCGCGAATCTTGATAATGGAAGCTGTTTGCAGGTTTATGATCAATGTGATGATGGAAATGCGCTCACAATCAATGATGCTATCAATACGCTTTGTGAATGTCAAGGTTTTTTTACTGGAACTGCATTGTTGCCAGGAAATTCGTCCTGTACAACTTCACCAATCTCTGTGACAGGTTGTTTAGGGGAGACCTCATTGGATTATCAGGGCGTAAATTATTCTTTGGTTGAGGTGGGCGGTCAATGCTGGTTTGCTGAGAATCTTACATCAACCCAATACAGAGATGGGACATCGATACCTCAAATTAACACCACTTCTGGTTGGGTTTCGTCCACAACGGGCGCGTATTGCCGATGGGCTAATTTGGCGGCAAATAGTGATGTCTACGGCAGATTGTACAATTGGTATGCTGTGAATGATAGCAGGGGACTCTGTCCAACAGGTTGGCATGTCCCTTCTGATTGCGATTGGATGTTTTTAGAAAACACCATTGGATTAACCTTGGCATCGCAAATTGCTACTGGTGGAAGAGGTTCCATGCAAGGTGGTAAGTTGAAATCAACAAATTTATGGGCAGCTCCAAATTCTGGCGCTACTGACGAGTTTTCGTTCTCTGCACTACCAGGGGGATACAGAAATCAAACAGGAAGTTTTCGTGTACTGACTACAGGTGCTTATTATTGGACATCAAGTTCCGCTCCAGCATCTAGTGCTTTTTTCCGTTCCTTGTTAAGTACTAGTGGAATGATATTCAGAAATAGTGCTTCTAACGTTATGGGTATGTCTGTTCGTTGTGTCAGGGATTGATAAGTTTTTTTTGTGTTAATGGGATTCAAATTAGAATGGACAAAATTTCGATTATTGCTGAAGCCGGTGTGAATCATAATGGCGACCTTGAAAAAGCGCTCCTACTGATTGAAACAGCGGCGCATGCGGGTGCAGATTATGTGAAGTTTCAGACTTTTTGTACAGAAGAACTGGTTAGTGCCAGCGCGGATCTCGCAGATTATCAAAAGAGAAACATGGGTGATTCTGTTTCTCAATTGGAAATGCTTAAGAAATTAGAGATTCCTTTGGAGTGGTATCCTCAATTGATACAGCACTGCCAAGATCTAGGAATAAAGTTTTTATCTACCGGTTTTGATAGGGATTCTGTGCAGTTTTTATTGCAATTCAATCCGGACTTTATTAAAATCCCCTCGGGGGAAGTAACCAATTTTGATTTTCTGCAGTTTGTTGGTTCATGTGGGAAAAGAGTAGTTCTGTCCACAGGAATGTCAACCATGGAAGAGGTCAAAGCTGCGGTGCGTGTATTGATAGAGTCAGGTATGAGCATTTCTGATTTGGTTATCTTACATTGTCATACGGAGTATCCAACTGAATTTTCGGATGTGAATCTACTCGCCATGCGAGCCATTGCCGATGAATTGGGTGTTGAAGTGGGTTATTCGGATCACACCAATGGGATTGAAGTGTCTATCGCCGCTGTAGCATTGGGAGCTGTTTTAATTGAGAAGCATTTTACATTGGACAAAGGGCTAGAAGGTCCTGACCACAAGGCGTCTTTAGATCAGAATGAATTGAATCAACTGGTTACTAGCATTAGAAATGTATCCGCGGCTATTTCAGGAACAGGTGTGAAAGAACCAACTGCGGTTGAAAGGAAGAACATATTAATTGCAAGAAGGAGTTTGTTCGCCAAGCGCAATTTGTCGTCTGGTGATATAGTTTCAAAAGAAGATTTGACAGCGCTGAGACCAGGTTCGGGAATTAGTCCAATGAGTTGGAATATTTTAGTGGGTAAGAAGTGTAAACGGAACATCCAAGTAGGTGAAATGCTGAATTTTGATGATTTCGAATGAAAGTAGCGATAGTAACAACATCGAGAGCGGATTATGGAATTTTGAAACCGTTGATTGGCGGCATTGAAAATTCAACCCAATGGGAATTGGAGATTATCGTTACAGGATCTCATTTATCAATTTATCATGGATCTACTTTTGATGAAGTGAAAGATGATTTTCCTTTGTTGAAGTATCATCTGATTCCAGCTTTGTTAACCTCCCATGACGCATGCTCTATTGCCTTGAACTATGGCATGGTGGTGATGAGGTTTGCTGAGTTTTGGAAAGATCATATTGGTTATAACATTGTTTTTGTTTTGGGTGACCGGTATGAGTTAGCAGCAGTTGTTGCAGCCGGTATCCCTTTTCAAATTCCTTTTGCTCATTTTCATGGAGGTGAGGTGACCATGGGGGCTATTGACCAAAGCTATCGTGATTTTATTTCAATTGTTTCAAAATGGAATTTTACTGCCGAGCAAGGCAGTTATGACAGAGTTAAAAGTTTGAAACTACCTCATCAGATCAGAAGAGTTTTCAAAGTTGGTTCATTGGCTATAGACTCGTTATTGTCTCATCAAGATTGTAACTCAGAATTTTTCTATAGTCGAACAGGACTGGCATTGACTGATGAATTTATATTGGTGACCGTTCATCCTGAAACCGCGGATGTGGAAAGCAATTCAGTAAATGCTAAAAGTTTTTCGAAGGCGATTGAGTTTGAAATTGCCAATTCGGATAGGAAGTTTTTGGTTTCTTTGCCCAATACTGATACGGCATCTGAAGTTTGGCGTCAGATGTGGAAGCAATTGTCCAGATCATATCCGGACCATGTATTTTGCGCTGAACATCTAGGCGTGAAATTGTACTATACGGCAATGCGAAACTGCAAGTTGATGTTAGGCAATACCTCAAGTGGTATAGTTGAAGCTGCCACACTTGGATGTTGGGTAATCAATCTTGGTAACAGACAAAAGGGAAGAGCGGTAAGTGATAATGTTGTACAATGTGAATTTGATACCAAAGCAATCACAAAAGCTATTCTAGACATAGAAATCAAGAGGAGTCGATTTTTAGGCAAAAACATATATGGTGAAGGAAACACCTCTGAAATTGTCTTAAATTTGTTAAAAAACCAAGATTGAAGGGACCTGGTAATCATATCATTGAGGAAACGTCCAGTATAAAGGAGGCATTAGAGCGGTTAAATATTTTAGCAGCTGATGCTGTTTTGTTTGTCTGCAATCCGGAGAATCAGTTGATAGGAAGTTTAACAGATGGTGATATACGAAGGGGTTTGTTGAGCGGGATTAACTTGAGTGACAATGTAAAACAGGTGATTCAGCCTGATCCAAAATTTTTTAGACAAGGTCAAATTGACATGGCCACGTTAAAAGAATACCGCAAGAATAACTTTAAAATTGTTCCTGTCCTTGATGAGGAAAAGCACATAGTAGATATAGTCAATTTTAGAAAACAGAAGTCATATCTTCCCATAGATATTGTTTTGATGGCGGGGGGAAAGGGTTTGCGTTTGCGCCCACTAACGGAGAAAACACCAAAACCAATGTTGCTTTTGGGTGATAGACCCATTATCGAGCGTCACATTCTTCGTTTATATAGTTTTGGCGTGGGAAAAGTGTGGATTTCCGTGAATTACTTGGCTGATGTAATTGTCTCACACATGATCCACCATCCTGACCACTCGAAGAAGGTTGCGTTTATTCATGAGCGTCAAGAAATGGGAACGATTGGATCCGTTCGATTAAATCAAGATTGGGAGAATGAAGTCATTTTAGTGGCCAATTCTGATTTGTTAAGTGACGTTGATTATGAAGCGTGGTACGAGTATTTTGTGGATTCTGGTTCTGATTTTTGTGTTTTGAGTGTTCCCTATGATACCAATATTCCTTTTGCAGTTTTAGAGATCAAAGAAAATCGAGTTATCGGTTTAAAAGAGAAACCGACAGTGGTTCATCAGGTAAATGGGGGCATGTACATGTTTAGAAAGGAATGCCTCGAATTGATAGACCAAGACTACTTTGACGCGACAGACTTGATTGATTCATTGATTAAAAACAATAAGGTTGTCACTGCATACATGCATACTGGATATTGGTTGGATATAGGAAGACACTCAGATTATACAAGAGCTTTGAATGAATATAAACTTTTAGAGGATTGATAT
Organism: Flavobacteriales bacterium; assembly: GCA_947442505.1. Lineage (GTDB taxonomy): Bacteria > Bacteroidota > Bacteroidia > Flavobacteriales_D > Sanyastnellaceae > CAMCTV01. Next base: position 58,322 of record CANEVR010000008.1, on the reverse strand, counting down.
GCTTATTGGAATTATTGGTTTGGGCTCTATGGGAAAGCGTAGAGCAAGGAATTTGCGAAGTCTAGGATACAATAACATTGTGGGTTTTGATTCAAGGCTTGATCGATGTGATGAGTTTTCAGATATTATGTCCTTACCTGTGTTTGATAATTGGAAGAGTTTTGAAGAAAACAACTTTGATGCTGTTATCATTTCAGTGCCACCAGATGCTCATTTGGAATACATGAATTGGTCTGTGAGTAGAGGAATATCTTTTTTTGTGGAGGCAAGTGTTTTACGTGAGGGTTTGTTGGAATGTTATGAATGGGCAAAAGAGAAAGCAATCATTGCTGCCCCATCTTGCACTTTGCGATTTCATCCGGCTATTCAGAAAATCAAACAAATTTTTTTGGATGGTAGCATTGGAAAGCTTTCCAATATCAACTACTGTTCAGGGCAGTTTTTACCTGACTGGCACACCTATGAAAGTGTTGAGGAGTATTACGTTTCTAAAAAAGAAACAGGAGGGGCAAGGGAGATTGTGCCATTCGAATTAACCTGGATGCTTGATATTTGGGGATTTCCTAAATCTGTAATGGGTTATTATGGAAAAACAATAGAAATACCGGGAGCTGAGAAAATAGATGATACTTACAGTGCGATTCTAACATTAACTGAAGGTATTCTTGCATTGACAGTGGATGTGGTGAGCCGCCAAGCAGTAAGGCATCTCATCATCAATGGCTCTGAAGGTCAAATTCAATGGAATTGGAGTAACAGCTACATTTCCATTTTTAATGACAAGTCGGAAGAAGAGCGCATCAGTTTTACAGCAAAAAAGGCTCATGAGGGTTATAATTCCAATATTACCGAGGAAATGTATGAATTGGAAATGAACGCTTTTATTGAGTCATTGAGCAATAGAACTCCATTTCCGAACGACTTAATTTTTGATGATCGCGTTTTGCAAGTGCTAGAAGCGATTGAAACATCATCTGATTCAAAAACAGGACAAATCTTGTATTTGTGAAGATAGCTGTTGCCATATTGGTGAGGCTAGGTTCTAAACGCTTGCCAAACAAACATTTACTTTCTTATAAGGAAAATACTTATCTGGATATCTTGTGTCAAAGATTGATTTTTCATCTTTCTCAAAACCTTAAGAAAGATGTTCAAGTCATTATTTGTAGTGGTGTGAACGCAATCAATGATCCATTGGTAGATTGGGGTGTGAAAAATGAAATTGAAATTTTTAGAGGGAATGATAACCACATTCCAAAACGTTTAGCAGAATGTGTTGCTGCTTATCAATTGGATGGTTTGGTATCAGTGGACGGTGACGATGTATTGGTCTCACCAGAGTCAGTGCTGTCCGTCATTCAGTATTTAGAATCAGGAGGGCTTTATTGTCAAACAAAGGGATGGCCGTTTGGAATGAACGTTTCTGGATATGAGCGCAATTTTTTGTTAGAAAAGGCAGCTGTTTGGAGAGATGAAAAAATGGAAACAGGCTGGGGCAGGGTATTCCAAGATTCAAAACATGAGGAGATAAGTCCTTTGGTTAATTATGAACCATACTCACATCACCGATATACACTTGATTACAATGAGGATGCGGAATTTTTCAATTCGATTATAGAATTTTTTAAAAGCAAAATATTTTCTACTTCAACAATTGATATTGTTCAAACGGTTGAAGAAAATGTTTTTTTTCAGACCAATATGGCTGTGCATCAAGATTATTGGATTAATTTTAACAGTGAGATGAATACTGAAAAGGATAAAGATAATGAACAATTACGTGAGCGCTTGCACAAAGTAATTCCAGGCGGTGCCCATACTTATTCCAGAGGAGACGACCAGTTTTCTGCCAACACCCCGGCATTGTTTGATAGAGGTGAGGGCTGTCATTTGTTTACAAATAACGGGGATCGTTATTTGGACTATGGCATGGGATTGAGAAGTGTGAATATTGGTTATGCAAATGGTGAAATCAATGAAGCCTTTTATCAGGAAGCGATGAAAGGCAACAATTTGACAAGAGCATCTTACACAGAGCTAGTAGCTGCAGAGAAGTTAGTTGATCTTATTGGTTCAGTGGATATGGTGAAGTTTGCTAAGCACGGTTCCACTGTCACAACAGCGGCAATTAAATTGGCCCGAGCATATACAGGACGAAAGAGAATTTTAGTACCGAGTGAGCAGCCATTCTTTTCCTTTGACGATTGGTTTATTGGGACAACACCATTAAAAAAAGGCACCTTGGAAGAGTCTGCTGCCTACACCCACAAATTCAATTTTGGAAATTTACAATCTCTTGAAATTTTGTTTCAAAATTACCCGGGAGAAATTGCCGCTGTGTTGATGGAACCTGCTACTCATCTTTCACCATGCTCTTGTGAAAGCCCTCATGGAAATTGTTTAACATGCCCCAGCAATAAGTCTCATTTTTTGCATCAAGTAAAAGACTTGTGTCATAGGAATGGGGCTTTGTTCATTTTAGATGAGATGATTACTGGATTTCGTTGGGATCTCAAGGGAGCGCAGCATTTTTATGGGGTAGAACCTGATGTATGCACATTCGGAAAAGCCATGGCAAATGGTTTTGCTGTTGCCGCTTTGGCGGGGAAGCGTGAAATAATGATGCTTGGTAACATTAATGAATTGGGGATGGAAAGGGTGTTTTTAACATCAACCACTCACGGAGCCGAGATGGGTGCCTTAGGGGCATTTTTAAAGACAGTTGAAATCATAGAAAGAGATGATGTCATACGGCATATTTGGAAGATAGGAGCCATGTTGAAATCTGGAATGTTAGATTTGGCAAGGCAACACGGTTTAATGAATAATTTTGAAATGTTGGGATATGATTGCTCGCCTTTGTTTGTTTGGAAAGATGAACAGGGAAATGTTTCAATGGAAATGAGAACTTTGTTTCTTCAAGAAATGATCAAAAGAAAAATCATCATGTCCTATATCTCTCCATCGTTTTCCCACAAGCCAGAAGATATTGCGTATACGCTTGAAAAAGTTTCTGAGGTGTTCTCAGTGCTTTCCTCAGCTTTGGATTCAGGAATTACGGATAAAATTCAAGGACCGCTAGTAAAACCGGTATTTAGACAGTTTAATTGAAGGGAAATGGATGATTATAAGAAAGTGATAAAATTAGATTTGGAGTATTCTAAAGATTATTATCTCAAGTCCTTAGTAAAAACAGAACAGCAAAAGTTCTTGGAGTCAATTATAGATATTCCAGAAAAGGAATTGTACATCGCGGATATTGCATGTGGTGCTGGGACTTTGACTTATCATATCAATGAGTATTTCAAAAACAAGAATCATCGATTTTTCTTGTTGGATTATGTGGAAGAATCCATTGAGTTGGCAAAACGCAATTTAGTGGACGGAAATTTAGAATTTCATGTTGGTGACATGTGCAATATGAACAACGTGGAAAATGAAACTTTTGATTTGATGTTTTGCTGGCAGACTTTAAGTTGGATAACTCATCCAAGACAGGGTTTGCTTGAGTTGATTAGGGTTCTTAAACCAGGAGGGAAATTGTACTTGAGTTCTCTTTTCAATTTGGATTATGATGTTGATATTTTTAGCAACTTGACAGATCTTACCCGTCCAGAAGACATCCGCAATATACCCATTGCTTACAATACTTTTAGTGAAAAGACGATAAGTTCTTGGTTGGTTGATAGCGGCGTTAGGCTTAAGTTTCACAAGTTTGTCCCAGCGGTTGATTTCGAAAAAGTATCAAGAGGAAGAGGGACACACACAGTAATGACAGAACAAGGAAGAATTCAGATTTCTGGTGGATTGCTCATGAATTGGTATGTTCTTGAAATAACAAAAGATTGAAATGAAGCGCGGAAAGTTAGTTGTCGTTACTGGTTCAGAGGGACTTTTAGGCAAAGAGATGGTTCTGGATTTGACGAAAAAAGGATTTCATGTCATACGTGCCGATAAGTCATTAGAAGACGCGGGTGATTGTTATTATTTGGATATTACAGATCAAGAAAGTGTCCAATCCATGTTGATGAAGTTGTTGGCAAAGCATGACTATATTGATGGTTGGGTGAATAACGCTTATCCTCGCACAAAAGATTGGGGGAAAGATTGGAAGGATATTGAGTTTACATCATGGCAAAAGAACATTGACATGCATTTGAATGGATATTTTTTGTGCATGCACAAGGTAAGTGATATTATGACCAAGCAGGGCTTTGGTTCAATTGTAAATTTATCGTCTATTTATGGAGTTGTCGGTCCGGATTTTTCAGTTTATGAAAATACAGAAATGACGATGCCTGCAGCATATTCGGCAATTAAGGGTGCCATAATTAATTTAACACGTTTTCTTGCGGCGCGGCTAGGGCCTGACGGTGTGCGCGTCAATTGTGTTTCGCCAGGTGGAATTATTGATGCTCAGCCCAAAGCATTTTTGGATGCTTATTGCAAAAAAGTGCCAATGCGAAGAATGGGGACTCCTGTTGATATAGCTCCTGCAATTTCTTTTTTAATCAGTGATGAATCTCAATACATAACAGGCCAGAATATTATCATTGACGGTGGTTGGACAGCAATATAAATTAAGTACAATGAGGTTTATTTTGGTTGGATCAGGGCAGCTGGGCTCACGACATTTGCAAGGAGTATTAAAAAACCCGAGTATCACGGAGGTATGGGTAATAGATGAATGGAAGTCTTCATTGGAATTGGCGTATCAACGAAGCAGTGAAGTTCCCCATCATGCAATCATTCATTTTCAGGACGGATTTTCAAACCTGCCGGAAGAGGTGGATGTATGTATAATATCTGGTACTGCTAATGTGAGAATGGATCACATTAAAAGCATTTTGAAAAAAGTTAAAGTGCGTTTTTTAGTTTTGGAGAAAATTTTGTTTAATTCATCTGCTGATTTTGAAGAATCCAAGTCGCTTTTCTCTCGATATCCGGACATGAAAATTTGGGTGAACCATCCGAGAAGGATGTTCAAGTTTTATCAATTGGTAGAGAATTTTTTTAACTCCATCGAGAACGAGAGTTTTTTTGTGGATATTCGCGGCAATGACTGGGGCATAGCTTGCAATGCCCTGCACTATATAGACTTGTGGTGTTTTTTAAGAAATACAGAAGTTGATCAGATTGATTTTTTCAATCAAAATAATACGATAGTAAATTCTAAAAGAACTTCTTTTATTGAGGTTCATGGTTCGATAAAAGTTGATTTTGCCAATGGTGATGCTTTGCAAATGACGTCAGAAATTTTACCAGATTTGAAATCCATTTCAATAAGCGTAAAAGGAGAACTTGTTGAGTACGTCATAGATGAGTCTGAAAGTTTGCGCTTGTTCAACAAGGAAGATGGGGATAAACTGATTGAAGGTGAGATTGAGTATCAAAGCAATCTTTCTAAAGAGTTAATTGACGGACTATTGCAACATGACGAACTACCTTTGACGACATATGCTGAAGCGTTTTCAATGCATCAGAAGTTTGTTTTATCGGCTATAGATTGGTATAATTTTAAATTAAATAAGAGCGAATCATTTATTCCAGTGACATGAAGAAGATTTTGTTGGTTGGTACCGGTTATATGGCCAAAGAGTATTTTAAAGTATTGAAGGACCTGGATGTTGAGATAACGATAGTAGGACGGGGTCAAGAAGGCGCGGATGAGTTTAACAAAGAGTTTGGAATTTTACCGATCACAGGAGGCGTTGAAAATTACTTAAAGACTTGTTCGGAAAGATTTGATGGCGCGATCGTGGCTGTTGGTGTGGATGTGTTGAAGCGCACAGCCATTGAGGTACTAAGATTGAACTGTAACCGTATTTTACTTGAAAAACCAGGGGGTCTTAATTTTGATGAGATTCTTGAATTGCATGAAATGTCATCACGCATTGATTCACAGGTATTCATAGCGTACAATAGAAGATTCTACTCTTCAGTCAATCAAGTGATGAAACTGATAGAAGAAGATGGAGGAATCATTTCTGGCAATTTTGAGTTTACTGAATGGTCTCATGTTATTCAGGATTTAAAGGTTAGTGACAACATCAAAAAAAATTATTTTTTGGCCAATTCTAGCCATGTTTTGGATTTGGCATTTTACTTAATGGGTAAGCCCATAGACCTTTCAAGTTTTGTAGACGGAGATTGTGGTTGGCATAAGCCTTCAGTTTTTGCGGGCTCAGGTGTAACGGATAGGAACGTTTTATTTAGTTATTCTGCTAATTGGGAGTCAGCGGGGAGGTGGGGAATAGAACTTTTAACCGCAAAACGGAAATTGGTATTGCGTCCAATGGAAAAATTGTTTGAGCAAAAATTGTTTGAGCTGACAGTGAATGAAGTGAATGTAAACGAAGCTTTGATTGATGATAAATACAAACCAGGTGTGTTTAAGGAAGTTCAAGCGTTTTTATCTGAAGGTAGTGATTCTCCGCTAAAGACACTTGATGAACAAGTACAGGATATTAATTGGTTGAACCAAATATTGAATGGCAAAAAGGACAGCATGTAAAGTATGAGCCAAGTTCGAAGCACCTTTCTATTGTTCTTGACTCAAATTGCTTTGAAGGGGAGTAGTTTTATAAGGCAATTATTGTTGGCTTTTTTCCTAGGGGTGTCAAGAGATGTTGATTTGCTCATTGTTGCACAATTAATTCCTACATTGATAGGGAGTGTTTTTTCTGGTGGAGCGGGCGAAATCATGGCCATTCAATTTCGAAGTGACACAAAAAAAAACGCTCACTTAATTGCATTATCTACAATTGCTCTGATAGGGATTACCATTTTAGCTAATCTCTTATATTTGGTTTTTCTCCCATTGATGATTCAAGTTATTGGTGTTGAACCATCAGATTTAGAGCTTTTTTTGCAGTTAACAATGTTTGTTATCATTTCTAAGATACCCCTTTCAGTTGTTTCTTCGTTGCAACAGTTTATTTATGTGAAAAAGGCATACAAGTCCTCTTTGTATATAAGTTTAACTGCTGAAATTTCGGGTTTGATTTTAATCGTACTGACTTCTCAGAAAATAGGAATATTGAGTTTTGCTTTAGCTTTGGTGCTTTCCTCGACGATTAATGCTCTTGGGTACATGTATTTACTGAAAATTAATTTTTTAGTTAGTTCCCGTAAACGCATTTGGAAGGTTTACTATCAAAAACTAAAGGAAACATTTTATAGGATAGCTATGTTAGGGTTGCAAACTGTAATCAATCAGCTTTCTTCATTGGCGGAAAGGTCAATTGGATTTCGTTATTTGGCAGAGGGTTACATTGGTGCAATGAATTATGCAAAATCTGTTATTGAGTTACCCCGTGTAGTTCTACTTTCCTCTATTTTGACCACAACTTATGCCGAACAAATTAGGTTGAAAGCTGAATGTGAGGAATCCTACATGGATTATTCTAAGAAAATGAATGATTTCATTTCGACTCTTGCTTTTATTGCTCAATTATTCTCACTGATTTTTGCGCCATTTATAATAATTGTTTTGTTCAGGCGTGGAGCTTTTGATGCAAACGATGTGTATCTTACGATGTCGATTTATCAGGTGCTATGTTTAGGATTTGTGCCAGGCTTGATGATGGGTTTTTTATCTAGAATAATGTTCATTGAGGGTAAGAATACCTGGATGCTCAAGGCTACTGTGGTTAAAACTATAGTGGAGTTGGTTTTGATGTATCAGCTAATTTTCCATTTTAATCAAGGCATTCCTATTGCATTGACAATTGGTAAAGTATTTTTTATTGTTTTAATTTTTATATACTTACAGAGGAATAAAAAAGGTATTGTCGATGGGCGAAAGTTTTTTACTCGCTTTGGATTTCTTTTTGCTTTAAGTATTCTTTTACTTCTGGTAAACAAATGGATTGTTTCCTATCTGCTTTGCATTTCAAATTTTGATTTACTCTTGTTATATTGTCCAATTTTGGTGTTGTTTATTGTTTTTGGTTTAAAGCTAACGATAAAAATTCATCCTGAAATGGAGAATATTTTATCCAGATTTAAGATGTTAAGGATGTTTTTAAAGAAGTGATATGTCAAAATTTGATCAGAATAGAAACAGGTTGGCCTGGTTAGGTAAGGCGAAGGGATTGGTTTTGTGGTCTCAGTTCTTTATGGATAAAATCGGATTATTTTCTGTTTGGTCATACTTTGCGAATTTGGTTTTGAAAAAAAAGGCGATACAGAAGCGTTTCGGACGCAGCATGATTTATCGGCAATACTCTAAAGTATTTAAACATGCTTTCACGTTAGAGGATAGAGATGTGAATTCTAAACAACTTTTATTTTTCTTTGCCATGGGTTCAGAAAGCACATACAACGCAAGGAATTTTATGCTAGCCTACTTTTTTCAAAGTAAAGGTTGGCATCCAGAGTATTTAATCTGTGATGGGGTTTTTGAGTTGTGTCACAAAGAGCGCATAGGAAAGACCCGAGATAGCAATAAATTGTTTTGTCAAGATTGTGTTCATGGTTATAAGCATGTCGAGAGGGAATCGGGATTGAAAATGGATAGAATGAGTGCCTATGTACAAGGTTCTGTATCATCTAGTTTTGAAGAACTTTTGAATATAGATAGTGAGTTGTTATCCATAGAGGATTGTCAGAAATTCACATTTAAAGGGATGCCATTAGGAGAGTTGGTGAGGGTCTCTGTTTTGCGATTTTTTTATTCCGGAGTGCTCAAACAAGAGTATATTCAGGTATACAAGCGTTACTTAAAGGAAGGAGCGCGTTGTGCGCTATTGTTTAACCATTACTTGGATGTACATCATAAAGATTTGGTTGTTTTTTGGAATGGTGCCGGGTTTATGGATAGAGTGGCGATGGAAGTTTGTCGAATGAGGAAAATTCCGTTTATCACACAAGAGTCATTTTGGGGAAATTCTTCATGGATTTATGCAAAGAATAAAATAGCTATCCATCTCGATTATTTTAAAGAGTATGAGAGAGATAAGGAAAAGTTTTCTTTTGGTGAGACGGAGAACGAAAAGTTAGAGAATCTTGTTAAAAGTTTTAGCGGAAATCATGATTTTGATGCAAAGTCCAATGTAAAGGGACTCTTGGGAATGAGCAGTCATGATCAATTTGTGGTTTTGTATACAAACATGAATTTTGATACCTATGTGTTGGGAAGGGATAAATTGTTCACCAGTATGTTTGAATGGATTGAGCATACATGTAACTATTGGAATGAATTGGAAACCAAAGTTAAATTAGTGGTTAGAGCACATCCTGGTGAATTAAAGTTTCTAACCCCTTCCAGTGACTTTGTAAGAAATATCATGACTTCACTCGTCAGTGAAAAAGTTTTTTTTGTGGATTCGGATAGTGCAATTAGTTCTTACGATTTGTTAGATCAGTCCTGCGGTATCTTGGTTTATTCAAGCACAATGGGAGTAGAAGCAATGATGTTAAATAAATTGGTGATTTCCTCGGGAACTACTTTTTATAAAGAATTTGGCTTACACCCAAAATCAAAGTCAGAGTATAATTTTTTATTGAAAAATCTGGTGGAAGGTAAATTGAACGTAAATGTTGATTTGAATTCTTTAAAGCGCTATCTTTATTACTTGTATTTCATGCGCGTGGTAGATTTGAGCGGTTTTGGAATAGTTCGTTTAATTGGTATGGATTATGTGGATGAGGAGTTAAACGCAGATAGTTTAATTAAAATGAATGAAAAAGCTTTGAGTGATTTTTACAGTGAGATGATATATGAGGATTAGAGCCTTAATCAGAGTTTGGCTTGTAGATGATTGGATGGAAAATGCAGTTCTTCTCCTGCCAATCATTAATGCTTTTGCCACAATCTTAACAACTTATTTTATTGGATCTTCTATAAATCCAGGAATATTGAGGGGAGTCTTCATTCTAGGGTTTTCTTTTTTTTTTCTTTCAAAAAACTTCGTATCTCTAGGTTGGATGAGTTTTTGGGTTTATGCAAACCTTTTGTATTTTTTTATTATTTGTTTTTTTTCATCCGACTGGAGTGTAAGTTTTAACTCATACCTCAAGTATTATGTTTCAGTTGTTCATCTTTTATTCGGGCTCTATTATTCACGCAGAGAAGGTTTTATTAAGCGCTTGAGTATTTCAATTTTGTTAATGTTGGCTATTTACATGCTGGATTTTCTTTTGGCCAATTTGTTTGGATACGGAGGAGTGAGTTATAGCGGTGTGGAGAATAGTCTTAATTTTGGGGGCTTAGGGGTAAATTTAGCAAAATCTGTATCCATGATTTTAATGCTGTTTCCATTTTTATTTCTATTGTTTCATCAATCAAAAAAAAAATGGATTTTATATTTATTAATTTTTGTTTCTGTTTTGTTTATTTTATTCGCTTTTAAACGGTCAGCGATGCTCGGAACGGTTATCGGTTTTTTAATTATTGCATTTACTTACCCTAGCAGAGGTAAGATTATAAAGTTTTCAATAGGATTAGGTGTTTTTTCCATATTAACCGCTCCTGTTTATATTGATCAGGTGATAGATAATTTTAAAGCAAGAGAAGAGGCGATTGATTTGAGGTCAGAAGAGAACAGAGAAAAACAAGCGCGATATCTTGAGTATTTTAGAGTCACCGATGCATGGATAGATGGATCATGGAAGCATCGTTTAATTGGTTCAGAAATGTTCAATGACCGTCATTATTACAGGGTGAAACGGATGCTTCATACAGATTACATGACCATTTTAAGTGGCGGAGGTGCAATCGGTTTATTTATATTTATAGGCCTGTACATTTCTATTATCATTTTTTTTTCTAAGGCTTATTTATCGGGTTCAGGCCGTTTAACAAAAGTTTATTCAGGAATTGTTATTGCTATGACAGTTGCCATGTTGGTTTTTGGTGTTGCAGGTATAATTCATGGGGTTGAGCCTAGAGGAACTTATTTTCTTTTGGTTGGTGGATTTGTTGCTTATCATGAGAGGAGGAGATTGCGTGATAGAATTAAATATCTTCGAAATGTATAAAAGATTTTATTTTGGTGAAAAAAGTGGTGGTCAAATTGATTTTGAGTTTGATTCCTCGTTCCAACATCAGGGGAAAAGTTTCTATTTCCAAGGCAATGTGTCAACATTCGGATCTATAAAAATTTGGACTAATGGTTGGTTTGTCCCAAGAATAAAATATTACGATGAGTTTTCTTCATTTAATTCTGATGAATTAATAGTTGAACTCATTAAAAAAGGTATCCGAGATTGGAATTTGTACATAAAGGGAAACTATACGCTTGTGGTCGTTGAGGACCATTTAGTGACTATCATGACTGACCCCCATGGGTTATCCAAAGTGTATTATCGAAGCCAAGCAAATGTAATGGAGTATTCAAACCATTATAGTAGTCTACTTTCAGATCACGATGATGTCAGTGAATTGTACCCGGCCCTGATTGCTTTGTTTCAGCATCCCGTAGGTGGGTTTTTGCCGCATAAGCACTTAAGGTTTGTTGAAAATCCTAGTTTTATTTTTTTTAGGGACAACACCATTCAAACGGAAGAATACCTTTCGTTTTGTGAAGATAGAACGTGTCAACAATCCAAGGTAGAAATAAATGATTTGATTTCTGTTTTTGATAATTGTATCTCCCAAACAAAGGAATATCTGGAGATTGATGAATGTTTAATTACGCTTACGGGCGGTCGCGATACAAGGTCAGTATTGGCTTCCTTGTTAAAGAATAAAGTAACGACCTCTGCATTTACCTTTGGATTTTCAGAGGGTAAAGATGTCATTATTTCAAAGCAGATTTGTAAAATTTTGAAAATTGATTTTTTTAATCCGGTTATAGAACCTTTAACAGCTGAGAGTTATGAGAATTGGGTTCATCGGCTTATCAATATTGGAGACCCTTTTATACACCTGCATAGAGCACATCGCTTGCATGCATTTATGACCATGAAAGAAAAAAAAGCTAGTTCACGTTTTTTGTGGTTAGGATGCATGGGAGGTGATTATTCTAAAGGAGTTGCATTTAATGATTACATTGTTACAAAATTTATAAGATTATATTACTCAGACCCAACCAATTTGCGCGTCTGGGTTACTCAGATTTTAGAGGAGAATCATTTGAAATTAGATGTATCTCAACTTGATGAATTAATTCAACTGATAGAAGGCTTGAATTTCTTAGAGAAGAATTGGACAAAGAATGCAGAGCTGAAGTTAGCATATCATTTCGTTGGAACTCTGCACGATGTTCAGGATATGTTATTAGCTCGATATAGTGGTTTGGAAGCTTTTAGCCCATTTATGGATATTGATTTTATGGAAGCTCAATTTGTTTCAAAGTACAATCTTTATTCAGCTCACAGGAATTCTAGCAATCCTTTGAAAAAAATAAGTGGAGGGGAATTACAAGCAAACATTATATGTACTTTGTTTCCAAAACTGGGAGAAATTCCAATGGCGAATCTCTATAAACCTAAAGACATTCTAGGGAATAAATTTTTATACTTGCTTAAGCGCATTTACCTTCAGATTCTGAAGGTGAAGGATATTCCTACATTTGCATACCGTGATTGGTTTTTAGAGTTTGTGAATCGTTATTTATTATTGTCTGAGAATCAGCATTTACTAATAAGTTCTGTCAATCAACCTAAAGAGCAAGAAGGTGCTTGGCACGTATACACAAACAAAATTTGGATTTATTTACTGAAAAAACAATACGATGTTCGCAATATTAAAAAATGAATTTGACGATAACCATTTGCATTGGATAAAAGCTTGTGAATGTTTTGGAGTTCAGTTTGAGGTGGTGGATATTGTATCTCAGCAATGGATGAGCTTGCTGAAGGCAAATGTGTGGACAGGATTTTTAGTTTGTCCTTCAGGTAGGCAGGCGTTGTTTAAATCTTTGTATGATGAAAGACTTTCATTACTCAACGAAATATACCCTCCTGAGCTTTTTTTTCCAACTTTATCAGAGGTGAAGTTACATGAGAATAAAAAGTATCTCAGCTATTGGTTGTATGCTAATGAGATTCCGCACCCTAAAACATTTGTTTTTTATAATCAGCAAGAGGCGGAGAAATTTGTTTTAGAATACAAGCATAACGATTTGGTGGCCAAAGTGAATATCGGAGCGTCAGGAAAGGGAGTGAGGGTTTTAAGAGATAAGGCAGATCAATTGGACTATATTAGGAAGGCTTTTACTGAAGGGGTTGGGCAGAATTGGGGCCCTAACCTTGCCATGGGTGGGTGGATACAGAGAATAAAGAAACTTATCAAGAATCCCTCGAGAATTAATAAGAGATTAAAGGTTTACAATATGAATCGTTTGGAAATACAACGAGGTTTTGTAATATTCCAAGAGTATATTCCGCATGATTATGAGTGGAGGGTTGTGCGAATAGGTGATTCATTCTTTGCTCATCAAAAAACAAAGCAAGGAGATAAAGCGAGCGGAACAAAAGGAATAGAATACATTATCCCCCCGGATTCTTTGTTGAATTTTGTCAAAGATCTAACATCTAAGAATGAATTCTATTGTATGGCCATTGATTTGTTTGAAAATGGAGATGGAAATTATTTGGTAAATGAGATGCAATGTATTTTTGGACACGTTCAGTCTTTTATATGCGCTAAAGATAATGTGCCAGGCCGTCTGATATTTGAACAAGGAAATTGGGTTTTTGAGGCTGGAGTTTTTAATGATAATTTATCGTATAACTTAAGACTTGAGACATTTCTTAAAATGATAAAGGATGAGAGTGTTATTCGTAGCTAGCGGCAACAAGTTTTCAGGAGTTTCTAATATTGTAAAGGCACAAGTTGATTCGCTGAGAAGAGAGGGTGTGGAAATAGAGATATTCTCTATTGATGGAAAGGGTTGGACGAATTATTTAAAGTCTATTTTTAAATTAAGGTTTTTTTTAAAGAGAAATGCATTTCAAATTGTCCACAGTCACTATTCATTTTCTACTTGGGTGGCAATATTAGCGGGATCAAAAAATGTAGTATCTTCATTGATGGGGAGTGATGTTAATGCTAGTAAAATTTTACGGTTTTTCATTAAATGGTCAATCATTCCGTTTTGTAAGTTAGTAATTGTGAAATCTGAATCTATGAAAGTGAGATTGAGATCGCAAAAAGTTTCCGTTTTGCCAAACGGAGTTGATTTAGACAAATTTTATCCTCTATGCAGCGCATCATCAAAAAGTTTTCTTAATTGGGAACCAAATAAAATACATATTTTGTTTCCTTCAGATCCGTCTCGTCGTGAGAAGAATTTTGAGCTCTTATCAAAAAGCATTGAGGCTATAGGAAGAGATGATCTTGAGTTACATTTTCTTGATCGTGTTCCGCATAGTGAGGTGAATCTTATTTTAAATGCATCAGATATCGTTTGTCTAACTAGTAAGTGGGAAGGAAGCCCAAATGCGATAAAGGAGGCAATGGCTTGCAATAAAATTATTCTCTCCACTAAAGTAGGAGATGTTCCTAATTTGCTGGAAGCAGAGAAGGGTGCCTTTCTAACAGATGATAACGTCTTGGATTGTAAAAATCAACTTATTTGCGCTTTAGATTATTACGAGAATATTTCAAGTTCTACAAGTTTCCGAAAGAAAATTATTGCCCTTGAGCTAAGCTCAGAACAAATTGCAGCAAAATTAGTCAACCTTTATAGGGATATATTGCTATCGAAATTAGAACATTCAAAGAAGTAAAATGGGAGCTAATTGCAATTAGGTATGTTGAAGAAAATAGTTTTTAAGATATTTTGTTTGTCGGGCATTCCGTTTTTGATAAGGAATAGTTTACAAAGGAATAAAGTAACGATTGTACTCTTTCATGAGTTAAAGGCTAAGGATGCTGGACGTGTTTTCAATTTTCTCATGAGTAAATACAATGTTATTTCACTTCAGTTTTATTTGAAGGCTATGTTGAATAAGGATTATAGCCGGATTCCTAAAAAGGCACTTATCATTACATTCGACGATGGTCATGTATCAAACTACCAACTGTTGCCAACGATTAAATCCATGTCCTTACCTGTTACTGTTTTTCTTTGCGCTTCAATTGTCGGTACCAATAGGAAATATTGGTTCAAGCATAGAATTAGTGATGTTTCCATAGATTCTTTGAAGCGAATGTCAAACGAAAAAAGAATAGAGTTCTTGAAGTTAAATGATTTCAGTTTTGAAAGGGAGTTTGAGACACCTCAATCACTTCAAGAGTTTCATATAAATGAAATGAAGTCTCATGTAGACTTTCAGGCTCACACGAAATTTCATCCCATTCTACCAACATGTAAATTTGATGAAGCTAAAGAGGAGATTTTAGGGTCAAAAATCGTGTTGGAGAATAGGTTTGGATTATGCGTCAATTCATTTGCATTTCCCAACGGTGATTATTCGGAGAGAGATATTGCGCTAGTAAAGAATAGCGGATTTCATTGCGCTTTAACTGTTGATTTGGGATTCAATGACAGGTTTTCGGATTTATTTCGATTGAAACGAATTTCCCTCGGTGATTCAGATAACTTAGATGAAATTTCAGTCAAGGCTTCTGGCTTGTGGATGTTTTTAAAGCAGAATTTTTCAAAAAGTGTTAATCACGGTATCAAGACAACCATCAATGAAAATGTAAAGTCAAATTGAAAATAGCATTCACCAATTTGGTTATATTTACAGAATTAAATATGATGTTTGTATTCGTTGATTGTCATGAATGATCTGATTGAATGTAGGAAACTAAACCCCAATAATCTTGAGGATTTGAGAGAGCTATTTGTAGCTTGCGGAAAGGGTGTGAGTAAATCGGATTTGAGTCGTAAATATTCGACGGAGAGTTTTGAAAACGAGTATGTTGGTTATTTAGCTTATGATAAGTTAGAACAGAAAGCAGTGGCTTTTTATGGAGTATTACCGGTAATTGCGGAATTCAAAGGTGAGCAGGTGCGAGTGGCCCAGAGTGCAGATACTGTTACTCACCCCAATTACAGAAAAAGAGGTCTTTTCGTTAAGTTAGCGCTCCTTACAGTAGATCTATGTAAAAGTTTGAATATAAAAGTGTTGTTTGGTATACCAAATGAGAACTCGTTACATGGTTTTGTTAAACATTTAGATTGGGAAATAAAGGATTATTACTTAGTGTATGAAAAAAAAATTTTCACTCTTCCGATTAACTATTTTCTGCACAAGTACGGGTTATTTACAAAGTTGTATTACCACTATACGAGTCTATTGAAAAGAATAATTTTTGGTAACGATGTCTTTTTTTCTGAATCGGAAAGAACACCAGAAGAATTCCAAATACAAGATAGTGAATTTTATCACAAGTACAAGATTGGTCCTGGAGTTTATGAGGTTTCAAATGCTGATTTCAAACTTCTTTTTTCAGTTCATAAACATATCAAATTGGGATCTGTCCACGGATTGAATAACACTCCACTTTCACTAAGGCGAAAGTTGTTTTTTTTTGCAGTGCTTTCCGGAAGTCATAAAATTGTTTTTCAGCAACTTTCAGAAGGTGTTCCTAATTCTGCCATCGAGTTTTTGATGAGTGGGGTGACACCCCAAAGGGGGCTTCCATTGATTCAAAAGAATATTGATGGTGATAAGAAGTACGATTCTAAATTGATGGTGCGATTTCTAGACTTTGATACATTCTAGAGAATTTTGAGTATTTTTTAATTCGATAAGCAATAATTATGAAAGTCATAAAGGAAAATTTAAGAAAACCATTTTTTTGTCCTAGTATAGGCTACATTTTAATTGCTTTTTTATTAGTTTCATGTAACCAAGGAAAAAGAATAATTTACTTCCAAGATTCTTCCCAAGGCAAAACAAAAAGTGAGTTTTACTCACCGATATTAAAAAAAGACGATTTATTGAGTATCATTGTTATCGGTCAAGATGTAGAGGCATCCAAACCGTTCAACTTTCCAGTGGCTGAGCAAAGGAGTATGGGCGGCTATGCCCAGGGAGTGGCCCCTCAAAACGGGTATTTAATTGATGCCAATGGACTAATTGATTTTCCTGTTATTGGAGATTTGAAATTGGATGGGCTGAGTAAGCAAGAAGCAACGGATCTTATCAAAGAGAAGTTAGTTCCTTTTTTAAATTCCCCTACAGTGATTATTCGCATTCTGAACTATAAAGTAACTGTTTTGGGAGAGGTTAGAAATCCAGGAACATTTACTATTCCCAATGATCGCGTTACAGTGTTAGATGCGTTAGGAATTGCAGGAGATTTGTTGATTACAGGTTCCCGGAAAGATGTTTTAGTGATCAGAGAGAACCAGGGAAAAATTGAGGAGTATAGAATAGATCTTACATCATCTGATTTTCTGAGTTCACCTGTTTTTTATCTGCAACAGAATGACGTTGTTTACATTGCTCCAAATAGAGCCAAGCAAAACAGCTCCATTATTAATAATACGAATGTAGGATTGATTTTCTCCGGATTGTCCTTAATACTCACGATGTTGGTTCTTTTTAAGTAAAATTTATGGAAGATAAAAGTGAAAAGGCAATTGAGAGTTTTCTCAGAAAAGATGATATAAACATAGCCGATAATTTATCATTGGTATTCCGTCATTGGAGGTGGATATTGTTTGCATTGTTTTTTTCCTTGATGGCGGCCTTCGCTTTTATTCGATTTCAAGTTCCCAAGTATCAGGTTTCTGCAACAGTAATGCTCAAGGATAATAACAAAGGAACCGGAAGTGCAGAGTCAGAGGTTTTTAAAGAGTTAGGCTTGATGCAATCTGCTTCTTCTATGGAAGACGAGATAGAAGTTTTCAAGAGCCGTTCGATTATGTATAGAGTGGTGAAAAAGTTGGATCTTGATTTTTCATATTTTTCTCAGGGTAATCCAATATATCATGAGAAGTATAACAATTTCCCACTGCGCATTGAAACCTATCCCAGAGACTCTGTAGCTTTTGACGATTATTCAAATAGTTTTGAGATTGAAGTAATTGATCAAGATAACTTTATCTTATTAGACAAGAATGATGAGATAAGAGAGGGGAAATTTTCATTTCAAAATGATATCGAGTTCCCTTGGGGAAAACTGAAAATTAGTAAAACCAATTTCTTCAATCAGCAATGTGTCAAAAGAAAATTTCGGATTAAAAAACAAACAGTTCAAAATGTGGTTAGCAGTTATATAGGCAACCTTGAACTTGAGCCCTCGGCCAAGGCCTCATCCATTCTCAAATTGTATTTGGTGGATACGCATTTGCAAAAAGCAAAGGACGTATTGAGTCAGTTGATTTATCAGCGGAGCATAGATGCTATTGAGGATAAGAACATGATGAGCCAAAATACAGCGGATTTTATCAATAGCCGTATTGAATTTATTCTTGATGAGCTATCCACCGTTGAAGCTGCTGAGGAAAGTTTTAAGAAAACAGAAATTTTTAGCGGACAATCTAAGGAGTCTGAGTATTTGTTTCAAAAGCAGCTGCAGTTGGATGAGCAACTTACCAAATTGGGAAGTGAAATGAGGCTTGTTCAGATGATGATAGATCAGCTCAAGACTTACAAGGGTAATTTTGAATTGTTTCCCAGTAATCTAGGAGTGGAGAATGTCCAAATTGCTTCACTGGTTTCTGACTACAACAAGCTTGTACTAGAGATAAATCGATTGGTAAAGGCCGGTGGAGAGGACAATCCAATGCTATCGTTATACACCAGCAAGGCAATTTCAGTTAGAAATAGCATTGAAGAATCCTTGAAAAATTTACAGAAATCGATTAAAGTACAAACGGATGATTTGACTCAAAAAGACAATGAGTTGTTTGGCCTATTGAAGGCTGTACCAACAAAGGAACGTTTGCTGCGAGACATTGTTAGGCAAAAGCAAATCAAGGAAGAGTTGTATTTATACTTGTTGAAAAAGCGTGAGGAAACGAATATAGCGCTTGCCATGACAGTATCGAATATTAGAACCATAGATGATATTCATGGATTTAAAACGCCAGTGTTTCCAAAAGTTAAGTTGATTTGGTTTGTTTCCTTGGTTTTAGGTTTGATACTGCCAATGATAATCATTTATCTTGTCTATTGGTTTCGAGCTCGAATTCAGAATAAGTCTGAGTTGGAAAGACTCGGCGTTCCTATTATTGGTGAAATACCCTTTATACAATCCGATAATCCTATTGTTATTGGGAAAAATGACAGGACGATGGCGGCAGAGTCTTTTAGAATGCTGCGCTCAAACCTAGAGTTTTTGAAGGGTATCAAAGGAATGAATGGTCAAGTAATTTTCATTACTTCAGCTGTTTCTAGAGAAGGTAAATCATTCATGGCAATTAACTTGTCTGCTGCAATTGCATTAACAGGTAAGAAAGTTTTGTTGTTGGGTACGGACCTTCGTCATCCTAAAATCAGTAATTATCTCAACAGACCTAGTGCATTGGGAATGACAAACTTTTTATCTGGTAAAACGCAAGATTTAAAAAGCTTGATTATGCCAGCAGATGAGGATGTAATCTTTGATATTTTACCAGCAGGTCCTATACCACCAGATCCTTCAGAGCTGATACTTTCCGAGAGAATGGCGGAAATATTTGAGTATGCCAGATCCAATTATGCCACAGTTATCGTAGATACTTCACCTGTAGGACTTGTAGCTGACACCATGCAGTTGGTCAAGTTTGCTGATATTACGGCATTTGTTACTCGAGAGAATCTTACACACCGAAAAGTGATTGGACTAATTGAGGAATTACACATCACCAATCGAATTCCAAACTTGTGTTTAATTTTTAATGGAAAAAGACCTAAGGGTATTGGTTATGGTTATGGCTACGGTTATGGCTATGGCTATGGATACGGATATGTCAATGAAGAGAATAACCAAGGAAATGGAAAGCTGAGAAAGATGATGTCAGCATTCCGTAGATTGTTTTTTTTTCGTAAAAAAGGATAATTATTTTTGCTATTTGGTGAAATACTTCATGAGGTCCTCCCCAATATCCTTCCTGTAGTATTTGTTGCTGTATCGCACTTGAGCCGCGTTTTTTAAGCTGGCAAATATGGCATCTTCCATGCGGTAAGCCAAGGATGTTAAGGCCAACACTCTTCCGCCATTGGTGATGAGTTTGTTTTCCTTGCCACTTAGTTTCGTGCCTGCATGGAAAATAAAACTATCCGTAATTTCTTCCAAGCCTTTGATCTCTTTTCCTTTGTCATATTCTTCTGGATAGCCTTCAGACACAAGCATTACAGTGGCAGCACATCTTTCATCAAAATACAAGTCACACTCTCCCAATGTGTCGGTGGCCACTCCTTCAAATAAGTTTAACAGATCTGATTTTAGTCGTGGAAGTATTGCTTCCGTCTCAGGATCTCCTAATCTGCAGTTGTATTCAATGACAAAAGGTTCATTGCCTACTTTCATGATTCCAAAGAAAATAAATCCTTTGTATTTCATTCCATCTGCTTGAAGTCCCTTCATCGTTGGAATGATGACTTGCGTCTCAATTTTATCTAAAAATTCAGGTGTGCAGAATGGGACGGGTGAAATTGCCCCCATACCGCCAGTGTTCAATCCAGTGTCCCCTTCACCTATTCGCTTATAATCCTTGGCTTCTGGCAATACTTTGTATGATTGCCCATCCGTGATGATAAATGCAGAACATTCAATGCCTTTCAGAAACTCTTCAATTACAACGGTTTTTCCGGCATCGCCAAAGGCTTTCCCTGATAACATTTTCTCAACTTCCTTCTTGGCCTCTTTGTGGTCTTCCAAAATCAAGACTCCCTTTCCTGCGGCCAATCCGTCGGCTTTTAGTACAACAGTCTTTTTGATGGTGTCAATGAATGCTTGGGCCTCTTTGATTTGAGATGAATCAAAAGAAGCGTATTTTGCCGTGGGAATGTTATGACGAATCATGAATTCCTTGGCAAACTTTTTACTTCCTTCTAATTGTGAACTGTATTTGTTGGGTCCAATGATGGACACATCTTTCAAATGTTTGTCCGACTCAAAAAAGTCTACGATTCCTTCTACCAGTGGAGTTTCTGGTCCAACGATAACCATTTGGATGTTCTTTTCGAGAACCAATTTTTTGACCGCTTTGAAATCGCAGGGGTCAATATTAATGTTTTCTCCATATTGACCAGTTCCTCCATTTCCGGGAGCAATGTACAAGCTCCTCAAAAGTGAGCTTTGGGAAATTTTCCAACAAATGGCGTTTTCTCTTCCGCCGGATCCTAACACAAGTACATTCATAGCAATTTTCTCTATGTTACAAAGTAAGCAAAGAGTCTTCTATGTCCAAAGTTGGACTTACCAACAATTGTAAAAAAGTAGCATCAATGCGCCTCTAGCCAATTGTCTCCAACACCAGCCTCAGCAAGCAGAGGGACATTCAATGTATAGGCCTTGGCCATGCACTCCTCAACAATGGATTTGACTTCATTCAATTCATCTTTCAACACGTCAAATACCAATTCGTCATGCACCTGCAAAATCATTTTGGATTTCAAATGATGCGTTTGAAAGGCTTGATATATCTTGATCATAGCCAATTTAATGATGTCAGCAGCTGAGCCTTGAATGGGTGCGTTAATGGCATTTCTTTCTGCAAATCCACGTACTATGGCATTCTTACTATTGATATCCGGAAGTTGTCTTTTACGCCCAAGTAATGTGGCTACATATCCTGTGTGTTTGGCACGATCTATTTGATCAGATTGGAAATTTTTGAGCGTTGAAAACTGTTGAAAATAGGAGTCAATGATTTCTTTTGCCTCAGTTCTGCTGATACCGAGATTTTGTGCCAAACCAAACGCCCCTTGACCATAGATAATTCCAAAGTTTACTGCTTTTGCCTTGCTTCGCATCTCTTTGGTTACCTCCTCCATGGGAACATGGAACACCTTAGATGCTGTGGCCTGATGCACATCTGCACCAGTTTTAAATGCCTCGCACATATTGGGATCTTCACTCATGCTGGCAATCACCCTCAATTCAATTTGAGAATAGTCAGCACTGAGAATGGTGTGCTGCTCATCTCTGGCAACAAATGCTTTGCGTATTCTTCGGCCTTTCTCCGTTCTAATGGGGATGTTTTGAATGTTGGGATTGTTGGAACTCAATCGACCTGTTGCTGCTACCGTTTGCATGAAAGAAGTATGCAATCTTCCTGTTGTATTTTGAACCAACGCCGGAATAGCATCAACATAGGTCGATTTTAGCTTTCTTAGCTCGCGGTAATCTAAAATCTTGGCAATGATAGGGTGGCTGTGTATGTATTTGGATAGTACATCTTCCGCGGTGCTGTACTGTCCTGTTTTGGTCTTTTTTATCTCGTCAGTGATTTTTAATTTTTCAAAGAGTATGGGGCCCAATTGCTTGGGTGAATCCATGTTGAAAGTCTCTCCCGCCAATTCAAAAATTTCTTTTTCGATAATGGCGATATCCTTCTCCAATTCTTGCGAATAGACTTTAAGAAATGGTATTTCAATTTTTATTCCTTCCCATTCCATATCGGCCAGTATGGGCATCAATCGCATTTCAACATCTGTAAAAAGCTCCATGAGTCCTTCCTTCTCCAATTGCGGTCCAAGGATTTCAAAAAGTTGGTAAGTGATGTCCGCATCTTCACAAGCATAATCACAAATTTGTTCAGCATTCAAGGTGCTCATGCTCCCTTGGTCTTTCCCTTTTTTTCCTATTAAGGTTTCAATACTAATGGGTGTATAGCACAACATTTTTTCCGACACTTCATCCATTCCATGTTTACCATCAGGATGAAGTAAATAATGCGCTATCATGGTGTCAAACAAATTGTTTTTTAAGTCAATTCCGTATTGGCGCATGACCTTCAAGTCAAATTTGATGTTGTGACCAATGAGTGTTTTGCTGGAGTCTTCTAAAATGGGTTGAAAGAGTTTAAGCCATTCATCGGCTTGTGAGCGTTCTTCGGGAAGATGAACATAATAACCAGTGCCTTTTTTAAAGGAGAAAGAAATTCCTACCAACCGACATGTAAATGTATTGAGATCTGATGTTTCTGTATCAAAGCAAAATTGGTTTACACCTTTTAAGCGATCCATCAAGTCCAAACATTCTTCTTTTGATTGAATCAGATGATATTCATGATCTACATCCAATATGGTTTTGCACATGGCAGGTGCAGGAGCATCATGGCTTTCCACAGCAAACAACTCCCCTTGAACGGGCTCTGTAGGCTCCTCTCCGAGTATTCGTTTGCTTAACGTTCTGAACTCCAACTCTTCCAATAAATCCTTTAATTTTTCTTTGTTCCAATCCTTCAAACGCAATTGCTCTTCATCAAAAGGAACGGGCGAATCCAAGATGATGGTAGCTAATTTCTTGGAAAGAATTGCTTGGTCTTTGTATTGCTCAACATTCTCTTTGAGCTTACCTTTTAATTGATGGGTATTTTCTAAAAGACCTTCGAGTGATCCAAATTCCTTGACCAATTTTTGAGCTGTCTTCTCACCAACGCCGGGTATTCCGGGAATGTTATCTACAGCGTCTCCCATCATGCCCAAGATATCAATCACCTGATCAATTCTTTGGATATTGAATTTTTCTAATACCTCTGGAATCCCCAATATTTCAGCTGGACCGCCTTGGTATCCTGGTTTGTAAACAAAAATATTTTCAGAAACCAACTGACCATAATCTTTGTCGCTGGTCATCATGTAGGTCAAGAAACCTTCTTTTTCGGCCACTTTGGCCAATGTGCCCACCACATCATCCGCTTCGTATCCTTCCTTCATCAAGATGGGTATATTGAAAGCATCAATGATTTGCATGATGTATGGCACGCTAAGTTTGATATCCTCTGGGGTTTCTTCTCTATTGGCTTTGTAGGCCTCGTAGTCTATCTCACGAAGTGTTTGGGCAGGAGCGTCAAAAACCACAGCCATGTGAGAAGGTTTTTCATTGCGCATGATATCCAAGAGGACATTGGTGAATCCAAACATCGCTGAGGTATTTAATCCCTTTGATGAGATTCTGGGGCTGCGAATAAAAGCGTAGTAAGCTCTAAAAATCAACGCGTATGCATCGAGTAAAAAGAGTTTTCTGGGATGGTTTTGAGAGATCATGTCTCAAAGATAAGCCCTCACATGTGGAGGGCTTATGCATTGTCTCAATAAGTTTTCTTCAATTATGAATTCAGTTTCAACACTGCCAAGAACGCTTCTTGCGGAACCTCAACAGAACCTACTTGTCGCATTCTCTTTTTTCCTTCTTTTTGTTTTTCTAGCAACTTTCTTTTACGAGAAATATCACCACCATAACATTTGGCAGTAACGTCCTTGCGCAATGCCTTGATGGTTTCGCGTGCGATAATTTTAGCACCAATCGCGGCTTGTAATGCAATCTCAAATTGTTGTCTTGGGATCAATTCACGCAATTTGATGCAAATCTTTTTACCCAAATCAAAAGCATGATCCCTGTGTATCAATGCGCTCAATGCATCTACTTGATCACCATTTAACAAGATATCCATTTTCACCAAGTCAGACTGTTGCATGCCTATAGGGAAATAATCAAATGAAGCATATCCTTTCGAAATGGTCTTGAGGCGATCGTAAAAGTCAAAGACAATTTCAGCCAATGGCATTTCGAAAGTCAATTCAATTCGATCAGAAGTCAAATAAACTTGATTGGTCAACATGCCGCGCTTTTCAATGCAAAGCGTCATGATAGCGCCAATGTAATCGGATTTGGTAATCACTTGAGCTTTGATGTAGGGTTCCTCCACATATTCCAATTTATTGGGATCCGGCAATTCTGATGGATTGTGTATTTCATGCTGCGTACCATCCTTTAAGTAGGCGATATAGCTTACGTTGGGCACAGTAGTAATGACAGTCATATTGAACTCACGTTCCAATCTTTCTTGGATAATTTCCATGTGGAGCATTCCAAGGAATCCACATCGGAATCCAAATCCCAATGCCGCTGAGCTTTCAGGTTCAAATACCAAAGAGGCATCATTCAATTGAAGTTTCTCCATGCTTGCGCGGAGTTCCTCGTATTCATCTGTATCAACGGGGTAGACACCCGCAAATACCATGGGTTTCACATCTTCAAAACCTTTAACCGCTTCCAAACATGGATTGACTGTCGTTGTGATGGTGTCACCCACTTTTACTTCAGATGCTGTTTTTATACCTGAAATGATATATCCAACATCGCCCGCTTTCACTTCAGTGCGTGGCATCAAATCCAATCCAAGGCAACCAATTTCATCTGCAAAATATTCACGACCATTGCTCATGAATTTTACTTTGTCTCCCTTTTTTAGTGTACCATTCAAAATTTTATAATAGGCAATGATTCCACGAAAAGAATTAAAGACGGAATCAAAAATCATGGCCTGCAATGGTGCAGAAGGATCACCTTTGGGAGGAGTGATGCGCTCACAAATGGCTTCTAAAATCAAATCTACACCTTGGCCTGTTTTTCCGGAGGCGATGAGAATTTCATCACGTTCACATCCCAATAACTCCACTACCTGATCTTTAACTAATTCAGGTTCTGCATTGGGCAAATCAATTTTATTGAGAATGGGAATGATGGTCAAATCATGTTCCATCGCCAAATAAAGATTGGAAATGGTTTGGGCTTGAATGCCCTGGGTGCAGTCTACAATCAATAACGCTCCTTCACAAGAAGCGATGGATCGAGAAACCTCGTAACTAAAGTCAACGTGACCGGGAGTGTCAATCAAATTGAGGGTGTAATTTTTACCTTTGTGGGTATGACTCATCTGGATGGCGTGGGCTTTAATGGTAATTCCCTTTTCACGCTCCAAGTCCATGTCATCAAGGGTTTGGGCAACCAATTTTCTGTCATCAACCGTCTTGGTAATTTGTAAAAGACGATCGGCCAACGTGCTTTTGCCGTGGTCAATGTGTGCGATAATGCAGAAATTCCTGATGTGATCCATAATTTACCCCAATTTGCGGATTGCGAAAATACGTGTATTTAACCAAAAAAATCCAACGTTCACCTTGAATTTCAGATATTTTTGTTGTCCTGCAAATTTGAAACAATGAATAAACTTTTTTTAATGTTGGGATGGTTGCTAACCATTTCTGTTTGGGCACAGCATGAGCATCCTTGCGGACAAGTGCACGCCATGGATGCTTTCTTTGAAAAACATCCAGAGTATAGACAAGAGGCCATGAGCGCTGCAGCCTATTTGGATGAGTATACGCGCACTTTCCAAGAGTCCAGGGGTGGTCAAACCATTTACACCATTCCAGTTGTTTTTCATGTTGTGCACAATTATGGTTCAGAGAACATTTCAGATGATCAAATTTTGGATGGGTTGTTTATCCTGAATAGGGATTTCAGAAAAATGAACAGCGATACTGTGATCGTTGTGGATGCATTTGATCAATTGGTTGCTGATGTTGGAATTGAATTCAAATTGGCCACCAAGGATCCCAATGGAAATTGTACTTCAGGAATCACAAGAACAGTCAGTGATTTGACAACAGTGGGTGATCAACAGGTTAAAGACCTTATCATGTGGCCAAGAAATGAATACCTGAATATTTGGGTTGTTCAAAATGCCAACGGAGCTGCAGGTTATTCCAACTTACCGCCCAATGTCGCGGGGAATTGGGGCATGTCGACGGATGGAATTGTTGTCCGTTCCGATTATGTTGGGTCAATTGGCACGAGTTCAGTACAAAAGTCAAGAACCTTAACCCACGAGGCTGGACATTGGCTCAACCTTAAACATACCTGGGGAGATGGCAATGAGCCAGCCGTTGCTACCAATTGTGACATTGATGATGATGTAGAAGATACCCCATTGACAATCGGATGGACTTCTTGCAACCTGCAAGGGGCAAGCTGCGGTAGTCCACTGGATAACGTACAGAACTACATGGAGTACAGCTATTGTTCAAGAATGTTTACCATTGGACAGGCGGTCAGAATGCGCGCTGCTTTGACTTCTTCTATAGCTCAGCGCAATCAATTGATTTCAGCATCCAATCTCAACGCCACAGGAGTCGCCAATCCAGCTTTGTGTGTGGCTGATTTTGAATCAGACAAAGTTGTTATTTGCGCAGGTGAAAATATTGCTTTTAATGACAATAGTTACAACGCGCCTTCAACATGGACCTGGGATTTCGGTGATGGAAATACCATAACGGGATCAGACCCCAATATTCACCAAAATCCAATTCATACCTACGAGCAAGCGGGCATTTATACGGTTACCTTGACAGTTGGGAATCCTACAGGAAACTTGACAAAAGTGAAGAATAATCTCATTCATGTTTTTCAAGCACCTGCGCTGGAAGCACCCATTTGGGAGGGTTTTGAGGAAGTATGGCCCAATACAGATCGTTGGTCTGTTTGGAATGAAATGGGCGATGCTGGTTACGGTATCGTAAACAATGTTTCCTTTTCTGGCAGTAAATCTTTGCGATTGCTGAACTCAACAGTGAGCATCATTGACAGTAAGGATGAATTGATTTCTGCTCCATTTGACATGTCAGGCAGAGATACCATTTACATTTCCTACAAATGGGCATGGGCCAAAAAGACAACGAGTACCAATGATCGTTTCAGAATCAGCGCATCTGCTGATTGCGGACAAAATTGGGGATTGGTTAAAATTCATCAGGGAATTTCTAACTTGGCTACCGCTCCAGATACGGATGGAAATTTTGTTCCATCAGGCCCAGATCAATGGGGATCCAATGTGGTGCTCATCTCCAACCCCACATACATGTCAGATCATTTTCAAGTGAAGTTTGAATTTGTCGCCAAGGGTGGAAACAACTTGTACATTGATGATATCAATGTTTACGGTCAAGAGGGTGCGGGGATATTGGAAGATTTGTCATTGCAGAATTGGTCGGTATATCCAAGTCCATCTCAAGAAGACATGACCATCGAGACAGAATGGATTCAGGCGCAGAGAGGTCAATTTGAATTGTATGATGCCTTGGGTCAATTGGTTTGGTCAAGACCTTTTGCTAGTGCCCCCAACGATCATTTGAAGTACATCTTGCCACACCAAACTCCTGGGTTGTATGTTTTAATGGTGAAATCGGAAAGCAAGCAATCCACCAAGAGAGTAATATTTAAATAATAAAGAAATGGCCAAGCAAAAGCAATTAGAGTCCAAGGTAATCGTTGTTTTATGGAACAACGAGAAGTCTAAAATTTTTCAGTCTTTGAATAAGGACGTTCAACAGCATTTGTTGGATCAGCGCAAGAATAAAAAGGATAGTGTAGTCATCCAGAATATGGGCAGCTGGGAGTATTTCTATTTTGCTGATAATGGCGATTTATCCGCTAGAACTTTGGAGAAATGGAGAACCAAAGGAAATGATGTGCAAGCAACAGCCAATGCGAACAAAGAGAAAGCTGTTTTGGTTAAAGGTGAAGGTGTAGATGAGAAAATCAGTTATGCCTTTGCTGAAGGAATGGCCTTGGGGAATTACAAGTTCAATAAGTATTATACCAACGCCAAAGAACGCGCATTGTCTTTGGAGCAAATGTATATTCAAGATACACACCTCACAGAGGACAAACAGCGTGAGTTGTACGGCGTAGTAAATGCCAATCATGCGGCCCGTACCTTGGTCAATGAACCTGTTTCTTTTTTAACTGCAGAGCAATTGTCTAAAGAGGCGGTGAGATTGGGAAAGGAAGCTGGTTTTTCTGTAAAAGTGCTGCACAAAAAGCAAATCGAATCCTTGAAAATGGGTGGTTTGTTGGGTGTCAATAAGGGTTCTATCGACCCACCAACCTTCACCATTATGGAATACAAGCCGGCCAAGCCAAGCAATAAGAAACCTTTGGTTTTGGTAGGTAAAGGAGTGGTTTTTGATACGGGAGGATTGTCTTTAAAGCCAACGCCCGGTTCCATGGATGAAATGAAATGCGACATGGGTGGTGCAGCAGCAGTAATAGGAACGATGTATGCAGTTGCTGCCAATAATTTACCCGTTCATGTGATAGGCTTGGTTCCTGCAACGGATAATCGCCCTGGCATGAATGCCATTGTTCCACAAGATGTTTTAACCATTTCTGATGGTACTACTATTGAAGTGATGAACACAGATGCAGAGGGTCGCTTAATATTGGCAGATGCTTTGGTGTATGCACAGAAGTACAATCCTGATTTGGTGATTGATTTAGCTACGCTCACTGGAGCTGCTATCAGAGCCATCGGAACCTATGCATCTGCCGTGATGGGAACTGCGGATGAAAGAGTGATGAAATCCATTGCTCAGGCGGGACTCGAGGTTTGGGAGCGCACCATGGAGTTTCCGTTATGGCCAGATTACGGAGATGAATTAAAAAGTGATGTAGCAGATCTAAAGAATTTAGGTAGTGGCAATGCAGGCCATATATCCGCAGGCAAGTTTCTTCAACATTTTACCAAATACCCTTGGGTTCATATTGATATTGCAGGTACTGCATGGATTAATCAATCCCAAGATTATAGATCAAAGGGCGGGACCGGCGTGGGAGTGCGGCTTTTGTATAAGTTTATTGTCAATTATTACGTTGAAGGTAGAAAGCGTGTGTAGAAGATTTATAATCTTCTTGTATAACTAATTGGTTTAGTTCAGTATTTTGCCCTTGTTTGCGTGATGGAGAATATTATTTAATTGAGTTGCACAAGATAAAATCAAAAATAGAGTTTTTAAACAGAAGTGTTTCGCAAGAGGAGCTGCGGATTCTCTGTGATTGGCTACCATCAAATCTTTCTGGGGTTAGGTTGTTAGATACTACCAATGGATTTAATATTGACAATTTGGAGGAGCCTCTGGATGGAATACTCAATTTGGGTAAGGTGAATAATATCCGTTTTATCAATCGATTTTTTATTCAAGTCAATGAGAAACTAGAGAACGGACAATTTTACATTGGAAGATTTGAGAGCATTAAGAATCGATACCTCAGGAAAAGCAGGAAGCTAAATCCTTTTCACTTTTCTGTGGTTTTTTTGTTTGAATTTCTATTTTTGCGCATTAGTCCTAAAATATGGGGATTAAAGAAAATGTACTTTTTAGTAACCAGAGGGAGGAATCGCCTGCTGTCTGAAGGTGAAGTACTTGGGAGGTTGGTGAGTTGTGGATTTGAGATTAGTGGTGTTGCAAATATTGGTGGGGTTCATTATTTTAGAGTAACCAAGGTATCGGAACCTATTGTCGGAGAAAATCCAAGTTATGGCCCTTTGATTAAATTGAATCGATTGGGTAAGAACGGAAAAACAATTAAAGTTTATAAGTTCAGAACAATGCATCCCTACGCTGAGTATCTGCACGATTATATTCTGAAACTGAATGGATACGCTGAAACAGGTAAGCCTGCAGATGATTTTAGATTGACTTTTTATGGTCCATTTTTAAGAAGGTATTGGTTGGATGAGCTTCCTCAATTGATTAATGTTTTAAAAGGAGAGATGCGTCTCTTAGGTGTCCGGCCTGTAAGTGCAAGGTATTTTCAAGATATTCCAGAGGAACTTCAGAAGTTAAGGCTAAAACATAAACCTGGTTGTATACCTCCATACGTCGCGTTGAACAGGAAGGGTTCTAAAGAAGATGTTCTTTTTGCTGAAAAAGAGTATTTAGAGATGAAGGAGAAAAGTCCTTTTTGGACAGATATAAAATTGTTCTTTAAATCAATTTACAATATAGTTTTTAGAAACAAAAGAAGTGCTTAAGGCCAATGTCATTAAGTTTTGAATGAGGTTTCATTATATTTGTTAATGAGAAAGTTGTATTATCCTAATTTGTAAAAATGGAGCAAAGAGTAAAAGTGGGAATCAGCTGCGGCGACCCCAACGGTGTAGGAATGGAAGTGGTGCTAAAAACCTTTGCCGACATGCGTTTGTTTGATACCATTACCCCTGTCTTGTATGCCCATCCAGAATGGATTAAGCAAACAAAGAAAGGATTACGCATAGAAGAACTGATGTATTTCTCAGTTGCTAGCGCAAAAGAAGCGCAAGCAAAAAAATTGAATTTGGTCAATATCGATAAGGAAACCCCAATGAATATTGAGTGGGGAAAGGCTGATACTCAAGCAGGAAAATGGGCTTTGAAATCACTAGAAACTGCAGCGCAAGATTTGGCCAATGGTTCAATCGATGTTTTGGTAACCGCACCCATCAATAAGGATGTCGTGCAAAGCAATCAAGCGGGATTCATTGGGCATACCGAATATTTGGCCAAGATGGCGGGGACAGAAGATGTATTGATGTTTTTGGTTGCTGATCAATTGCGTGTAGGTGTCGTTACAGGACATGTTCCCATTAAAGATGTTGCGGGACAAATCACCAAAGAAAAAATTGTCAAAAAAGTCAACATGATGCATAATGCATTAATCAAAGATTTTGGTGTTCCCAATCCGCGTATTGCTGTTTTGGGATTGAATCCGCATGCAGGAGACAATGGATTATTGGGGACTGAAGAAAAAGAAATTATTCAACCTGCAGTGCGCGAACTCAATGAGAAAGGATTGGCTGTTTTTGGTCCATTTGGGGCAGACGGTTTTTTTGGTTCAAGAACGTTTCATCAATTTGATGCTGTATTGGCCATGTACCACGACCAAGGATTGACGCCGTTCAAGACGATGGCATTCCAGTCTGGAGTGAACTATACAGCTGGATTGCCCATTGTAAGAACATCTCCGGACCATGGAGTGGGGTATGATATCGCTGGAAAAAATCAGGCTGATGAGTCTTCTTTTCGTGCTGCTGTCTTTTGTGCCTACGACGTTTATGTTCAGCGCAAAAGGTTTCGTGAATATGGAATGAATCCATTGCAAAAGCAAAACATCAAAGAATCCAGGGACGATAAACGCGAGTAATTGAAGATCAAAGTCCTCAATATTGGAAAAACCAAGGCGCCCTATTTGATTGCTGGTGAAGAGGAATACAAGAAGCGCTTAACGCATTACATTTCCTGCGAATGGGTGGTTCTTCCCGATGTTTCAGCAAAAGGAATGTCACGTGAACTCATCAAGGAAAAGGAAGCGCTTTTGTTTTTGAAGCATATCAAAACCGAGGATTTTGTATGGCTTTTGGATGAGAAAGGCAAAATGTTTTCTTCCACTGAATGGTCCCACCAAATTCAAAAATTGATGAATGCAGGAACCAAGACTTGTGTTCTAATCATAGGCGGAGCATTCGGTTTTCACGACTCCATCTATGAACGCGCCAATGCCAAGTTGTCTTTTTCAGCAATGACTTTTTCTCATGAGATGATCCGCATGTTCCTGTTGGAACAGCTTTATCGATCGTTTACAATACTCAAAGGAGAGTCTTATCATCATGATTGATAAGTGATGCCAAAAAGACGCTGAATGTGTCCTTTGAGTTTGGTCTTTACCTCTTCGATATTTGGCGGAAATCCCAATTCTTTCTCCATGGATGTGACAGGCTTGTCGCTGATTCCACAAGGAATGATGTTGGTGAAATACTGCATGTCTGGATGCACATTAAATGCAAAGCCATGCAGCGTTACCCATCTGCTGCACTTGACACCCAAGGCTGCAATCTTTCTGGCTTTGACTGGATGTGTTTCGTCCAACCAAACGCCAGTTAATCCTTCGATTCTAGCAGCCACAATGCCATACTCAGCAAGAGTGAGTATGATGGCCTCTTCTAAAAAACGCAGATACAAATGAATGTCTGTGAAGAACAATTCCAAATCAAAAATCGGATAGCCAACAATTTGTCCGGGTCCATGGTAGGTAATATCCCCGCCGCGGTTGATGGGGTAGAAAGATGCCCCCACCTTTTTCAATTGCTCTTCACTGAGCAATAAATGTTTTTCATCTCCACTTTTACCCAATGTGTAAACGTGTGGATGTTCGACAAATAACAAGTGATTCTCCATGTTGTCAGGAGTCTCAGGATTGAGTCTTTTGGACAGCTTGCGGTCTACAATTCTTTGAAAAATTGATTCCTGAAAGTCCCAAGCTTCCTTGTAATCCCGCATTCCCATATCTTCAAATCGCACCAGGCGACTTGAAGATATAGGAAGTGGAAATATTTCTTCTGACATGCTTATTGCATTTTGGCCAATTCTCCTTTGAGGAAAATAATTGCTGGAATGGCCGTAGCATCTTCATTGCGCAATTCTGCCAAGTCAATGCTGATCCAATCACCCAAATGCACCAAGTACAATGAGCGCTCGATTCTGTTAGCACCTTTGCTCCATGCTTCAAGGATGGTATCACATTTTTCACCCATTAATTTTTTGCAGATTTCCATGCGCATTTGAGAGCGCTTGTGGTCATCCTCATTTCGAAGAATAACAACTGCTACGCGGTTGTCACCTCCAGTCCATCCAACCAACTCATTGTGGTTCATTTCAGGAAACACATGGTGTGAACATAACATCTTTGAGTTTTCATTGATCTGTTGTCTCCAACGAATGGTCACCCCTTCATACATGGCCTCGCTATATAATACAGGAATGCGGTCTACAATCTTTTTGGCAATGTCCAATGAATTGGCGCGCAATTCAGCCATGTTGGTATTCATATTGTGAATGGCGTTGGTAATGGAAGTTTCGAAGTCCATACCGATGAATCCATAATTGGCCAACATGTACAATTGCTGAATGGCACTATAACCAAACATAGAACGTGGCGGCTTGCCTCCTGGAATCAAGATACAATTCAATCCTTTTTCTTCAGCAATTTTTCCAATTTTCCCACCGCTTGTGATGCAGCAAACTTCAGCTCCTTTGGCAAATGCTTCATCCATTGCCGCTACCGTTTCTTCAGTATCTCCGCTATAGCTTGAAATAATGACCAAAGTTTTTTCATTCACAAATCCTGGCAAAACATAATCATTGGTGCAAACAATCGGAACTGCGCAGCTATCAGCTACCCATTGGGATACGATTTTTCCGCCAATGCCACTACCTCCTAATCCAGAGATAACGATGTTGTTGAATGATTTTTCGGACTTGTTCAATTTTGCTGAGCGTCCAATGCCCATTGCTTCTTCTAAGTGCTTCGGAAAAGCTTCTACTAATGCTTTCATTTTCTTTGTTTTACTCCCACAAAAGTACCAATAAAAAAAACTCCACAAGGGAGTTTTTTCAAATTGAGAAAAGATAATTTTTACTTAATGCGGGCAGGTGTATTGGCCAAGCCGGTGTAGGATTGAAGCTCCATCTTAACGCTTCCAACCATGATCTTGGCAGATGCCATCAATGGGATTTTGTTTGCATCATCACTGATCCATACACTGAGGTCTTCTTCTCTTTTAAATATGCGTCCTTTCTGAATAACAGGCGCAAATTTTAGTGCGTTGAAGGTTCCAGCATCTGTAGAAACCTTGTCCTTACCGATGTATTTGATCTTCAAAGGAAAGATCTCATCGTCCACAACGCAAGTGATTTTAAAGATGTCTCCTTTTTTGGCCTTAGAAAAATCCATGTTGCGGGCAAAGTAAAATGCACTGATCATGTCTTGTACATACTCGGGAGTCAGATAGCCTTCGCCTTTTTGGTTTTTGTAAGCACGCTTGGACGGATAAAAGGTGTACTCTTGTTGTATTTTATAACCACCTTCATCTACGTTTCTCACAAACTTGTGCGGGAACATTCCTTGCTTGTCGATGTACGATTCATACTTGTCCCGAACCTTGAAAAAATAGTCAAATGTGCTAACCGTTTTCCCTTCACCGATAACGTGGTAAACCTCTCTATTGCCTACTTTGGTCACCTGCGGGTCAACACTGATGGTAGCGATAGCCGCATCTATGATACCGTAGTGAAGACGGTACACCAATTTCTCACCAGGCTTAAACGCCTTATTGGATTGAGAACGCAATCCCAATTCGGGAAGGTTCTTGATATTTACTTTTACCGGCTTACTTGATTGAGCCCAGCTGCTGCCCCCAGTCATCATGATAACGAGGGCAAATAAAACCACTTTCGTTTTCATGTTTTTGCCTAACGCAAATCCTTTGCCAAAAATTATTCAATGGTGGCAATACATTTTAATTCAATGGCAATAGGGGTAGGAAGGGAATTGATTTCAACAGTGGTTCTGCAGGGTTGGGCATCTTTGAAGTACTCTGCATACAATCGGTTATAAGTGTGAAAATCTCTTTTCATGTTGACCAAGAAAACAGTCACATCCACCAAGTTGTCCCACTTGGATCCGCTGGCCTCTAATATTTTTTTGACATTATCAAATACATTGCGACACTGCGCTTCAAAATCGAACTCCAAAAAGTTTCCGTTTTTGTCAAGTTTCAAGCCAGGTACGCCACTATCGTTGGCGTCAGAGCCCGCTATTCTAGGGCCAACACCGCTCAAGAACAAAAGGTTTCCCACACGACGAGCGTGTGGATAAGCGCCAACTGGTTTGGGTGCTTCATTGGAAGAGATGATGCTATTACTCATGAATTATTTTTCCTGTGGTTTTCTTTCCGTTGTTTTCTATTACAAATAAATACATGCCTGAAGTAAGGTGTTGCGTATTTATCTGATGCAATTTTTTTTCTGCTTGGAAATGATCTTCGATGATGAGTTGACCAGAAAGGTCATACATGCGAATGGTGACTTTTCCGTTGGAGTGAATAGGTGCTTCAAATTTGAGAATATCCCGCACCTGAGTCGGGTAAACACGCCAATCTTTCTTCCAATCTTCTGCGTTGTATCCTATGCCAACAGCAGGTTCAAGGTGCGTGGTCCAAATTCCATTGCCATGGGTGCCTACAACCAACAATCCATCATATGGACGGCTGTTGATTTGATTGATGATGACATTGCCTATGGTATTGGCTCCTTCCATTTGCCATATCGTGCTGGTACTGTCCAAAGCATTTGTGGAATAGAGACCTGCGCTTGTTCCCACAAAATATTGTGGAGGATCACTGGGATAAATCTCTACACCATACACACCAGGTCCTGCTCCCGTTCCATCTGGATTCTCTTCTAAGTTTCCGCTGACATCGGTCCAAGTATCTCCGCTGTCCATGCTATGAAATAGGCTCTTTTTGTTATAGTTGGAAAATCCTATCAAGATCTCATTGGGGTGGTAGTCATTGACAGAAATGCTGGATACATATCCATTGGTAGGGAATTGGGTATCTGAAATGTCAACGCGGGTGGGTGTTTCACTGTAGCAATTGTCTAAGCGATATACTTTGCCTTGATTGGTTCCGTAGTAAATGACATTGTTATTGTTGATGGGCTTGTCCAAACAACTGATGGCTCCGGCCAAAAGCGGCACAGATGAAGCGGTGAGTCTCACCCACATACTATCAGCCAATTTTGTAGGATAATTACCTGTTACAGGGATGTCTTGCACATCAGGCAAATACCAAATGGCTTTGTTCGCAGCCATGAATACATCTTGGTGATTCACTGGATCCAATAGAATTGGGTTGATAAAAAGATAAGATGGAGCTGTTTGTGGGTCAATGCGCTCAGTTCCCACTAGGTTCCCTTGATCGTCGATTGATTTTTTCATCATCCTTCCTGATTGTGAAGTGGAGATGACAAAATCACGTCCTTCAGGTATGGCACAAAAGGCGCCATCATCAGCATGTACTTCTTTCCAAGGTTGATTGGGATCGGCTGAGTTGGTTATCCATGTTCCGTTGTCTTGCATGCCACCCATAACAAAATCGGAATTGCTCAATCCTTGTTCAAATCCCACGGTGTAAAATTGGCTGGCAATGTATCCGTTGTTGAGTGAGGTCCAAGTGATGCTATCGGCCATGCAGTCATCTGTTCTGTATATTCCACCGTCATTGGTGCTGTACAATACGTTTGGATTGTTTGGGTGAAAAACGACAAAGTGTTGATCAGGATGATGATTGGGATAAACATAGTACCATGGTGCCTCTGGATTACAGCGGTATCCACCAATCCAATCGTTGGTATCTGTGCTGAATCCATCAACACCTCTGTGCAGATTAATTCCGCCTATAAACAATACATTGCTAGTGGGATGGTGCGCAATCGTTAGATCGTAACTGTATTGTGACCGGAATGTTCCAAAATCAAATTCAATTCCTGTATTTAAGTTACAAGCATCATCAGGAAGATTGGCAGAACGATTTTCCCAAGTTCCAGTTGTGCCATCACCATCAACGTAAGTGTACTTATATAAAAAGTGATCCAATGCGTATTGGTTGTTGTTCAAAGTTTCTCCCAAGAAATAAATTTCATTGTGGTTTTGAGGGTTCATGGTCATGACTGTTCTGCGCAGATTGGCAATGTCAGGTTGCGTGGGATTGATGCCTACCCAATTGATGCCGTCTTCTGATCGATAAAAACCTCCTCCATTGGTGGTGTTGTCACTGAACGTTGCGTAAACAACTCCTTCTGGGGTTACCAAGACATCTGTAAATTCTGAAGGTCCACTGCCAAATCCCAACACATTTTGCCAGGTTGTTCCGCCATCAATGCTTCGGATAATTCCATTGTACACTGCAGCATATACCTCGTCCTCAATGGTATTAGAAACGTCCACGGCCATGCGCCAGATGAAGTCATAGCTTCCATTTTGAAGTTGATATTGTGGTGTGCCACTTTGCGTGCTGGCCAAGGGTTGCCAAGTAGTTCCATTGTCAGTACTTTTAAAAATACCATCTCCAGAAAATAAAGAAGTGAAACTGGTACCGCTAACAACGCCATAAAACTCCTCTCCAGTTCCATAATACCAGGTTTGTTCATGTCCAGGACGGGTGTCTTGAACGATACAAGATAAAGAATGGATGTGTTGTGCTTCAGTGCCATGCGTCCAACTTGATCCGCCGTTGGTACTGGACCACACTCCGCTGGTGACGCCACCAGTAATGATGTGGTTGTCATTTAATACATCAATGGCCATTGCACGTGTTCTTCCCCCTATATTGAAAGGGCCTCTCTGCTCCCAGTTCAAGCTGCGGTCTGCACGTCTGGGCATTCTGTTCGCGAATTCCTGTTGCAATTGTCTCCAATTCTCGGGAACTTGACCCGACTCAGGATCGTGATTGCGCATGAATTCAAAATATTTTCTGCTGCTTGGATTGATTCCGTAGCCTTCTTCATTGAGCCCTCCCTTTATGGGGGAATGTTGCATCAAATAGAATCCGCAAGTCCCCCATAGAGCAGCGGCTGCAAGGAAAAACAAGGTGTTTTTAAAAAACAATTTTTGCATGGTGCAAGATAACCCAAAACTTCTTGCATATTTCCTTGTTCAAAGGTTTTGACCTTATCCAATAATTTCGTCTTGACTGACGTTAAATTAGCCAATATGAAAATGAGTTTTTTGATTTTGTTTTTATTCGGAAACGCTTTGTTTTCGATTGCGCAGTCTCGCCAATTCTATGAAGCGACGGATGAGAAGGGAATTGTAATCATGCGAGGAACATACTTCAATGGATTGGAGGATAGTCTTTGGAAATATTACGAGAATGGAAAGTTGGGTGAAGAGTCATGGTATTTCATGGGCAAATTGCACGGCAGTAGCATCAAGTATTATGATTCTGGGCAGCCTATGATCAAAGCATTTTTCACTTTAGGTGAGCAAGACAGTACCCATACTTTGCTTTCTAAAAGCGGTGCCATATTGGAGAAAGGTCAATTTAAAAAAGGCCAACGCACAGGGATTTGGGAAAATTTTGATGAAGCGGGATTGTTGACAAGGAGAGAAGAGTATTTAGGAGCGGAAATCAAGGTTTGGGAGATTTGTGATAAAGGCGCGTGCGCTGTGCACAATGGGAATGGTGTTGAAGTGGTCAAGGAAAATGGACATATAATGATCAAGCAACAATACCAGGAGGGAATCTTAGATGGTCCATTTACTGAATACTTCAGCACAGGAGCTGTGAAAGTTTCCGGAAGTTATCTTAAAGGTCAATTAAACGATGTTTGGGAATCTTATTATCTGAACGGAAATCCCAAGGATGTGATTGGTTACACAGCTGGCGTTTTGGATGGTGAAATTTTGAAGTGGGATTCAAATGGTGATACCATTCTAAGTGGATTGCATTTTCAAGGCGGCAAGCATGGTGAATGGAAATGGTTTTATCAGAATGGACTGAAGGAAATGGAAGGCTCTTTTCTTTCTGATGCGCAACATGGCAGATGGACTTATTATTATACCAATGGTCAGATTTCTGAAGAAGGAAACTATGACAAGGGCGGTCGTGAGGGCGAATGGAAGTATTATTATAAAGACGGCGTAACATGGCGAACAGGCAGCTACGCCGATAACAAAAAGAATGGTCATTGGGTAACCCATTTTGAAACAGGTCAGTTGTTGCATGAGGGTCATTTTGAGAACGATTTGGAAGAGGGTTTTTGGGTAAGCTTTTATGACAACGGAAAAAAAATGGATGAAGGTCATTTCAGAAAAGGCAAAATGAATGGCGATTGGCAAGGGTTTCATCCCAACGGAAAAAAGAAGTACAAGGGGCAATGGACGGACAACGTTAAATCTGGAACATGGACCTATTGGAATGAAAAGGAGATTCCGGAAAAGACTGAATCCTATAATTTAAATGGAGATTTGCATGGATGGAATGTTATGTACAACGAGGCTGGAAAGCCCATCAGCGAAGGTAATTTCAAGGAGGGAAAGCCTGATGGGAATTGGATTTATCGATATCCTTATGGCGCTACGTTGCGCACATGTAGCTACAAAGATGGCCAAT
The DNA here is from genome assembly GCA_947442505.1 of Flavobacteriales bacterium. Lineage (GTDB taxonomy): Bacteria > Bacteroidota > Bacteroidia > Flavobacteriales_D > Sanyastnellaceae > CAMCTV01. Next base: position 18,705 of record CANEVR010000008.1, on the reverse strand, counting down.
TGGTGGGTGAAGTAAAACAATTCAGTGAGAAAGGTAAGTTGATAGAGGTATCCCATTACAAGGAAGGGAAAAAGCACGGAAAAGAAATTCGTTATGACGATAAAAGTGGAAAGGAACTGAAGCGCACCTATTACAAGAACGGAGAAAAATTGAAAGGTTGATTACAACCAGCCTTTCATTTTCATCCACTCATCATTGAACATCTTACCCAAGTAACGCGTGCCGTGATCGTGGAAAATTACCACAACCACATCTCCTTCTTTGAAACGATCTTTCATTTGCATAAGACCGGCCATTGCAGAACCCGCTGAATTTCCGGCAAAAATACCTTCTTCTTTGGGAATGCGACGCGTCATTTTTGCGGCGTCCTCATCCGTTACCTTTTCAAAATGATCGATGACATTAAAGTCAACATTTTCAGGTAGGAAATCTTCTCCAATTCCTTCAGTGACGTAGGAGTAAATCTCGTCTTTGTCAAAAATTCCAGTCTCTTTGTATTTTTTGAAAACAGAACCATAGGTGTCAATCCCTAAAATTTGAATATTGGGATTTTGTTCTTTAAGATAACGTCCAGTTCCGGAAATCGTTCCGCCTGTTCCTACGCCAACAATCAAGTGGGTGATTTTCCCGTCTGTTTGCTCCCAAATTTCGGGTCCGGTGGATTCGTAATGCGCAATGGCATTGGCAGGGTTGTCATACTGATTGGGCTTCCAAGAGTTGGGTACTTCTTTTTCCAATCTAGATGACACGCTGTAATAGGAACGGGGGTCTTCTGGGTCCACATCTGTTGGGCAAACAATGACTTCTGCTCCAAATGCTTTCAATGCATCAACCTTCTCTTTGCTTTGCTTATCTGTGGTTGTAAAAATGCATTTGTAGCCTTTCATGATGGCGGCAATGGCCAATCCCATTCCGGTGTTTCCTGAAGTTCCTTCAATGATGGTAGCACCTGGTTTCAATTTCCCCTCTCTCTCGGCAACTTCAATCATCTTTAAGGCCATTCTGTCTTTTATACTATTGCCTGGGTTGAAGGTTTCTACCTTAGCCAATACTGTTGCAGGAATGTCTTTGGTGATGTTGTTGATTCTAACCATGGGTGTGTGACCAATGGTTTCAAGTATGTTGTTGTAAATTTTCATTTCAATAATTAACTAAATCTAATGGCTTTGATTGGAGAGATGCGATTGACATAAAATGCAGGTATAAACATGGCCAAGGCACACACCAAGACAACAAAAATATTCAATAATCCTATGCTGACCCAATCAAAATCAATGGGTACTGCTGATACGTAGTATTGTTCGGGATCTAGTTTTATCCATTTGAACTGCTTTTGGATGGCCATTAACCCCAATCCGATGGCATTTCCAATTAGGACACCTTTTGTAATTAAATACAAAGCGTGTCGAAAGAAAATACGAACCAACATTTTGTTGGGCATCCCCAATGCTTTCAGCGTTCCAATCATGTTTTGTTTCTCCAAGATGATGATCAATAAGGCCGATGTCATGTTGATGATACCGATAAATATCATCATCACAATAATGATGATCACATTGATGTCCAACATGTTTAACCACGCTATAATTTCAGGATGTCTCTCTAAAACGTTTTCTATCCCCAATTGGTAAGGAAGTAAATCATACAAAGCGTTTTGCCCAATCAACAATTCATCAAAGTCTTTTAGCGCAACTTCATAGCTTCCTACCATGTTTTGTGCAGGAAAATCAGTGTATTGATAGGTGTATTCCCACACTTGATTTGTGTTTTTATACAACGTAACTTGTATGGAGTCTTTCAGCCCTGTTTGGTTTTCAATGGCCATCAAAAGAAAGCTGAATTCGTTTCCAGTCAGGTTTTCAATCGTAAGGGTATCGGCATAATATTTCCCTTGTGCCGTTTTCCAATAGTATTGATAATCCGGAGAACTGCTTTGTACTTGGGCTACCAATTGCGCTTGTAATGCTGTCGCTTCGGGATCGGTAATATCAGCCTGGATCCATGCTCTAATACCCATGCGGCTGTATTTCTGCAAGGGGTAGAGCGGAATAAATACCATTTTGTGGTCAAATTCTTCGAGACCGGACTCATATATTCCACAAATGGTGAAGTTTTGTTGCTGCGGAACTTCGTTGCCATTCAGAAAATAGATGCTTATTTTTTGATTCAAAGCAACACCAAGCTCTTTTTGCAAATGACGTGAGATCATTACTTCTCTGATGGTATCATTGCTGGCATCTATATTCCATTGTGGTTGACGGCCTTCTTGTGTTATTTGTTGGAAAAACAAAGTGTCATTCTTGGGGTCAATTCCTTTTAATACGATTCCTTGCAATTCTTTTTTGGATTCAATGATTCCCGGCAGGTGCACGGTGGGTTGTATGTATTGTACGAGTGGATGTGCAATCAATTTTTGTTCTACGGAATCAATGCGTTCAAAAGGAGAAAGGGCATCGCCACCAGCCTGCAGATTGGCAAAGATTTTCAAATGTCCTCCAAAGCCGACCATCTTGGATTTGATTTCCTTTTGAAATCCATTCACCATTCCCAAGGCAATCAACATCGTTACCATTCCCAAAATAATTGCACCCAAGGCTATCCATACAATGGGCCGCGATGTCCCATTGGAATGTTGACCGCGCATCTTTTGAGCTATAAGGGAGACAATTTGCATCAAGGACAAAACTAAACATTGTTCAAAATAGAACCTTGAAATCTTTTCATCTTATTGCCATGCATTCAATGAAATTGATTGAAATTTACATTATGAGGATGGGTTTTTTCTTAATTGTTTTCTTTTGGATTTCGGCTTGCCGAACCCAACTTCCGGTGGAAAAAACTGTTCCACTACCAGCGAATGAAGTTCAAGTTGGTGCTGAACAAGTGTTACAATACTTGCCCCAGATCAATGCCTCCAAGGTGGCCGTGGTAGCCAATCACACAGCTATGGTCAATCACAAGCACTTGGTCGATACATTGATCAGCCTTAACATCAATGTGGTCAAAGTGCTTGCCCCAGAGCATGGATTCAGAGGAGATCTTCCTCCCGGTGAAAAGTTTGATTCTTACACGGATAAAAGAACGGGCATCCATGTGGTGTCATTGTATGGCAAGCACGCCAAGCCATCGGCGGAAGATTTGGAGGACGTCGAGGTCGTAATTTTTGACATTCAGGATGTGGGGACCAGATTCTACACCTACCTCACCACATTGTATTATGTGATGCAGTCTTGCGCGGAGCAAAACAAGCAATTGATCGTCTTGGACCGGCCCAATCCCAATGGCCATTATGTGGATGGTCCAATTTTATCCATGGATTTGAAATCGATGGTGGGGGTATTGCCCATACCCATCGTGCACGGATGTACGCTTGGTGAAATATCAAAAATGATCAAAGGTGAAAATTGGGGAAATACAAAAAGTTTAGATCTGAGGGTTGTATCATGTAACAACTGGACGCATCAAACGCGCTATTCATTGCCCATTCCCCCATCACCCAATTTAAGTTCGGATTGCGCCATTGCCTTGTATCCATCCTTGTGCTGGTTTGAAGGAACCTCGGTGAGTGTAGGTCGGGGCACGGAGTCTCCTTTTACCTGCTATGGATTTCCCAATAAGAAGAACTTTGATTTTATAGCCACTCCTGTCGATGTTTCAGGTAAAGTCACAGATCCACCACATGAAAATATTTCATGTGGTTTTGTCGACCTTCGAGAGGACTGCAGTTTTTTGACGCAAATCAATTTGAGTTATTTAATGGATGCCTATGCAGAGCTGGGCGACACCATGTTCAATAGCCCTGCTTTTTTTGATAAATTAGCCGGAACGATGGAGTTGAGAATACAACTCAAATTGAGTTTGAGCGCCAATGATATTCGCGAGAGTTGGGAGAGAGGTTTACAAGATTATTTGAGTTTAAGAAAAAAATATTTGATGTATCCATGAAAAAATGGTTTTTCATATTGGTTGTATTTCAAGTCAACAATGTTTTGGGTCAATCCTGGGATATTTCTCGACCGGTGAATCCGCTAGATGGTATTTATCGATTGGCATTTCAAAAGGCGGATAGTTCCGATGCCTGCATGTTTCCTCAAGTATTTGGCATTGATCGTCAGTATTTGATGGGACAGAATGATAGCATTGGAATGAATGGTTTTACAATTATCCCCAGTGTGTCATTGGCCAGTGGTTTGAGTAGGTTAAACAATCAGTTTCAAGGTTTTCATCAGACGGTGGGTCAATTGGACTTCTATTCCAAGTACAAGAATAAATTGGCGGTGCAACTTTCTTATTATCATTTGTTGTCAGACCTTCCACAGACCATTGCAACGTCAGTAGCGAGTGACAATACAATCCTCGGATGGGGAAAGGCCTTGGGTGATTTCGCGGGCCTTTACCGCACACAAACTTGGACTGGAAAATTGACCTACCACCCCAATCGTCATGTTTCATTGGAGGTGGGTAGAGGTAAATTGTTTTTTGGAGATGGCTATCGATCTTTGGTCATCAGTCACAACGCTGCTGCAATGCCCTATGGAAGAATGGTAGCTGATTTGGGTCCATTTCGTTTCAATGCGCAATGGGCACAATTGAAAGACAATAGCCTGGGTTGGGATCAATTGCGCACCAAATACATAGGCATGCATTCGTTGACTTATGAAGCAACCAAGAAGTTGACTTTTACTTTGTATGAGATGGTGATATGGCAGAAGAGTGATCGCACTTCTGCACGAAATTTTGACATGCACTATCTAAATCCCATTGCGTTTTGGCGACCCATTGAGTATGCGCAAGGCTCTGCAGACAATTCTTTGTTGGGGTTAAACATGAGCTATGTCTACAAACAGAAGTGCAAGTTTTATTTTCAATTCTTATTGGATGAATGGTTGTTGTCTGAGGTCAAAGCCAAGAATGGATGGTGGGGATTAAAGTATGGAGGGCAATTGGGTGTCAAGGCATTTGACGTTATCCCCGGCTGGGATGTTTTGTCCGAACTGAACGCAGTGAGACCCTTCACCTATTCGCATGCGAGTTCTCTCCAAGCATGGGGTCAGTTGGGACAACCATTGGCACATCCTTGGGGTGCCAATTTTATTGAGTGGGTGAACATGGCGCAATTCAAAAAGAAGGACTGGACAGTCATTCTTGCTTGCAATTATGGAGCCTATGGACTCAATCGTTCAGGGTTGAATGACGGGGGAAACATCTTTTTAAGCTATAAAGATCCTGCACAGATTTATGGCAATGACTTCTTTCAAGGTGATAAACGAATCTTTTTGTTTCAGCGTCTTCAAGTATCTAAAAAGATTCTGAAGAATTCCTTGGAATGCTTTGGAGAAGTGATGAGTCGCACCCATTATTTGCCTCAAATGCAAAGCCAACAGTTTCTGATGATTGGAATACGCACCCCGGGATATTTTCAGGATCAATGGGATTATTGATGGGGAATTTTGATTGGCAACAAAAAAAACGTAATATTGCACCCCCGCGCTTATAGCTCAGTTGGTTAGAGCAACAGACTCATAATCTGTGGGTCCCTGGTTCGAGCCCAGGTGGGCGCACAAAAGGTAGCTTATGCTACCTTTTTTTATTTCTATAATCTTCATTAAATCCCTTTCCAGCCATGATATCGGAAATGCTTTTTTCAATTCGGCTGGTTTTGGTAGCGCTTTGCTTTGCTTGATTGAAATGGAGTAAATAGGCCCGCTGTCTTCCAGGTGTTAATTGTCTAAAAGCTTGTTCCAATCCATTGACGTTTTTAAAGGCGATTAAAAGTTCGTCGGGTAGGGGATATTCTTCTGTTTTCTTTGATATGATTTTTTCCCCTGAACGTTCCGCCTCAATGGCCAAATGGATGTAGGTGGCTATCACATCGCGATTATCCAAAATGAACTTCGAATCAGTAATCCGCAGTTGACGACCTGCTTGTGTATTTTCAGTTGGTTGTATTAAAAGTCCATGTGGGTCAGGAAGGAGAGCGCCATTGAAGAAGTTCAAGGCTGCGTAGTTTTTGAATGGGGCTAAAATGATGATATTTCGGCCATTGTCTGTGTAGCAGGGTTGACCCCATTTCACCTCTTCCGTTAGTCCACAAGACAAAAGAATTTCTCGGAGTAAAGGGAGCTCCAACTTCCATGTATGAACTTTACATTTTGTGGTTTGGTGCCATTGGCAGCGGCCACAACCTTCTGCTAAAATCAAGTCAACTTTCGGATTCATTTTGCAAAGATGCAAAAGAAGGTTAAAGATTGATTCTTGGGGCAACACTTGTCTTGGATGGAAGTCTGTATTGTTGTGAAGCAAATTAAAAACATAGTAATCCCTTTATTGATTGGTGTTTTAATATTAGTTGTTTTTTATATCAAAAATGCGAGTCGTCAGCCTGCGAATTTATTTTCGGCTCACAGCACAGCACCGGTGTATTATACGCATCGGTTTGAGATGGAATTGCACAAAGACACGATGTTTTATCCCATTTTAATTTTGGAGGGTTGGAATTTTGTTTTCCCCATTTTTTGTAATACATGGTATCCCACTTGCGGTGGTTGCATTGTTTATGACAATTGGCCCTATCCGCTAGGATTTACTTATCCCAGTTTCAACAAAGCTTCAATGATTGGTTGGCCACTGGACTATCCCAATCAAGACACCCTGAGCACACCAGCAGATTCCTTATTGGTTGCCAAAGAATCCATTGCATTGCACGATTCCGTTACCATCGCACCAAGTGATGCAGTGCTTCCTCAGAGCAGATGGACGCGATTCAAACGAAAAATAAAGAGTTTACTTTTTAGTTCTTAGACGGAAGAACAACCCTGATAATAGCGTGATGATTCCTATGCTGAGAATAGCGTGCACAACGCCAACTAATCCCAATTCGATTTAATGAATCCTGAGAACTGCTTTCGGATGGTATGAATTGCAAGCTTGAATAAAGGGATTTTTTTGTTGCTAAAACTAGTCTATTTTACAAATTGTCAGCTTTTCATTGAACAGATTAGTAGCTTTTCATTTTACATATTAGTAGATTTTTACTTTACAAATTAGTATTTAAGATTGAAAAGCACTCAACGATAAAATCAATAAATAAAGAATATTGTTATAAGCGATACTTCACCTTAATCAACTCCAACCGCTCCAATATCTCCTCCAAGTTACCCGAAGTAACCAAGGCCATTCTGTCCTCCTTGAAGTGAGAAAAACCTTTGAAATAATTGGTGTAGTGTCTGCGCATTTCTAGGATACCCAACACTTCGCCTTTCCATTGAATACTGAACATCAAATGCTTTTTGCATGTTTCAACGCGCTCATCAATGGTGGGCGGCGCCAATTTTTCTCCTGTGGCCAAATAATGCTTCACCTCGCGGAATATCCAAGGATAACCAATGCTGGCGCGACCAATCATGATGCCATCCACTCCATACCGATTCTTGTATTCCAACGCTTTTTCCGGACTGTCAATGTCTCCATTTCCAAAGATGGGAATGTGAATGCGCGGGTTCTCTTTGACTTTCGCAATGAGGCTCCAATCCGCCTCTCCTTTGTACATCTGCACACGCGTTCTTCCGTGTATCGTCAATGCTTTTATGCCTATGTCTTGCAATCGCTCCGCAACTTCCAAAATATTCTTGGTTCCATCGTCCCATCCCAAACGTGTCTTCACTGTAACGGGCAGGGTAGTGGCTTTGACAATGGCTTCCGTCATGCGAACCATCTTGTCAATGTCTTTCAAGATGCCTGCTCCCGCACCTTTGCAGGTAACTTTCATCACCGGGCATCCGTAGTTGATGTCCAACAAATCGGGTTTGGTTTGTTCAATGATTTTGGCGCATTGAACCATGGTGTCAATCTCACTTCCAAATATCTGCACGCCAATGGGTCGCTCATATTCAAATATGTCTAACTTCATTTTGCTCTTGGCTGCATCTCTGATCAATCCTTCACTACTAATGAACTCTGTATACATCATGTCCGCACCATTTTCCTTGCATACCAAGCGAAACGGAGGATCACTCACGTCTTCCATCGGTGCCAGGAGCAGAGGGAAATCAGGAAGTTCTATGTTGTCAATTTTCACCATAAAAAAAAGCCGCCTTCCTTTCGGAAAGCGGCTGCAAGTTAAAAACAAATTGGCGATGACTTACATCATTCCACCCATTCCTCCACCGGGCATGGCTGGCATTGCTGGTGCATCTTCTTTGATGTCAGAAATGACGCATTCAGTAGTCAATAACATACCTGCGATAGATGCCGCATTCTCCAATGCAACACGTACTACTTTGGTGGGATCAATTACTCCGCTGCTCAATAGATTCTCAAAAGTCTCTGTGCGTGCGTTGTATCCAAAGTCGTCTTTTCCTTCTCTTACTTTCTGGACGATAACCGCTCCTTCTCCACCGGCATTGGCAACAATTTGACGCAAAGGCTCTTCAATGGCACGCTTGATAATCGCAATACCTGTTGTCTCGTCCTCGTTGTCTCCTTTTAATCCTTCCAATGCAGCGCTGGCGCGAATCAAAGCAGTACCACCGCCAGGAACAATTCCTTCAGCTACAGCAGCGCGGGTTGCATGCAATGCATCATCTACACGGTCTTTCTTCTCTTTCATTTCCACTTCCGTGGCTGCACCAACATACAATACTGCTACACCGCCAGCCAATTTGGCCAAACGCTCTTGCAATTTTTCACGGTCGTAATCAGATGTTGTCTTTTCAATTTGTGCCTTGATTTCAGCCACACGCGCTTGGATAGCGTCCTTAGCGCCTGATCCATTCACGATGGTGGTGTTGTCCTTGTCAATGGTGATTTTTTCAGCACGACCCAAATCTTCCAAAGTGGTGGCATCTAATTTCAATCCCATTTCTTCACTGATCACAGTACCGCCAGTCAAAATAGCGATGTCTTGCAACATGGCTTTTCTGCGGTCACCAAATCCAGGAGCTTTAACGGCTGCAATGCGCAATGCACCGCGCATTTTGTTTACCACCAATGTGGCCAATGCCTCGCCATCCACGTCTTCCGCGATGATCAACAATGGTTTGCCAGTTTGAACAGTTTTCTCCAATACAGGAAGCAATTCCTTCATGTTGGAAATCTTCTTGTCGTAGATCAAGATATATGCGTTCTCCAATTCCGCTTCCATGTTTTCAGCATTGGTAACGAAGTAAGGTGACAAATACCCGCGATCGAATTGCATACCTTCAACGGTCTTCACATCGGTCTCAGTTCCTTTGGCTTCTTCAACAGTGATAACACCTTCAATACCCACCTTGGCCATTGCGTCGGCAATCAAAGCGCCAATGCTCTCGTCATTGTTGGCTGAAATGGTGGCTACTTGTTTGATTTTGTTGTTGTCTGAACCCACTTCTTTGGAAGAAGCTTTCAGTGATCCCACAACCGCATTCACTGCTTTGTCGATACCACGTTTTAAATCCATTGGATTGGCACCAGAAGCTACGTTTTTTAAACCAGTGCTCACGATGGCTTGGGCCAAAACGGTAGCTGTGGTAGTTCCGTCTCCAGCGATGTCAGCAGTTTTGCTGGCTACCTCTTTCAACATCTGAGCACCCATGTTTTCAATGGGATCTTTCAATTCAATTTCTTTGGCCACCGATACACCATCTTTGGTAATGTGGGGAGCGCCAAATTTTTTATCGATAACAACGTTACGTCCTTTTGGACCTAGAGTAACTTTTACTGCATTGGCCAATGCATCAACACCGGCTTTTAACTTCTCTCTCGCAGCTACATCAAATGTGATTTCTTTTGCCATGTTATTTATAGGTTTAGATGATTGCTAAAATGTCTGATTCACGCATGATGAGGTAATCCTTACCATCCAATGAAATTTCTGTTCCTGAATACTTACCATAAAGCACTGCGTCTCCTACAGCTACTGTCATGGGTTCGTCTTTTTTACCATCTCCAACTGCAACTACGGTTCCGCGTTGTGGCTTCTCTTTGGCAGTATCGGGAATAATGATACCACTTGCTGTAGTGGTTTCTACTTGCGCGGGTTCAACCAACACGCGATCTGCAATGGGTTTTACGTTAACTGACATATACTTTATATTAAAATTTGTTTTGTGCTTAGCATCTGTTGTGCCATTGTGTTTTTTTCATTCGCATCACGAAAAAATGGCAGGGATAAAATAAAAAATGTCAGTGTGTGCGACACGCTGACATTTTCAAATGAGTGTATGAATAACCTGATTAGGGCTGTTGTCCTTCTGCTGGTGCTTCTTGCTCAACTGCTGGCTCTTCGTTTTCAAACTTGGTGCTGGCACTGAAACTAGCGCTCAACATACACAAAACGAAAAGGGCTATCACCAAATACCAAGTAGCTTTTTCCAAGAAGTCAGCGGTTTGCTGAACCCCACCCACTTGTGTGGCTTGAAATCCTGTTGTTAATCCGCCACCTTTGGGATTTTGAATCAATACTACCAAAGCGAGCAATAAGGCTACGATAACGGTGATGATAATAATTGCGTTTTCCATGCTATTAATTTTTCTTGTTCAAATTTTTTAATTGCGTTGCAAAGTAAATGCTTTTTTCGGGATATAGCTCAATTAGTTTTTTATAAGCTTTTCGAGCTTTGTCTAATTTGCCTTGTTTGACATACAATTTGGCCATGGTTTCCGTGACCAAATTCAAGTCCTCCTCCAAACTTTCTTTGGCCATGTTTCCGGCCACATATTCTATCGCTTTTCCGCGATTTATCTGAGGTTCCGTTTGTATAAACCTTTCAACGACATCTTCCTTTTTCTTCTCTTCTGGCTCCGTTGAATCGGTAGGCAATACTGATTTTTTTTCTTCAGCAGGTTGACCTATAGAAGCAGCAATGAAATTCAAAAAAGAATCACCGTAATCCGCTGTTTCAGTTTTGGGCTGGGGTGATTTTACCTCTTCTTCGGTAGTTTCTTTTTCAGAAACTTCCATTTCAATGCTTGAGCTGATGGCCTTGTTCAGGATATCTTGTCCCAGTTCGCCCAATTCAGCAAAATCAACGCTTTCAGGGTAGTCATTGCTTTCCGGTTCAGGTTCTATTTTATCAGAAGGTATTGCAGGCGGTGTCTCTTTTTCTTCAATTGGAATAGGTGACGAAATCTCCTCTTTTATTTCGGCAACATTTTCCAAAGCGATGCTCCAGTCGCCCCATTCCTCTTCCTGTGGCTGGGCAGTGGCTATAGGTGTGGCATCGTCCAAAAAGATATCTACCCAATCCGTTAATGTGATGTTGTCAGGTTTACTTTCTTCAATGTTAACGGTTGTAGTAACAGTTGGTATCGGCGCAAAGTCCTGAGGTGGGGCAGAGGGTGTATTGACCATTTCATACAACCATCCCCTGTCATGTGTGGTGATGGCTGCGCGATGCAAATGATGCGGATAGTCAGCCTTCCCTTGGTCATTGGCGTATACGGCCTTTAGGGTGTGCAACGTGCCGAACCACGGAAATTCTGTCAGCCATCGATTGACCATGCCCATATCAGCCTCATCCAGCGTGTGCGGGGCAATTAGCCATTTTTCAATGGCTTCCTTGGGATTGTTGTATTTACCAATTTCCGACACTGGCGTTGTATATTTCTTGTATCAATTGATCATTGATATTGTTCCACAATTCCTCTTGAACACTGAACAAATCTTGACCAGCAGGAAAGTCCGCGTATTTGGTGAAGTTTTTCTCAAAGTTCAATTCTTTTTCCATTTGATTGGTGTACTTGATGCGCACCGTGATGGATAAACGTGTCAAGGAGGCTATTTCATTTCCCTGAGCGGCGATGGGGGAGAGATTATAATCGACAATGCTTCCCTCGTATACCAAATCGCCGTTGGTGGTGACCAATTGCAAGGGACTTTGTGCCAATAAATAATCTTTTAGTCCTTCAGTCAATTGTTGGGCATAAACGGGGCTAGCCAATGCCGTTTGCGGACGCAGATAGCTGACTTGAAAATTGGATGCCCCGCTGAACTGCCCTCCGGTGAATGAATAATTTACTTGACAGCTGACAACAACCATTGCTAAAAACACCATACATATGTATCGAACTTTCATCATAGGTTGTGGAGATCAAATTCTTTGATTTTTCGGTACAAAGTTCTTTCCGATATTCCCAGTTCTTTGGCAGCGTTTCTTCTGCGGTTCTTGTGCTTAAGAAGCGCCTTCTTGATCATTTCCTTTTCCGTATCCAAAAGGGACAAACTCTCCTCTACAATTTCATGGTGCATGGGATGGTTGACAATCATCGGACTGTTACTGCTCCCGGTTGTTTTAACAGTAATAACAGGACTGTTGGATTCAAAGGATTCAAAGGATTCTCCGTCATCTGAAACGGCACCTTGAAACAAACGTTGAAATAGGGCCACACTCTCTGGGTTGTCTATCCATTGGCTCCCAGATTGGGCCATATTCAAAACCAATTTTTTGACATCGGTAATCTCGTTTTTCATGTCAAACAAGATTTTGTACAACATTTCCTTTTCTTGAAAATCTCCAGTCTGTCTGTTGTCTTTTCGTACAATTCCTGCAGCGTTCATTCCAGCATCTGGCAAGTATGCATGAAGCGTTTCAGGCGTGACGTATCGGTTGGTTTCAAGCAGGCTGATTTGCTCTGTGATATTTTTTAACTGACGGATATTTCCAGGCCAATAATACTGAAGCATCAGTTGCTCGCTTTCAGGCGATAGTTGCAACAATGGAACTTGGTATTTCTCTGAAAAATCAGCGGCAAATTTTTTGAATAACAAGATGATGTCGTTGCCCCGATCACGCAATGCAGGCATGGCTATGGGTACTTGATTCAAACGGTAGAAAAGATCTTCTCTGAATTTTCCGCTTTGAATGGCTTTGACGAAATCCACATTGGTGGCAGCCACCACACGAACGTTGGTTTTTTGGACTTTAGAAGATCCTACACGGATGTATTCTCCAGTTTCAAGAACACGCAACAATCGCACTTGTGTGCTGTGCGGGAGCTCAGCCACTTCATCTAAAAAGATGGTTCCATTGTTGGCTTCTTCAAAGTATCCTTTGCGGGATTCATGAGCGCCGGTAAATGAACCTTTTTCATGTCCAAAAAGTTCCGAGTCAATCGTCCCTTCGGGGATGGCACCGCAGTTGACAGCAATGTAAGCTCCGTGCTTTCGGGTACTCAGGTGGTGTATGATCTTAGGAATACTTTCCTTACCCACACCGCTCTCGCCATTGATCAAAACAGAGATATTGGTTGGGGCTACATGTGTAGCAATTTCCAATGCGCGAACGAGCAAGGGAGATTGTCCTATAATACCAAATCTTTGTTTGATGCTGTTCAATTCCATTTTATTTCCTTGGATAATGCGCAACTACTTCACCGGTCAATGTAATGGAAGTGCAATCTTTCATTTCGACATCCACGTAATCTCCAATTGCAATATCGTTTTTTGGAAAAATGCAAACCACGTTTTGGCTGTTGCGTCCATACAAATGTTCCTCAGATTTTTTGGATACACCTTCAACCAAAACCCGCTGAACTTTACCAATGTGTTTTTTGGTGCAAATTGCACTTTGTTTCATTTGGTTGTCAATAATTTCTGTCAATCTTCTTCCTTTGGTCTCTTCTGGAACATCATCTTCATACTTGCGTTCAGCCAATGTCTTGGGTCGTTCGCTGTATTTGAACATGTAGGCCATGTCATAGCCCACCAGGCTCATTAAGCTGATGGTCTCTTGGTGTTGCTCTTCAGTTTCACCGCAAAATCCAGCAATAACATCCGTTGAAATTGCACATTCAGGCATGATGTTTTTAATGGCATCAATGCGTGTTAAGTACCACCCACGCGTGTATCCACGGTTCATCTTTTTCAAGACCTCACTGTTTCCGCTTTGTACAGGCAAGTGAATGTATTTGCATATATTCTCATATTGAGCCATAATATGCAACACATCATCGGTCATGTCTTTGGGGTGACTGGTGCTGAAACGGACCCTCAAGTCAGGTGATACCAATGCTACTTTTTCCAACAATTGCGCAAAGTTGACAGTGGGCAGTTGTGCGTCTAATATTTCTCCCTTGTTATTGATATTCCATTTGTAACTATCAACGTTTTGACCAAGTAGTGTGACCTCTCGATAGCCTTTTTCAAAAAGTTCTTTGGCTTCACCTACAATACTTTCAGGGTCTCTGCTGCGCTCTCTACCACGGGTGAAGGGCACGACACAGAAGGAACACATATTATCACAACCGCGCATGATGGAGATAAATGCTGTTACACCATTGCTGTTAAGTCGAACAGGAGTGATTTCTGCATAGGTCTCCTCACGACTTAACAAAACGTTCACCGCTTTTTGACCCCCATCTATTTTATCTAGGAGGTTGGGCAGGTCGCGATAAGCATCAGGACCAACAACCAAATCCACCAGTTTTTCTTGTTCCAGCAATTGCTCGCGAAGTCGCTCAGCCATGCAGCCTAACACCCCGACTTGAAGTTCGGGGTTTTTCTTTTTCAAAGTCTGAAAAAATTGAAGGCGACCGCGGACACGTTGCTCCGCATTGTCACGAATCGCACACGTATTTAGCAAAACCAAATCAGCTTCTTCAGCATCTCGGGTGGTGACATAACCTTGTTGGGTTAAAATGGAAGCAACGATTTCACTGTCAGAAAAATTCATCTGACAACCGTAACTTTCTAAAAGCAATTTTTTTTGCTTTCTATTTTCTGGAAGCGGAGCGCTGTCCTCAACCATCAAGAACTCCCCTTGACGGCTTTCATCTATGTTTTTTTCCTCCACAGTGTATGGCTGTTTAGAATGTTAATATTGTATATGCAAATATATGCCGTTCTGTCATGCGAATAAGCCTTTTTTGGAGAACCCAATTTTTTACCTATACATTTGTCGCCGTCTAAAAAGATTGAAATGAGCAAAAATTTGGTGATCGTGGAGTCCCCTGCAAAGGCAAAAACCATAGAAGGTTATTTGGGGAAAGACTTTATTGTAAAGTCCAGTATGGGGCATGTGCGGGATCTTCCAAAAAAGGACCAGGCCATAGATATGACCAATGATTTTGAACCCGTCTATGAGGTGACCGAAGACAAACGAGACATGGTTCGGGAGCTCAAGAAGTTAGCGCAAAAGGCCGAAGTGGTTTGGTTGGCAACGGATGAGGACCGCGAGGGAGAGGCCATATCATGGCACTTGATGGAAGCATTGGAAATTCCAGAGCAAAAGACCAAAAGAATTGTTTTTCATGAGATCACCAAGAAAGCCATCTTGAATGCCATTGAGCATCCAAGAAGGGTGGACATCGATTTGGTGAATGCCCAACAAGCCAGAAGAATATTGGATCGCTTGGTGGGTTTTGAATTGTCTCCCGTGCTTTGGAAGAAAGTAAAACCATCCTTGAGCGCGGGTCGCGTGCAGAGTGTCGCAGTGCGAATCATTGCCGACCGTGAAAAGGAGATAGATGCTTTTACAGCAACGCAATATTTTAATGTGCGTGGAATTTTCAATGCAGATGGATCAACAGTTAAGGCGGATTTATTGAGAAAACTGAACCAGAGCACGGATGCCATGGCCTTCATTCAGGTGTGTCAAAACGCAACATTCACCGTGGCCAATTTGGAGACCAAACCATCCAAAAGAACGCCAGCAGCCCCGTTCACAACATCCACATTGCAGCAGGACGCATCAAGAAAGCTGGGATTCAGCGTAAGCGCCACAATGAGCATTGCTCAGAAGTTGTATGAGGCCGGAAAAATCACTTATATGCGAACCGACAGTGTGAACTTATCGGAATTTGCATTGGGCGCAGCCAAGGATGAGATTACCAAGTCGTTTGGTGGTCAATATGCCAAAACCAGGAAGTTTCAATCCAAATCAAAAGGAGCTCAAGAGGCCCACGAAGCCATTCGTCCAACGGAAATGGGTGTGAGAGAAGCAGGAAATGATGAGCGTGAAAGGAAATTGTATGATTTGATTTGGAAACGCACCATGGCATCCCAAATGGCAGATGCCGAGCTTGAGAATACTACAGCAACGATTTCAATTTCAACCACACCGGAGCAATTGGTAGCAAAAGGTCAGGTGATCAAATTTGATGGTTTCTTAAAATTGTACATTGAGAGCACAGAGGACGATGGAGAAGAAGGTGATTCGGCCATGTTGCCGCCCCTGCACATTGGTCAACTTTTGGAAAGAAAAGAAATCATTGCGACACAGCGTTACACCCAAAAGCCCAGCCGATATTCAGAAGCAAGTTTGGTAAAGAAGTTGGAGGAGTTGGGAATAGGACGTCCCTCCACTTATGCACCAACCATCAGTACCATACAGCAAAGAGGATATGTTGAGAAGAAAGAGTTGGATGGTGTTTTGCGATCATTTGAAGTGATAACACTGAAGGGTTCAGAAATTGTATCAGAAGTCAAATCAGAAAGAACCGGTGCGGATAAAGGAAAGTTGTTTCCTACGGATATTGGCGTTGTAGTGAACGACTTTTTGGTGAATTATTTCCCAACTATTTTGGATTACAGTTTTACAGCCAATGTCGAAGAGGAGTTTGACATTATTGCTGAAGGAAAAATGGATTGGAGGGAGATGTTGAGAAAGTTCTACCAACCTTTTCATCAATCCGTTGAAACCACAATAGAGTCGGCGTCTCGAGCCTCAGGTGAGCGTGAGTTAGGTATTGACCCTGCAACAGGAAAACCTGTTATAGCTAGGATAGGAAGATTTGGTCCCATTATTCAAATAGGATCTTCAGAGGATGAGGAGAAGAAGTTTGCCTCTTTGCGACCTGATCAGAGTATCAGTAGCATCTCACTCGAAGAAGGATTGAAGTTGTTCTCTTTCCCTAAAGTATTGGGAGAGTGGAATGGCAAACCCATAGCTGTTGGACTGGGAAGATTTGGGCCATACATCAAGTGGGACAAGACATTTGCATCACTGCGGGTGAAGGAGGGAGATGATCCCCATACCGTTCAGTTGGAAAGGGCCATTCAGTTGGTGGAAGATAAAATCAATGGAATCAATGCCAATTTGATCAAAAGTTTCGAGGAGCGCCCAGAGATTCAAGTCATCAAAGGTCGCTTTGGTCCCTACATCAAAGCAGATACAGAAAATTACAAGATTCCCAAAGGAACAGCAGCGGAGACCTTGACTTTGGCAGATGTGTTGGAGATTATGGCCAATACCAAACCTTCTGGAAAATCCAAGGGACGAAAGGCTCCAGCTAAAAAGGCTGCAGTCAAGAAAGCAGCCCCCAAGAAGGCAGCACCTAAAAAAGCTGCTGCTAAGAAAAAATAGTGGCCGCCACGAGTGAAATGGATTGCACCAATCTTTGTTGATAATCCATTTCACACAGTTAATTGCGTTGCATTTGTCCGATTAATTTCGGACAATGGATTTTTCTGTTTTTCTTACCCCTAGTCAATGGCACCATCGATCAATGGATTCAGAGCCTGCTTCATCATTGGTTCATGATATTGTTTTTTACCATGGTGATGATGATTGGCGTGACAAGGGGGTGAAGATTGCCATGTTTGGTGTTGAAGAGGATAGGAATGCTATGCACAATATAGGATGCGCACAATCCAGCCATGTTTTTCGTGATTATTTTTACGCTTTAACCAAGTGGGACGAGGATGCCCGAATCATGGATTTGGGAAACATTCAAGCAGGGGCCACCGTTGAGGATACGATTTTTGCGGTGAGAAGCATCTGCGAAGCCTTGATCAAAGCCGATATTATTCCGCTTATCATCGGTGGATCGCAAGACATTACTTACGGCAATTACTTGGCTTACGAGAATTTGGAGCAAACGGTCAATCTAGTCTCTGTGGATCGCAGATTGGATTTTGCAACCACTCATGATGATCAATCTTCTGAAGGTTATTTGAATAAGATAGTCTTGCACAAACCCAATTATCTTTTTAATTACAGTAATTTGGGCCATCAGCGCTATCTAACGGATAAAGATCTCACAGTCCTGATGGAGAAAATGTATTTTGAGGCCACACGGTTGGGAGAAATACAAGCAGATATTAAAAACGTGGAGCCTGTCATCCGCAATGCGGATATTGTTTCCATTGACATGAGCAGTGTTAGGCAATCAGAGCACCCTGGATTTGGCCAGCCATCAGCCAATGGATTATTTGGAAATGAAATGGCTCAGATTGCCCGCTATGCTGGGATGAGTGATAAATTGACCTCAATTGGATTTTATGAATTCAATCCACAACATGATACCAAGGGATTATCAGCAGGGTTGTTAGCCCAATGCGTGTGGTGCTTTGTCGAGGGATATTTACACCGCAAAGGTGATTTCCCAAAAGGCGATTACGAACGTTACACACGGTATTCCGTTTTGATGGATGATACCGGAGATGAGTTGATTTTTTACAAGAGCACGCTTACAGATCGCTGGTGGATGGATGTTCCATATCCTGCCGGATCTGCTGAGAGATATGAGCGACATCATTTGGTCCCATGTAGTTATGAGGATTACGAAACAGCACTGAACCAAGAAGTTCCCAACCGATGGTGGAAGACGTTTCAAAAGCTGGTATAGTCGTTCAAAAACAGTATGTTTTGAACAGTTAATTTTTGATTTTTTTTGTTTTGTTGAAAAAAACCATTATTTTAGCATTTCTACCCAAAAAGAGTAGAGGGCTATTTTGGTAATTATGAAGAAAAAAGTATTCATTTCGCTTTTGTCCATTTTGTCATTTGT